>JAMQPH010000698.1 GCA_023717605.1 Pyrinomonadaceae bacterium
CTCCTGTCATGACGCTAGTGTTTTGCAGGGTGATATCCGAAGCTGCCACGTTGACTGCTCAGCCACCTCCTTCTCCAACATTTGACTGAGTGTCGATTATTGAGTCGCTCAATGAAGCAGGGCCTGAAGCCGAGATAGTGACCTCACCTCCAGATCCGGTGCTAAATGCCGCTGGGCTCGTCAGAATTTTGGCGCCCGTTGCTACGAACTGGCCGCCGCGGATGGATACGGCGCCGCCGCTACCATTCCCAAACGAAGAATCGCCCACAGTTGAGAGGACGGTGCCTAGACCAAGCGTGATGGTGCCCAAGGCCATCCCAGGTTCCGGCACCGCCGTGTCCGCTGCTACTTCACCTTCACTGGCTCCCGCGACGCTCGTGAGTTGAATTTGTCTACCCGGGGCCGTGATGCTACTCGGCGCACCAGAAGAATCGGGCACCAAGTTAATGTCTCCACCAACGAATGTGAGGCCAGTCCCATTCGCGACGGTGAGGTGGCCTCCTTCGAATTCGATGGCATGCGGATTGGATCCTATGAACCCGAAAGCGGCCACCGGCGCGGCGCTCAGCAACGCGTCTTGAGCAACATTAGGTGTCTTGTTGAACAGCGCACCATCAGTCAGTCGGAGATAATCTGCCGAGGTGAAAGCCACCATCCCGCCGACATTTACGGTGGCATTCGGGCCGAATAAAAAGCCATAGGGATTCATCAGGAAAAGATTCGCGTTCCCGAAGCCAGTGGTTTGAATGGTGCCGAATATGTCCGACCGGGTGCTTCCCGTGACGCGACCCAGAATGTTGGATGTTTGTAAGCCAGCAGCGAGGGGATTGCCGTTCAGATCGAACGATACCCCATTGAGAAAGTTTGCGATATTGTTGGGCGGGACCCCGAATTCACCAAAGCTGTGGAACAGATTGGTCCCACTCACACCCCCAGGGCGCGTTCCGCCGGTGATGTCGTATTGGGTCTGTCCTCCGACAGCGATCGGATCGCTAACTTGGGTGTTCAGACCGGACGGGGTGATGGGGGGTGTTTGGGCTTGACTGAGATCTTGGAGCGAAAGCAGTAATGTCACCAACGAAAGGAGGACAAGGTGCAAAGACCAAGCGCAGGGCAAAGGACCATTTATACTAGGGTAGCGGCTGTTCATGACTCCTTTCTCCCCCATGTTTTCTCGTAACCAGTCTCAACACGTCCCCTAGGAGCAGATTAGGTTGGATACGACTGCGTCGGGTCGAATTAAACAGGAGTCGCTAATGTTAAGGTCTTTGCACGTCCTTCGCCTTTTTAAAGAGGACATTAAAGCTCGCTGGGTTCGCGAACTTCTCATCCGAATCAGGTGCCGTGTTATTCTTGAACGCAAGCACAACTGTGAGTAACGTATCAAGCGGAAGGCCTGTCAGTTTCCGATCATGATCGTCGATAGGTTGGGGTTCTGTCATGCTCGCACCTGGAATTCCTCTTCCGCTGTCATACTCAAACACGTTCAACTGAAATTGTTGTGCCTGTTCTTGCTCCGCGAATAGTCTCAATGGAATTCCCGCAAGTGTTATATTGTTCCAATTGAAGTCCATCTCCACGCTTTCCACACCCGTGGCGTCCTTTACGATTCTGTGTATGTCGGTGTTTGTACTGTCGCCGCTCCGTGTAAGAAGAACGACGGCTGCGCGTTGAGCGTCTCCTTTCGTAATTTGTTTGTTAATGAACTTAAGGCACTGCGACTCGCATCCAGACAATAGAAGGCAGGTCACGGTCAAGGTCAAGGTGCACCGCGTCATGAGTTGCTGGACCGGCCTTGGAGTGTTTCCGGTAATCATTTTGGCACCCCTTTGAAGATTGAGGTAATGTCTCGCTCCCTCGTTGCAGCAGCCTATGGATTTAAAAAATCATGGGTGTGGGTCATCGGACCACATATGAGCCTCTCAAAAATGATGACTACCCTGACTTGCCAGCCAGGTGATCCTCTTTGAAGGTTATTACAGTTCACCGGCCCGTAAGGACCGGGGCCAATAGGAACAGATACTGGGCCAAAGCTACAAGGAAGCGGGGTAATTAGGTTGTTTTTATTATAAACCTTGACCGTCCAAACTGTCGCATTAGACTCGGTAGGACAGGATTTGTCGAAGTAAAAGTTATAGGTGTTAACCCCTCCGAGGGTTGTACCCATATGCGTTGTACCGTTCGATTGGCAAGGGTGCGGAGTTTGGCCAAGCCCTGTCATCGGGATGCCCAGAACCAGCAGACCCAGGAATGCAAGACCTACGATTATTGATGGAAAGGATAATCTGACCACCTTCATCTGCCTCCTCCTTCTCTGTGGTGAACTGCGTCACGCCTCACGGGTTCATTTTTGCTGGGAAATGTTGCCAGGAACCTGTTCCGAGTTGATGCCGTTGCTCGTCCAGGAACCGATACGATGGTGTTGGGAGGTAGAAGACCGCACTTCTAGCAGGACGCTGAAAAAGCCCGCCAGCGGCGTTCTCACTTCGCGAAGAGGCTCCAACGTACCGAACAGAGTACGCATCGCCTCTTCGCTTGCTGCGGCCTTGCTGAGCGGCCTTTTTGAGCATCCTCCGGGAGTGTTTTTTCTTGTCCCAGACGTGGAGACTATCGAAGCTCTGCTGTGCCGAAATGGTTTTTCCGTAGCCTGGTTGGAAGCCTGAGGCGCCATTCATGGCCGGCTCCGTTGAAGATCCAGCGAGAGAAACCAGCCACACAGCAAACACGCACTGCTACGTGGAAGCAACTGGTAGCCCTTATTAAACCTGTACGGCATTTTTAGCAATAACATTTTCGGGTTATACGGACTAGAAGCCTGTCCGGCATTGCCGTTTGCCGCAGTAGAAATGGTCACTGTCGGACAGGCTCCCAGCACCATATCTTGTGGCATGACTCCAACCACGCCGCGAATGGTAGAGAGATCGTTTATTTGGTTTGTTTGGTTTGTCTTGTTTGTTTGGTTGAACGAAACTAACCAGACCAACCAAATCAACCAGATGAACCAAATAAACCAAACAACCAGATCAACAAAACAAACCAAATGAACCAAACAAACCAGTTATAAGGAGGGAGCCGCAGCCCCGGGTATGACGGAGCCGGGGCTCCCGTGGCGTTGACGCTCAGTCGACTAGGAGCTTGGCAACCAGGAGGAGGTTCTGGTTGGGTACTCAAGCGTGAATCCTCATCAGCGAGTTCTCACACGTGAGCCCAATGACTATAGGTCGACTGCTCGTCCGCCTTAGCAGGATGCTGAAAAAGTCCGCCAGCTTCGTTCTCGCTTCGCTCAGAGGCTCAACGTACCGAAGCGTACGCCTTCGCCTCTTCGCTCGCTGCGGCCTTGCTGAACGGCCTTTTTGAGCATCCTGCTGACTATTAAGGCGTATCGCAATCGATGTGCCAGCGGCTTGTGCAGCCGGCTACGAGAAATTCTTCATGATTGCCTTCGAAATTGGCAGTTATTCACGATGTCGAAGGGAAATACGAAGGCTCAGAACATGACAGGCACGATCTCTGTTGAATCCATTTTGATTCCCGTAGAATCCTATTGGATTCAGATGGAGGCTGTGTTTCGTCCGCTGCGGATTGAATCTCCCCACGCGATGTGCCATGTGACCAGTCGCGGCCATGTGCGGCAGCTGCAGCGTGAAAGTCGCGGTGCTGCACAGCAAGAAGGACACCGCCGCCGACAACGGGCAGTTGTTCAACTCGTTCGCTCCGTAGGTCTCAACGTTG
>JAMQPH010000723.1 GCA_023717605.1 Pyrinomonadaceae bacterium
TTTACTTCTGCTGCCTTCGATGTAAGGAAACGTTCGACAATCCGCAGATTTCGCAGGTTAGATAGCGGCGAGGATGTCCGATATGCTTCAGCTTGTCGTCGAGATTGGCAACACTCAAGCAGTGATATTACCCGTAACGTCGCATATTAAGAGTTCCCAATCTTGACGACAAGCTGAAGCATGTCGGACATTTGGTTCGCGTTTCAAGCCTGATGCGTGGTTCGACCTGCTCGCACAACCGTCAGCGGTTCATCCACGAGTTCACGGCTAGCCTGTACGACTTGGGCACGTCAGTCAAGACAACATGGGGGGCAGAAGCGGTTTGTCTTAGATGTCTGTATAATGCGCGAAGCTCTTCAAGACTATTAGGAGTAAGCAATGAAAACAGGTTCACTACTTGCGGCAGCAATCTTCATTGGACTGATGTCCTTCATGGTTGTGAGTTTCGGCCACCAACCTGCCTTTGCTCAATCTCCGACGGTATCCTCTGCGAGTAGTTCACGTGCGGCCAGACCAATGACAATTCCCATTAGTATTCGGGTAAAAGGCGTCAAGCCCGAACCGGAATTACAGATGATAGACGTTACGGTAACTGAAGATGGGGACCCGCAGACAGTTCTTTCTATTCGTGCATTTCCAACCGGCTCACCATTAACATTGGCGATTCTCATTCAGGACGACGTGGTGTCATCAATCAGCAATGAAATCAAGCCCCTAAGAGATTTCATTAATCGCCTGCCGCGCGGTTCCAGGGTTCTTGTTGGTTATTTAAGAACTGGCTCCATACAGGTTCGTCAGAAGTTTACGACAGACCTGGAAAAAGCAGCCAAAGCACTCCGACCCCCTGTGGGGTTCGCAAGCGCTGCGCCGTACAATCCGTATGTCGAGGTTATCGAGGCTATCCGGCGTTTCGATTCGCAGCCTTCGGGTAGACGAGCAATACTTCTAGTGTCAGATGGGCTGGATCTCTCACATGGTGCTGACTCGAGTTCGGCGGGCCAGAGCCTTGATTTGCAGCGAGCTATTAATGAGGCGCAACGTCGAAGTATCGCAGTTTACGCTTTCTATGCTCCTACAGTTGGGGTGAGAGATTCGCTCCTGGCTGCGAATGCACAGGGGTCTTTACTGAGGCTTGCTGAAGAAACGGGCGGACGGGCGTTCTTTCAAGGCACAGGGGCGCCGGTGAGTTTTGATCCGTTCATTAAGGAACTGACAACCTCATTGGACAAGCAGATAGCTCTTACCTATCTCTCGACCCACACCCAAAAAGGCTTTCATCGGATCCAAGTACGTTCACTATCAGCCGGAGTACAGATAGATCACCCCTCGGGATACACGACGCGTTAGCATCTGAGCCGCGTTCAGTAAGCATTCTCACTGGACGGTAGTTGCAAGCAGGGAGCCGCGTCGATCTGTTGCGACGGCCCATCCCTCTGCAAGGCTTCCAATCATTCCGTGAAAGTGAATATCACTACCTGAAAGAACTAACAGGACATCACCTGCGTGATACTGTGGATCTACTAGTGGGAAACGAATCACGGTAGCCTGACCATTTTCTTGCTCCAGGGTCTCAAAGGAGAAATCGTCGGCATCAACTAAGTACGTTTGCGAATTGTTGGCGACTCTTTGCTCATCTGGCATCGTCACTCTCCTCGGCCGGGTGTCTTGCGTTCATCAGATCCAGTTAGCACTTCTACTCTTGGGTATGGGTTTTAGTTGGGGCGGCTAGTGGGACTCGAACCCACGACCTCTTGATCCACAATCAAGCGTTCTAACCGACTGAACTATAGCCGCCACATGTTCATTGCAGCTGAGAAATTTGCCCCCGGCAGGACTCGAACCTGCGGCCCTCTGCTTAGCTTCCAGCATCAGGCTTTCCCTGACCGCCCGCTCGAAACCGGGTTTGCTGGCTGGACTATATCTTGGACATCTCAGTCCCGACCCGTATAGTCTCTGAGGAACCCACCGACTAGTGTTTCCTTGGCGGTTTCCTGCGGATTACCCAATCCTCATGGATTTTTACTCGGTTCTAGATTCCGAGTACCAGAGGCTCTCAGGGCGTTCCCGCATATGGGGTCGTCCACTTAATGGGTTCCGGAATAGAGAACTTTCCCACTAAGGCTCCGACAAGGCAGATGCTCTATCCGCTGAGCTACAGGGGCGCATTGCCGACGAGTCGCGATGTTAGCATGTTGACGGCTATTCGGGTCAACCGCACTCGAAGGGGCGAAGCCATTTTATTCAGTGGTTTCAAAATCAAAGAGACCGACCCACAAAAGGGCGGTCTCTTTGGTCTGTAAATTGGATAGGTTCGAACTACGCCGCGCGGGGATGTTGTTCGTTGGTTTCTGCGAAAACCCTGCGACCGTTTAAGGCGTCGTCGATGATTTCTCGAACCGCAGACGTGTCGGGATTAACGTCCATCCGGTCACAGGCACGAAGGTGCCGCAGAATGCCCTCCGTCGCGATCTCCAGGGCCACCCCAGTTAGTTTTGAATACCTGCGCGCTTGAATATGATCTATTCTCAGAATCCGCTCATCCAGCGGTAAGTGTCTATCAAAGGTCACGATTACTTTTCACTCCTCCTAAGGCCCGAATACTCGGGTTTATGATTACTACAGTATAGATGCACAGTTTACCGGCGAGAGATGTCAAACCCTTGGCATTGGCCAGCTCCGTGTGTTTCTGGCTGCTGGATCAGACAGTTTACTTACCGGCTGTGCGACGAAACAGGAGATTATATAGAAGAGTTATGAAAAAGGCTACATTTTCTTACAAAGGGGTGTTCTCTTCTTGGTTAATGCGCTAAGTCCTTCAGTAATATCATTTGAGCTCATATCTCGATAAGCTCAACAGAGGCTGGAGAATCTCCGCATTCCAACCTCAGCTGTGATTCCTAATCACGAGGTTGTCAAAAAACGTAAGCGCCGCTCCAAGTTCATCCAAGCAATGAACCAGGGCGGCGCTCTATCTGATTAAAGCCAGAGATCGAAGGATCGGCCTCTTATTTCTTCGGCAAAACTGTGTCTTTCATGGCTTTCCCGACACGAAACTTCAGTGTGGTTTTCGCCGGGATCTGAATGGTCTCCCCGGTTGCGGGATTTCGACCTTCGCGCGCTTTTCTCTCAGACTTAACCAGCTTCCCAAAACCCGGAAGCACGAACTCGCCATTGGATTTGACTTCGCGGGCGGCGAGATCTGAGATCGCCTCAAAGAATTCCTTTACTTGCGCGCGCTTCATGCCCGTCTTCTCTGCAAAGTGATTAACTACCTCCGACTGCGTCATGCGCTTCTTGCCTGTCGCGGCTTTGGTCGCCATAGTCTAGTGGACACCTCCGACAAAACGTTAATTGAAAATGCGAACAGTCATATATCACACTCAAGCACCAAAGTCTCGAAAAAATCGCGATTTTTGGCGCGATTAGTCAAAAAACTTTCGATCTAACCGAACCTCACCGACGTGATGTGCCCGGCCTCTCCCAGTCAAAAGATCCTATTTCCGAATTGTAAAGCGAATGAAAAGGCTCCAAACGGGAGCAAGCACCTCTCAAGCGCGCGCACTCCCACCCTTCCGGAATTGATCGACTTCCGAACTCTTCTCCAATGCCTGCTCGATGTCCTCAATAATGTCTCTTATGTCTTCTATTCCAACGGAGATTCGCACCAAGCCTTCGGTAATCCCCAATTGGAGGCGCCGTTTTGGGGCTGTCTCTCGATGTGAGGCTGTCGCCGGGTGTAGCACACCTGTAAAGACGTCACCCAAACTCGTGGATCGTACGCACAGGTTGAGGGCGTCCATGAAGCGGAAGGCAGCCTCGCGCGTATTGTCTTGAAGTTCGATAGACACAAGAGCTCCAGCATAAGGGGAGCGGAGCACGCGTTTCATGAGATCCAAATTCTGCGTCGTTGTTAGGGAGGGGTAATGAACTCGGGAGACGCGGCCGTGGCTCGAGAGGTACGCAGCCAGGCTCGCAGCATTCTCACATTGGCGATCCATGCGCACCGCCAACGTTTTCAGGCCACGCAGAATTTCGTGGGCCTCCCAGGTGCCCAAGACACCGCCTACAAGCTTCATCACCCCGACCAGAGCCTGGAGATCAACTTCATCCCTGGCCACAACGAGTCCACCCATCACGTCCGCATGTCCGCCGAGATACTTGGTCGCACTGTGCACGACGAAATCTGCGCCGTGCTTGAGTGGTTGGCAAAGGTACGGTGAGGCGAATGTGTTGTCCACGATGAACCGGGCCCGAACTTCCTGCGCGATTTCAACACAGGCGGCAATGTCACAGATCTTCAGCAACGGGTTTGAGATTGTCTCGGCAATCAAGACCCTGGGACTAACCTCGAGGGCCTTCTTTCTCAAACCCTGGATGTCGGAGAAGTCTGCGGTTTCAGTCTTGATGTCATAAGAGCCCAGGACCTTGTAGAGCAAATCGATGGTCGCTCCATAAAGATCCTGGGACGCCAGTATGGTTGTGCCAGGTCCCAGTTCGCAGGCGAATATGGCCGCATGCAAGGCTGCCATGCCCGTGGAGTAGGCGCAAGCGATGGTGCCTTCCTCAAGTACCCGGACAGCTTCTGCCAGCGCCGCGGTCGTAGGATTGCCATATCGCGTGTAAATGTAGCCCTGTTTTTCGCCGGCGAAGACCTGGTCCACTTCGGCCATCGAATCGTAGGTAAAAGTGGCCGTCGCATAAATTGGCGTGGATACGGGCTTACCGTGAGGCGTCTCGCCTCGTTCGCCTGCGTGTACGAGTTGGGTATTAATCCTTAAGCTCTTCTTCGTTGCCATCTGTAAACCTCACAATTCGGGATGTATTACTTGGGCAGAACAAAACATCGCGTCATCTCATCTGGATTCCTCCAGACAACGACTGATTTTATCGAAGACTACGCTCAGCACCTGCTCGTCTGCGAGATAGACGAGGCGAAACAAGCCTTGCCCGGGGTCAGCGCCAAAGCCAGACCCTGGCACAACCAGGACGCCCGTGCGGTTAAGCAGATCTAGCACAAACTCTTCGTCTGATCTTTTCAGTGGGTCGTTGGCTTTAATCATCGCGTAAAACGCTGCCTCTGGAACGTCACAGGAAAGCCGTTCAATCTTTGAGACAGCTGAGATCACGAAATCACGTCTGTTCCTGATTTCTTCTTTGAAATCATTGAGGAAACTCTTATCACCTTCGAGCGCCGGGCGGATCGCATACTGTGTAGGAGTTGCGGAGCACAGCCGGCCACTAGCCAAACGTGCAATTGCGCGCGTGATATCACTCATCTGTTCTTCATGAGCGTAGCGCATCCAACCTACCCGCCAGCCGGGCACCAGATGAGTCTTGGACAAACTCTCCAAAGTAATCAACGGCACCTCGATGTCCTGCGCCAGCGTTGAGGCAGGTGTGGGCGGCTTTTCAAAGCATAGATCGCGATAGACCTCGTCCGCGATCACCAACAAGCCGTTCTTCGCCGCGACTTCCAGCAAACGCCTGGTTGTCTCATCGGGAACTATTGAACCTGTGGGATTATTCGGATTTATCAGAACCAGCGCACGCGTTCGAGCCGTGATCAGTGCGCTAATCTCCTCGCTTTTAGGTTGCCAGCCATTTGCTTCGTCCAAACGGTAGTAACGAGCGAAGGCTCCCAACTTGTTCAGGATGGCCGGATAGATGGGATAACCCGGGGCAGGGAGCAAGACTTCATCGCCGTCATTGACCAGCGCGGTGAGCACCAGGTCGGCGGCTTCAGATGCGCCGGAGGTTATCAACACCTGTTCCATCTCCGTGGTGGTTCCCAGAGCGGTAGCATATGAGGCGACTGCCACCCGTGCTTCGCGCAGCCCGGCTGAGTGTGCGTAGCCTGTAAAGCTATCTCTTAAGGCGCGCACCACCGCTTCAACAATGTGAACAGGCGGCCGGAATCCGTAAGCCTGCGGGTCACCAATGTTTAGGTAGATGACGGGGCGACCGGCGCGCTCTTGCGCTTCGGCTGCACTGACCAGGTTGCGAATTGCGTAATGGAAATTTGCGGTTCTGCTGGATGGCGCAATCATTGGCTTTCTTCAGTGCTTTCCGTCGGTTTCGATTCTCCGGTTTATCAGCTTGGTCCGGTCATGTAAATGAAGAGATAACCAAGAATTTGGCTGAATAGATAGGTTGGCTACTATACGCCGTCCCATCATTTGAGTGAGCAAACTGCATTTATCCAATGATAAAAAAAATTAAGTTGACTCTGGTTGCGGTCTTGATTAGAGTCATCGACATCGTGGCGCACAGTTCTAACATTATGAATCACCAAACTCCAGGCTGTTGCTGTATGTGTAAAAACATGCGAATGGCGTGTCGGCATGTGATGCGCTCCCCTTAATCGCTAAAGAATCGTTGGAGTTTCAACTCTTGTGCTTCCTTAGCGCGAGAGTTTTTTTTTTGGAACAAATGAGCATCGAAAGACTGGCCGGCTGCAGTATCAGGTAATCGTCATGGAGCAAATCAGGACCGTGCAGTCAGAATCGGAGGCTATCCCTAACGTCGTCGAAGAGGAGCTTTCCCACTACGAAGAGCAGATCAAAAGGTATCGAGCGGGAGCACTAAACGAGACTAAGATGCAGAAGTTGAGACTGCACTTCGGCACCTATGCTCAGCGTCAGGAGGGAGTGCAAATGCAGCGGATCAAGATTCCGGGAGGAGTCCTGACCGCAGATCAACTGGCAACTCTGGCGGACGCGGCCGATAGGTTTGGCAGCGGCTTCATACATTTCACTACACGCGAAGACGCGCAAATCTACTACGTCAAGCTGGAAGAGGCCCCAACGCTCCTGCGGTTTTTGGCGGCCGCGGGTATCACTTCGCGAGAGGCTTGCGGGAACACGGTGCGCAACATCACCGCCTGCTATCGTGCCGGCACTTCGGCAACAGAGGCTTTCAATGTGTCGCCTTACGCCGACGCTCTGTTTCGCTATTTGGTCCGTAACAAGTTCAACCAAAACCTGGGGAGGAAGTTCAAGATCGCCTTTGAAGGTTGTGCCGATGACCACTCCGGCTTACGAATTCATGATATCGGATTGTGGGCTGTCACCCAGACTCGGAACGGCAAACTGAGGCGCGGCTTCCGAGTTTATCTTGGCGGGGGCCTGGGCGCCGCGCCTCATCTCGCACATCTCTACACAGAATTTCTTCCGGTCGAAGAGTTGTTCAATCTGGCGGCTGCAACATTGCGACTCTTCGATCGCTATGGTGAACGCAAGGCGCGCATGAAAG
>JAMQPH010000727.1 GCA_023717605.1 Pyrinomonadaceae bacterium
CCTTATCAAACTTACGACCTCGATTACATCCGGCAGCAAATTATGGCATCGGGCAAGAGAAGCAGAATGTTCTTTCTCGATAATAATTTCTATGGAAGCGACCGGAATCATTTCCGGGCTCGCGTAGGCGTGATCGATGAAATGCGCCGGGTGGGACAGTTTCAGCATTGGGGCGCCCTGGTTACTAACGACTTCTACCGGCGCGAGGAAAATTTACGACTCGTGAAAGATGCCGGCTGCGAATTACTATTTAGCGGCCTTGAATCTTTTGATAACAACTGGTTGCGCAGCTTCAACAAATTGCAGAATACTTCGTCGCCACAGGTGGAGATGGTTACCAAATCGCTAAATGCGGGAGTCGTCTTTGCGTATGGTTTGATGCTCGACGTTACCACTCGCCGCGTTGCTGACCTGCGACGCGAGCTGGAGTTCATAACCAGCACCCCGGAGATAACTATTCCATCTTTTATTACGCTCTCGATTCCACTTCTGGGGACACCTTATTTCTACGAATGTGTGGGAAAGGGCACATTACTCCCCGACACCAAGCTTCGCGATATGGACGGAACTACCGTTATGCAGAGGCCACTTGATGACATCGGTGAGGTGGTGAAGTTTGTTAACGACTGGCAATGCCTCAGGGGATTTCACGGCCGCGTGTTGAAGCACGCCGCCGGCTTCGCCAGGCTTTATCGCTCCAAGCTGACCAAGATGCAGATGGTGATGGCGCTGGGGAGCAATCTACTGACCTGCGCGCAACCTTTGTCGACCTCTTTCACGGGGCTGGGCTGGATCAAGGCCCGTCCGAAGCCACGCACTTTCATTAGCAGTACGGAGCCACTCGATCACATGTACACTCCGGCGTTTCGAGTAGACTCGCGCTTCGAGAATCACTTCAAGCCCACAATGGTCACGGACAAAAACGGCGAATTGCATGAAGATTTGATCGAATCTGGCGTGTTGCAAATGAATGCCCGGCGGCAAGTTGCAGTTGGAGCTTAAGGAACCCGCTATGGCCCGATATCGAATCATGACGTTCGACGGTGGCGGCGTCCGAGGAGCGTTGATGGCCATCCTCGTCAAACGGCTGGTGGATCGTTTTCCGAATTTGCTGGACCAGGTGGATCTCTTTGCCGGCACGTCGACGGGCTCTGTAGTTGCTCTCACCCTGGCCTCGGGACTTACTGCCGACACGCTTGTTAATTTCTACTCTATTGAGAACCTCAGATCTGTGTTCTCGCCCGCCCGTTTCCGCCTCTTTCGCCCAAAGTACGGTAATGCCAATTTCAAGAGTCTGCTGGAGAGTCATTTTCCCGGCAGTCCGCGTCTCGGTGATCTCAAGAAACACAAACTCCTGGCGACCTCCTTCAAGCTTGACGAACGCTGGCAGCACGATTGGAGCCCGGTCTTTTCTCACAACTTCCCAGGCTCCCATCATCTGGAGGATCTCGTAGTTGATGTCGCGCTTCGGAGTGCGGCTGCCCCGACATTCTTTCCGTCTCACCAGGGACATGTGGACGGCGGCATGATGGCAAACAACCCGAGCACCGCGGCAATAGCCCTGGCCATGGGCCACCACCAGCCGCGTCCGGCTCTTGAGGATATTTGTCTCTTATCGGTCGGAACCGGATTGACTCCAACGATGATCAGCCTCAACACCCAAGGGTGGGGCGTTGTGCAGTGGATGCTAAACCCGTTCCGTTCACCGGCGGCACCCCTCCTCAACATTCTATTCGAAGGCGTTGTGGAGGCAGATACCATGATGAGCGGGTACTTGCTCAGATCTCGCTACTGTCGACTTAATCCACCGCTGCCCCGGCAGACAGCACTCGACGATTGGAAGGCCATTGAGGAATTGATCCAGACAGCGAACGACTACGACCTTCAGCCGACCTTTGATTGGATTGCAAGCCACTGGATTTAGGCCGCAGGCGGCTTCTTTCGCTCGCGTAGCACTAGAATCCAGCACTCAACACGGCAGGAGAAAACCAACTCACAGAACCATTTGCGGTAGCCAATGGATCCCAGCACTCAACCCGGCAGGAGCCACTTATCCCTGTGATGAGTTGCTCCGCTGGGCTGTGGGTGAGTTGCTCCGGCTAGTGTTGAGAGCTTGGATCCATTGCCTTCCCAAATGGTTCTGTAGGTTGTGTGGCTTCTGTGGGTTGAACGGGTCGTTGTCACTTGTTACATTCCGCCGGTCGTATCAGACGGTCGATTTGATCCGCGCTCGCTCGCGCTGCACCAGAACTCGACGCAATATCTTTCCTGCCGGACTTCTTGGAATCTCACTGACAAACTCTACCAGCCTGATCCGTTTGTGCGGGGCCACTCGCGCCGAAACAAACTCCATAATCTCATCCATAGTGGCTGCGGCTTTGAGCACCACGAACGCCTTGGGCACTTCGCCGGCCATTTCATCAGGACTCGGAATTACACCCGCGTCAGCGATTGCCGGATGAGAAAGCAGAATTGCCTCGAGTTCCGCCGGAGCGACCTGGCGTCCTTTGTACTTGATCAATTCTTTCAACCGATCGACGACGAACAATTGGCCGTCTTCCTGCGCATAACCAATGTCGCCCGTACGCAACCATCCGTCCTCGCGAATCATTTCAGCTGTTGCGTGCTTGTTGCCGAGATAGCCCTTCATAACCTGCGGTCCGCGGATCCAGATCTCGCCCTCCTGATAGGGACCCAACTCGGCGCCAGTAACGTAGTCAACAATCTTGCACTCCGTGTTGGGCAGGCAGTATCCGACCGCGCCCTGTTTGTCAGGTATTGACGGCAGGCTGGAATGGGAGAGAGGACTTACCTCTGTCAGACCATATCCAAACCGAATTGGACACCCCAAACGCTCTGAACACGCCTGGGCCACCTCAGCGGCGAGCGGAGCTGCGCCACAATGAATCAGTCGCAGCTTTGAGAGGTTGTGTTGGTCCACCTCCGGAGCACGAGACAGTTCCAACACGAGCGGCGGAACCAGCGGCGCTACCGTGACTCCATAGCGCTCGAGTGTTCGCAGGAATTGTCCTCGATCGTAGCGCGGGAGGATCACTATGGTGGCTCCCTGGCTGAGCCCCATATTTACAACCACGTGCAAGCCATAGAGGTGGTACATCGGCACCACGCAGACGATCGTGTCTTTCTCTGTGAGCGCCTCGCTGGCATGCAGCTGGCACAACATGGAAACCAAGTTGTAGTGCGTCAGCATCACTCCCTTGGGAAAGCCGGTAGTGCCGCTGGAATAGGGTAAGGCTACAAGATCGCCGCGACTGTCGATTGTGATTTCCGGAAGTGGGTCATCATTTTCCAACAGGGATGTAAACGAGATCGCGTCTTCAGCTTCGCCAATGACAAAGATCTGCCGAATCGTGCTGTCTTGCACGGCCTGGTTCGCTTTGTCCAACAACTGCGGAATCGTCAGCAGATAGTTAGCGCCTGAATCCCTTAGTTGGGTTTGTACTTCCGTATCGGTAAACAATGGCGGCACCATGGTTGTGGCGCCACCCAACATCGCGACGGCGAGAAAAGCCAACGCGTATTCAGGGGAATTGGGACTGTAGATGGCCAGTACATCGCCTTTGCCAAACCCGTGGCGTGCGAAACCGGCTGCCAGCTTACGGATGGTCGGGGCCAATTCCTTATGCGTGAGCGTACGTCCGTTTGACCCATCGATGAGCGCAGGTTTGTTACCAAAGTCAGGAGAGCGCTGCAGAACGAACTCAGCGAGTGAGGTCTCCGGAATATTTAAAGCCTCGTGAGGACTGCTGAAGATCATATCGTTTCAACGCTGCCGTCGGCAAATGGTTCATCTCGTTCTTTGATGGCTTGCTTGAAACCAACCTCGGCCGCTCGTTTTTGAAATGCATAGCCTTCCTGGGTGTGACGGGCGATGCCGTCGAACATGGTGGCCAGAACCTGCGCCGTGTTCAGGCCCTGGGCCAGCACAGTTTGATTGATCAAGAGCTTCATCATTATTAACTGATTGATGGGAAGACGAGCTACGCGCTCGAGTAGTCGTTCGAATCGTTCGTCGAGTTTCTCAGCCGTCGGTGCTTCAGTGGCCAGGCCCCATTCGAGCGCTTGTTTTCCGGAGAGGCAATCTCCAGTAAAGAGCAGCCTTTTCGCTCTTTCTATTCCTACGCGGTAAGCCCAGAGCGCGGTTGCAGGCACGCCCCACACGCGCGCAGGTGGATATCCAATCGAGGCTTGCTCTTCAATGATCAGGAGATCGGAGCAGAGCGCCATGTCAGTGCCGCCGGCTACGCAAAAGCCCTGGACTTTACAAAGAACTGGTTTGTCGCTGTGGAAGAGACTCATGAAACCACGGACATTGCGACTCATCATGGCGTAGTCGAGCATGGGATCCCAGGTGGCGTCAGGATCATGGTTGGCTATCTGGACCTTCGGATCCATGGGCGAACCTGTTGGCCAACTGGTTAATCCCTGCTCTAAGTCGAGCCTTTGCTCTGCAGCAACCACCAGATCGTAGCCGCCACAAAAGCCCTTGCCGTTTCCCGCCAGAGCGATCACGTGGACGCTTGGATCCAGGTTGGCGCGCTCCACACACGCCGCCAGTTCGGTCGGCATTTCGAACGTGATGCCATTGCCACGCTCCGGACGATTGAGGGTAATGCGAGCGACGCGGCCAGTGACTTCGTAGGTGAGTGTCTTGAGTGTATCCATAAGATATTTTAGATTTTTATGATTTTAGATTTTTGATTTCAGAACAAGTGTCCTCGGTCACAGTCTGCCGTCACCACAAGGAAAATAGGTCCGCAATCTAAAATCACAAACCAAAAATCTAAAATCAAAACCTTCAGTCGAACCCGGGCGCGAGCATGCGGGCCATCGCGGAGGGGTTCTTGATTTCCTGTTTGCGCATCCAGGTGTCGGCTTCGGCAATAAGGTGCCGACCGCGTTCGCTCCCGACTATTTCGCCTAACCGGCGACGGGCAGCTGCCGCGTAGAGATCGATATCCGCCAAATCAAAGCTATCGACAGCTTCAGACAAGAGATTGACCACTTTAGATGACTCTCCTTCCTGGTGCGCTATTCCGGCCCGCACCAGAGTCGCAAAAGGTTGCCCCCAGGCGATTTTCTCTCTAGCGATGCGCTGGGCCATGTTTCCCGCCACCTTGAGACGAGGTTTCTTGTCATTGCTGACGGCCGCGGTGGCAAGAGCCGCACGTGCCTGGAGGTGCATGGCCTCAATTCTCAGAACCTGGATCCGAAGCAACATCGACTGTTCCAGGGCCTTCCATTGACCTTGAATATGTTTCCAGGCAACTTCGGCGTCGCCCGTGTAGAGCTCTATCTGGGCCAGCGCGTGCATTGAGGTGTAGTGTTGAAGGTGGAAGCCTTCGTGGGGCCAGGCTTTCAGGGCTTCAATCACTTCGGCGCGCCCGCCGTCAGGGTCATCAGCCGCCAGCCAGATGAGATTTAGACGCGTGCGCAAATCCATTGCGGCGAAGATATTCCCCTGCTCCAGAGCGGCTGCCAGCAAGACGGGTACACGCCGCGAGACTTCCGCGATACGGCCGAGGTTAACCAGCGAGTTGAGCATGAAGCGATTTGCGATTGTTAGCTCCCAGGTAACCCCGGTGCACTGATCTCGCAAGATTTCGGCAGCCTGCTCGCAGAGTTCCGCAGCCTTCTTCCAGTGGCCCACCAGGTAAGCGCTCACACCGCTGGCCCAGATTGAGAGGCCAATGGCATGCGGATGACCGACTCGTTTAGCCAACTCCTCGGCGCGTTGCGCAATCTGCAAAGCACGTTTTCTGGTGCGGCCTCCGCGCGACGCCGTCTGGGCCGCTTCAAACGCCATCGCCCTCGCCACTCTGAAAGGTTCTCCGGCGCGCAGAGCGAGTAGCAGGTGACGGCAATGAAAATCCGCGCCGCGAATGAGATCAACCGCGCCCAGCCCGGCCGCAACCGCCCAGCAGAGATCGATACGGAACAGGTCAGCCTGGGAAATCTCGCTGGCGTCGCGTTCGGTGAAGTTGAGTCCGCGCATACGAATCCGGATGCGCTTCAGGATCAACGAAAGCAGGGCTCGCTTTGGGCCAGCAGGCAAGGTGAACCCGACAGCCGCCAGCACCGATCGCATGATCTCGAGGCCTTCTTTGATGTGACCTCCCATCAGTAACTGTTCGGCAGCCCGGCGCTTGTAATCCAGGCTTCGTGATGCCGAGGTGTCATCGGCCATGTCCAGGTAGGCTTGTGCGGCTTCGGCCGGCCGGCCGGCGTTGGCCAGGGCCTCAGCAAGGCCACGTTTGAGATCGATGAGTTCCGCACCCCTCGAGGGCGCCAGTTCCAGGGCCCGTCGGAAAAAGGCCGCTGCGCGATCGAACGCCAGCGCACCAGCCGCTTTCTTGGCCGCCACTCCCGCGTGTGTAGCCGCGCGCACCCGCTCGCCGGCTCCCATGTAGTGCTCGAAAAGCGCTTCAGGGTCGTCAATGCCGCGCGCTTCCAGGGTGTGGGCCAATCGCCGGTGTATCTGGATCACAGTTGCCTGGTCAAGTTGCGACGCCAGGGTTTCTCGAATGCGATCGTGATAGAGCTCGACAGTGTGATTGGAACCACCGCTACGGAGGAATTGAGCGGCGCGCAAGGAGGTTATGAGTGGCAGCTCGTCGCCGGACAATCCGGCTGCCTGGTGGGCGACTTCCGGATTAATCGGCCGCCCTGCAACAGCCAGCGCGTCAACAAACTGACGCGTTCCCTTCGGCAGATTACGCAGCCGGGCATGGAGCATAACGCCGAGACTGATGCCGGTGGTTGCGGCCTGATCGTTTGTTGACGCATAGCGGGCCAATTGCTCCAGTAAGAACGCGTTTCCCCTCGCTTCCCGAACAATCGAATTCACCACAGGATCCATCGCGGGCGAGGTTGAACCTAGGAAACGGTGGGCTAGATCGCGCGCCTCCTCTTTATTTAGGGTTCCGACGCGCAGCTCGCGCCGGCTATCAGTCCCCGTGCTGTTTAGAAGTGTTTTGAGAAAAGGCTTTGCCTCAATATCCTCGCTGCGAAAGCTGGCCACCAGCAGAAGTGCCGGCGGGTCTGGAGGTCGAAGGATCTCACCCAGCAGCGACGTGCTGTCGGCATCAGACCATTGCAGATCATCGATGTAGAGCACTAGAGGTTGGCGGTCGGAAATCCGCCCCAACAGTTCGCGCAACGCCGCGAAAGCACGACGTCTCAACGTAAAAGGATCGGGGATCTCCTGTTCGCGCTGAGGAGCGTTAAAGACGGAGTCAACCTGCAGCATTACCGGAAACAACCGGGCGAGTGCCAGCACGTCGCGGGGCATCGCGGCTTCTGCCTTAGCCTCGGAGAGCGCCATTAGATATTTTGTCAAGCTGTCGACCACACCATCGAGTGCTTTGTAAGGAACTGACTCTCGTTCATAGCAGCGGCCTTCGAGTATGACCACGTCACTCTGGTGAGTTCGCAAATCGTCTAGAAAATGCCTTACCAAAGCGCTCTTGCCTACGCCGGAATCGCCATGAACGTAGAGCGTGACAGTTTGGCCTTCTCGCGTGGCGTTGAAGGCTTCGAGGAGCTCCCGCTTGTGCCGTTCGCGGCCGATGAAGGGCGCACTTTGCGACGATGACGACGCAGGTGCTGGCATCAAAGGCTGTTTCAGAGGTCCGGTTTTGCCGTGGCCCAGGATTCGCAAAACCTCTCGACCGGTGGGCCGATCTTCCGGCTTGCGACGAAGCAGCCTGACGCAGAGATCATTTAGTTCTTGCGGGACATCCCGAACCAGGTCTACGGGGGCCGGGGGATCTATGCTCTGCTTGTTCATCATTACTTCAAAGAACCTTCCCGAAAAGGGAAGCCGGCCGGTGAGAGCCTGATAGAGCATCACACCTACGCTATACCAATCGCTGGCGGTGGAAATCGGCGTTTGCGCCCCCTGTTCCGGAGACATGTAATCCGGAGTCCCCGCGAGGCTGATGCTGTCGTGTACTCCCCGGGCTTCCACTTCGGCGACGAGACCGAAATCTAGAATCACCACCCGGTCATCTTTCGACACCAGGACGTTGGAAGGCTTAATGTCGCGATGGAGCTTTCCGGTTTCGTGCAGGCCATGAAGGCCCTCGGCTAGCTGGCGTAGAGCGATGCTTAAACGATCGAGATTAATTGGGGATCGGGACAACCTCGTGTCAATTGAAATATCTGTACCTGTATCATCGTCAGATGTTGTGCTAGTTGAGTCGAGTTGCTGGGTTTCTGCTTCCGCAGCCTCCGCGTCTTCGCTAGAGGTAGATCTGAGCAGAGTCGGCGTGAGAGAAGATTGACTACGCTTGGCTATGTATCCGGGACGGACGTACTCGAGGAAATTGCCTCCCAGTACTAGTTCCATTGTGAAGAACCAATACGCGCCGTCGGACATGAGTTCATAGAGCGCGACCAGATTCGGATGTGAGACATCCGCCAGGGATCGAAACTCATTCTTGAAACGAGTGATGTGTGAAGCTTCGGTGCGCGTGAGGGCTTTCAGCGCAACTACTTTATCCGTCTGCCGGTCATGCGCTTCATAGACCACACCCATTCCACCGGAGCCCAACCGCCGGCGGATCCGGAATCTCTCCGTGCCGAGAAAATCGTTGCTGGTGTTGCCCATCTGTAGCTAAGGAACAGGAGCTTCGGGAATGACGCTCGAATTGTAAGATGGGAGTGGGGAAAGCACCAGTGGATGATATAAACGGTCTTGCTCCATTTAAGTCAGGAAGGGTTCATTTTCCATTTCTCATTTTCATTGGCCGAACCGGTATCCGCCTTAGCTTTGTGAGCGACGATGGGTCTAACGATCGATGAAATCCATGGTATTGAGATGGAGTAAACTGAGAAACTCTTATCTGAATGGGAAATGAGACATGGAAAATGAGAAATGAGAAATAATGAGAAATATCTCAGATCTCAAATCTCAGATACTGCGGCGCGATTCAAGAACTCCGTTGAAAGGCAGGGACTAACATGGACTGGCGGGTACTTCTGACAACGTTTGGTGTGATTTTTCTGGCCGAGATGGGAGACAAGACGCAGCTTGCGGCGATGACGATGGCTGCGCAGACGAAGCGGCCCTGGACAGTCTTCATTGGATCGGCCCTGGCTTTGACTGCTGTCTCGGCGATCGGAGTGGTTGTTGGGAGCGTGGTTGGCAATTACATTCCGTTGATCTGGGTCAAGCGTGCCGCGGCCGTCGCCTTTATCATTATCGGCATACTCATCCTCATGGACAAGTTCTAGCCATATCATACATGGAGGATCATTTTTGCAATCGTGAAGTAAATGATCAGGCCCGTCGCATCAACCAGAGTAGTAATCATTGGCGCTGAGAGCACAGCCGGATCCACGCCGAAGCGCTGAGCCAGAATTGGGATCAGCGAACCGACAGTTGTTGACCAGATGCAGATTGCGAACATTGTGACCGCCACTGTCAGAGCGAGCTCAATTGGTGCTTTCCACAGCAGCGCCTGGCCAAAAGCGATCGGGGCCACCAATAATCCAACCACCATTCCGGTAGTCGCCTCGCGCAAAACCACGCGCCAGGCGTGCTTAACCCCAACCTCGCCAAGCGCGAGACTGCGAATAACAGTCATTACCGTTTGCGCTCCGGCGTTGCCGCCCGTTCCTATCAGCAGTGGAATAAAAAAGGAGAGGGCAACCACTGCAGCCAGTTCTGCCTCAAAGCGATGCAGCACGGCGCTCGTTAAAGTGCCCGCCACAAAAAGCAGTAACAGCCACCCAATTCGTTTGCGCACCACGCGAAAGATGGGATTGTCGAAATAAGGCTTGTCCAGCGCGCCCGGCTCGACACCGGCCATGCGCAGAATGTCTTCGGTCTGTTCCTCAATCAGCACGTCTATCACGTCGTCCACGGTTACGAAACCGACAACGCTGCCGTCCTGTTCCAACACGGGCACGGCGAGCAGGTTGTACTTTCCGATCTTCTGGGCCACCGCTTCCTGATCATCCAACGCGTTTACCGTTATCGGCTTGCGCCGCATCACTTCGGTAATGGGCGCATTGAGTTCCGCCATTACCAGATCCCGCAGCGAAACGGCGCCCATCAGATGCTCGCTGTCGGGCTCGATTACATAACAGGCGTAGATGGACTCCTTCTCGCGGGCCACGGATCGGATGTGTTTGAGCGCCTCCCTCACCGTCATCGTCAGATCGAGACGCACAAACTCTGTAGTCATGATGCCGCCCGCTGTGTTTACGGGGTACTGCAACAAATCTTCCAGTTCGGCGCGCATTTCGGGAGCGAACTTGGGCACGATGCGATGCCGCTCGTGCTGGCCCATCTTTTGGATAATGTCAGTACGCTCGTCAGCGGACAGACCCGCCAGAATTTCCGCTCCATGCGTTGGTTCTAGCTCTTCGAGGATTGCTGCGCGGCGACGCATTGTGGGTTGATCGAACACTTCAATCGTCCGTTGCACCGGAAGCATCGTGACAACTGCCGCAGCTTCGGCGACGCTCAGTTGGTTGAACAGTTCGGCGAGGTCGGCCGGGGCCAGGTCGGAGACCATACTGCTGATGCCAACGAAACTTTCGTCCAGGCGTAGATGGATTCTTTCCAGTAGTTTCTTCAGGTCTTGTGCCGGCAAGTTGATTTACCTCCCGAGGAAATTGAGCTGGTTCAACAATCCCGGTTCTGATTCGATAGCACATTGTAAGGCAAGCTGGAGAATTGCCCACTAAGTCAGGTGTTTTTAGTTCGAAACTGAGAAGCTAAGCTCTTGAAAGGAAGCTCAAGAGCAAGCTAACCCTTCCTGACCTGCGAATTAGCGATGCTATTATCAGCTCCACTGCACTTGAGCTAATCCGAATGAATCTTCGGGAGGGTGGTCAATGCCGCAAACGCCACATATCGAACGCCACTTCACGGCTAGTGAAGTTGTCCGCGACGTTGTAATTGGCATGTCAGATGGTTTGACTGTTCCCTTTGCCCTCGCCGCCGGACTTACGGGAGCTGTCACTACCACACGCCTCATTGTGACGGCCGGTCTGGCGGAGATTGCTGCTGGATCAATTGCGATGGGACTCGGCGGGTATTTGGCTGCCAAGAGCGATGCGGAACACTATATGAAAGAACGCGAGCGTGAGAAGCGGGAGGTTGCGGAAATTCCTCACGAGGAAATGAGGGAAGTCGCCGAAGTATTTCAGTCTTACGGCCTGAGCGAGGCCGAAACGTGGCCCATCGTGCAGGCATTGCGCCAGCAGCCACAGAAGTGGATTGATTTTATGATGCGTTTCGAGTTGGGACTCGAGAAGCCGGATCCAAAGCGAGCGATGATTAGCGCGTTCACAATCGGCGGCGCTTATGCAGCAGGCGGCCTCGTCCCGCTGGCTCCCTACATGGCAACGAATAAGTCGTCAGTGGCCCTGCTTTTTTCAATCATGGTAACGATCCTGGCACTATTTGTTTTCGGTTTTATCAAGGGCCGCTTTACCGGAATGAGGCCACTGCGCAGCGCCATGCAAATGGCCTTCATCGGGAGCGCCGCCGCGGGCGCTGCGTTTTTGATAGCGAGACTCATATCGGAATAGTTGTAGGGGCGTCCCTCCGTGGGCGCCCCATCGTGGGATTCATGCAAGCGTCGTTACTCGCGCTGTGCCAATC
>JAMQPH010000600.1 GCA_023717605.1 Pyrinomonadaceae bacterium
CCTCGGGTGTAAAGGTCATCAAGAAGAAAAGGGATGACACCCGTACGTCCGAAAGCCTTGAAGTTGACATCGCCCGAGCAGAAACAAGATTGAATGAGATTTCCCGGCAGATGGGCGAGCCGGAGGTCGCGCGTGATGCGACCCGACTGATTCAGCTCAGCAATGAGTACCAGGAGACGGAGACGAGACTTCAATCGTTGTATGCCGAATGGGACCGGGTCGCAGCTGAGGCTCCGAAAGTGTGAGCGACTCAAGTGACAAACTTGACAGAGAATACCCGCTTTGTTACTTTCGGCTTCGCTTTTTCTTGGTCTTCTAAACGTTATTTCCTAAGACTCTAGGCGCGTAGCTCAGGGGTAGAGCACTACCTTGACACGGTATAGGTCGGCGGTTCAATTCCGCCCGCGCCTACCAATCAAATCAATAACTTACGCGGACGATTCGAGTAGAGCACTACCTCATTGCGGTAGGAGGCTGCACCCGGAGGACCTCATCTGATGGATTTTAAGAACGTAAGAGAGGTATCACGTCTTTTGACGAAACGATATGCGTCAGTATTTACGTGTCTACCGTTCGTCAAAGAGTGCAGAAACACTCTAATGAGGAGACTGACCCACAAGGTTGGGCACCGTTAGAGCGCCTCATCACAGTCATAACCCAAAACAGATGCAGCACGGACTTGGAACTCACCGCCCCGACATAACACTCATGGTTTGCGCCTTCCCGGCACGAATGTACAGACACGTTGATCGCAATTCGGTGAGTTTCCCGACGCTCGTAACATAATCTTAACGACGTCAGAAAGTGATGGTGAGATCCAGCGCGCGTTACGTGCAGGTGCCGCACGGCGCCGGGCATCAACACAACCAAAGTTAAAAGTCATTAACGTTTCATCCGTGCACCTCTGCCTCGGCAATAGCAATAACCTGAAGGGGACAGCCTTTTCCGAAGCCGACACGCTCAGGCTTTACAAAACTCGAACAGGTCCTGGTTGACTTGGTCCTTGTGCGTGGTGCAAAGACCATGCGGGGCGCCCTTATAGACTTTCAGGGTCGCGCCCTTGACGAGCTTCGCTTGGAGCTGACCGGCGTCGGCGAACGGCACAATCTGTTCGTCGTCGCCCTGTATGATGAGCGTCGGCACGTCAAACTTCTTCAGATCCTCTGTTTGATTGGTCTCGGAGAAAGCCTTAATGCAAAAGTATGCGGCTGGGAAGCCAGCCATCATTCCCTGCAGCCAGAATGACTCGCGCACGCCTTCGGAGACCTTTGCGCCCGGACGGTTGTAGCCGTAGAAAGGCAGGCTGAGATCCGTCCAGAACTGAGAGCGGTCGGCGAGAACGCTAGCGCGAAGCTGGTTGAACACCTCGATCGGCAAACCACCAGGATTGGCAGGCGTCTTGAGCATGAGCGGCGGTACGGCTGCGATTAGCACTGCCTTTGCCACATGCTTCGAACCGTGGCGAGCAATATAGCGGGCTACTTCGCCACCGCCCGTGGAGTGACCGATATGGATGGCTTCCTTGAGATCGAGCTGATGAACGAGCTCCGCGAGGTCGTCGGCGTATGTGTCCATGTCGTTGCCGTTCCACGGTTGGCTCGAGCGTCCGTGGCCGCGTCGGTCATGCGCGATGCAGCGATATCCACGCGAAGCGAGAAAGAGCATCTGGTCTTCAAAAGCGTCCGCGGAGAGCGGCCAGCCGTGGCTAAAGACCACCGGCTGTCCACTTCCCCAGTCCTTGTAGTAAATCTGCGTACCGTCTTTGGTTGTAATCGTACTCATGTGATTCTCTCCTCTGTTTTGGTTGGAACCTGTTAATTCGATCACCTGCTCGGAGGTCGCAGCCATCAGTGCTGCCGGCAGGCTTGCAGCAACGGCCAGAGAAGCGCTGCCGATCAGGAATCGGCGGCGAGAAAGGGGAGAAAGTACGGGTGGCGCAATCGCTGGACTGTTATTGATGGCGTCGAGACCCGTAATCAAGGTCTGCTCATTGCTGCTGATCTCCCCATGCTCGTCAGTCGCGTCGATATAAGTTTTCATGCCAGTAGTCATTCTCTTGATGTCCCTATGTTGCGGTTTCCGCTCGTTGAACTTGCAGAACCGGATGAGTGATCGTCAGTTTTTACGGAACCCCTCCCTCATTTCAACTCGTCGCTCGATCATGCTTGTGCCGAATCAATTCGAGTTTAGTCAATCGGTAGGTTTCAAATCTTTCACAATCCAACCCGAAACTTCTGTAACCTGCGAGATTCAACGTTTCATTTATTGAGCACGATAGAGCGGAAATTCGCAGGATTTGGAACGACACCGCGGGCCCATCCTCTTATCCTTAGCTCCCACGAAGATTATTGCAGAGCAACAGCGTGAGGCTTAAAGGGGTAGGTCAAATGAGAAATATAAATATACGGTTAAGAGTCGCACGGAGGAGGGTTCAGATGCTGAGTTCTCATACAACCTCAAGATCGCGTTCCTTATCGCGAGCCAATTTCGTCGATACCTCTGAAACCTCTCGTCAGCAGGTTCATTGGAGTTAACGCTCCAGATTGAAGGTCTAGGAGTTTGCCACAACCTCTGCTACGGAATCTTCCTCGGTAACAAGAATACGCCAACGAACTAGTTTGATTGTCGCTTGCCTATTTTCTAAGTTGACGATTGGCATTCGGAAATCGGCAATACCGCACCATTCTGACGCTCGCAAAGTGAAGTGAGCTAAAACCGACAGATTCATCAAAAACCTGAAAGAACCTCATTGCCGATCTGGATAAACTCCCCAACGTTGAAACGCGGTAATGGATGGCGTGCTTCGATAGTTGAGCAAACAACGCGGCATCTTGAGTCGCCACGAAGCCGCACCATTGAAAAACGAATCTTAGAAGGAAGGCACTTATGTCATTTGATAAAGCCATACAGCGAATTGCGATTGTGGGTACGGGAGTAATAGGAGCCAGTTGGGCAGCGCAATACCTGGCTCGTGGGTTTGATGTGATCGCCACAGACCCGGCACCAAACGCAGAAGTCACTCTACGCAAATATGTCGATGAAGCGTGGCCGGCGCTGACCGAAATCGGTCTTTCCTCCGGAGCATCCCGCGACCGTCTCAGTTTCACAACCAACATGAAAGAGGCGCTGTCGCAAGCAGACTTCGTTCAGGAAAACGGGCCTGAGCGTCCGGACTTCAAAATCAAGTTGTTTGCCGACATGGACGCCGCCACGCCGCCAGATTCGATCATCGCGTCGAGCTCTTCGGGGATCACTGCCAGTGTGATGCAGTCCCAATGCAAGCATCCGGAGCGGATTGTCATTGGTCATCCCTTCAATCCACCGCACATCGTTCCGTTGGTTGAAGTCGTTGGTGGCACCAAAACATCGCCTGAAGCGATTCAACAAGCGATTGCCTTCTACGCGTCGATTGGAAAGAAGCCGATTCACCTGCACAAGGAACTTCCCGGCCATGTCGGAAACCGGCTGCAGGCAGCCCTCTATAAGGAGATCATGTATCTGATTCAGGAGGGAGTGCTGAGTGTGAGTGACGCGGATGATGCGGTGAGTTATGGACCAGGACTACGTTGGGGAGTGATGGGTCCCAGCTTGCAATGGCATCTTGGTGGTGGTCCGGGGGGAATTAAACATTTCATGGAACATCTCATGCCCCCTTTGACAGGCATGATCAGCACGCTCGGAACTCCCAATGTGAATGATCAACTCAAGCAGACCATCGTCGACGGCGTATTGCAAATAGCTGGAGGCCTTTCAGTTGATCAACTCGCGCAAAGGGAAAACGAAGAACTTCTCGGACTGATTAAGCTGCGCACAACGAATGGACGTGCTTCAGGAGCACCGAAACAAGCCCCGACAACAAAAAGCGGTGCGACAGTGAACGGCACTTCATCTGAACGTGTCTTCTTCCTGGACGCCAGCGGTGGCCACATTGAGTCGCTCAGTCCGGATGGTACAGACCGTCGCTTGATTCTCGACGGACTCAAGAGAATTCCGGACGGTATCGAGGTCGATGCAGAGGCCGGGCACATCTACTGGACCAACATGGGTAATCCAACAAAGAACGATGGTTCGATCGAACGCGCGGATCTCGACGGAGCGAATCGCCAAACGATTGTTCCTCAGGGTGCTACGTTCACGCCGAAACAGCTAAAACTCGATAAGCAGGGCGGCAAAATCTACTGGTCAGATCGTGAAGGCATGCGCGTGATGCGCGCGAACTTCGACGGCTCAGAGATCGAAACCCTGGTGGACACGAGTCGCGGTGACGACCGTCCGGGCCACGATGCTAAGAAATGGTGCGTCGGGATCGCAGTCGACCACACTGGAGGCAAGGTCTTCTGGACTCAGAAAGGGGGCGACAA
>JAMQPH010000807.1 GCA_023717605.1 Pyrinomonadaceae bacterium
GAATGGCTTTCGCGTGGTGCAGAAGGAACTGAAGACGTTTTACGACGGCACGCGCAAGGCAAATCTGGACGTAGAGATCGCTGTTGACATGCTTTCGCTCGCCGGTCGCTATGACACAGCTGTACTGGTGTCGGGTGATGAAGACTTTGTTTATGCGGTTAATGCAGTCGCCTACAAGGGTTGTCGCGTTGAAGTTGCCGGCTTTCGTTCGAACACCGCGCCCAAGTTGATCGATGTTGCAGACTATTTCATCGACCTGGGTGAAATCGCCGATAAGGTGCGAAAGGAAGCTGCACACGGTCACCGGTACGACGAGCGTGAACTGCACGAGCACGTGCCGACACCGTTCATTCATGAGCACATGGAGTTGCAGGAAGAAGACTCTTCGTCCACGTTTCCGACCGCGCTCAGCGTGGTTCTCGAAGCAGAGATCGAAGCAGAGATCAGCGAAGAAGTTGACGAGTTCCGAGCGGCCACCGAGTTCATTCGGATTACGGATGACCACTGACACTGAGATGAAAATATTCACCGTGGAAGAGGCGAATGCGCTGCTCCCAACTGTCCGGAAAATTCTGGCCAAGATTCAACGCTCTCACAAACGAATCTTCTCCTATCGACATGACGCAAAGAAAGCGGCTGAAGGAGCTGAACAAGGGGGTGGGGGTCTGTTGCAGGGTTTGCGGTACGCGAAACTTCTGATGGATCTCACCTCCCAAACGGGCGAACTTGAAACGCTGGGAGTTCAGCTTAAAGACTTTGATCGCGGGCTAGTCGACTTTCCGTCTATGAGAGATGGCCGGGTGGTGCTCCTCTGCTGGCAAATCGGCGAAGGCGATGAATTAGAGTGGTGGCACGACGTCGAGGCCGGTTTCGCCGGACGGACGCCGCTATAAAGGAGGCAGGAGCAGGAGCGAGCATTTTCCATTTATCATTTGACATTTCTCAGTGGGTCATTTTCTGACCTCATTTCGTGGTGATTCGTGTTATTTCGTGGATCGCTTGTTGCCCTGCAAGATAAAGAACCATCCACGAAATCACACGAAAGGACACGAATAAGATCAGAAAATGACCCACTGAGAAATGTCAAATGATAAATGGAAAATGCTCGCTCCTGCTGTCTGCCTCCTGCTCCTGCTCCTGCTGTCTGCCTCCTGCTCCTGCTCCTGCTGTCTGCCTCCTGCTCCTGCTCCTGCTCCTGCTTCCTGCCCTCTGATCCTGCCAACTCCAACCACCTGAATAATTCTGGTTGACCACTTAAAGTAATTCCTGATAGGATGCGCCGCGACTCGGCACTAAGCTTGGGTTTAGCTATCTGCCTTCCTCTTAAATGCCGGCTCAAACGATACTCTTTGGAGGCACTCTGGTATGCAATGTCCCTCGTGCGGCGCTCTCCAGGAAGTCGGAGTAGGGCAGTGTCCCGTTTGTGAAGGCCTCTACTATGCTAACGAGACTAACGAGAGGCTGTCTGGGAGCCTGGACATGACCGAAACCCCCGCTGAACTGTCAAACGGCGCGCAAAATCATCCATCGCCTTCAAAACTAATCGAGTTTCCCGGAGTTTCGAGATCCTCCGTACCCCAATGGCGCAAGGAATTAAGCGAGCGTGTGCGTGAAGTTCACGAAAAGCGCGCCCGCGAAGCTGCTCTTGAGGCTGCGGAGGAACCGCGGGACAAGGACGAGGCTATTAACGTGGCACCGCTGCTTGAGTTATTGCCCCAGGCTGACGCACCACCCTTGAATCCTCTCGTCACCGCTGCGCTGCGTCGCATTGAACGTGCGCATCACGCAGCACAGGGTGGGAATCGTTTGGCCAGCAGGCCTGGCGGCGCAGCTTTGGCTTACGTAACTGAAACTGAGTATAGAGCCGAAGCAGTGCCGGAGCTCGAAATTGCCGGAGTCGCCGCGTGCAGTAGTTTTGAGCCTCAGCAGGCCGACGGTGTTCCAGAAACTGAGCCAGTCCAGCTTGAGAAGGCTCACAATCTGGTAGTGGTCCCGCCTCAGGTCGCAAAAAACGATAGTCAGGAAACTAAACCCAAGCCGAGACGGATGATCGTTGAGAACGATCCTGCGCTTAACTACCTGGATTCCATCCCTACGTCCGTTCGCGTCGAGGTCGTCAAGTATGATCACGCGTCGGCTTTTGCTCGACTTCTGGGCGCAGTGGTTGATTTGATGGTGGTTGCCCTTCTTTGTGCGCCTTTCGCCGCTTTGGTGCAATTGACGAATGGAAACTGGAAGGACTGGAGAGTGGCCGCCACAGGAGCAGCACTCTTCTTCGTGATGAGCTTTCTCTATTTCACAATCTCGACCGCTTTAACCGGGCGCACGTTTGGAATGCGACTCTTTTCTTTGCGCATCGTCGACGCCCGGACCGGCTTGATCCCAACGGGCAAACAATCGGCCGGACGCGCTCTCGTTTACCTGGGAACTATCCTGACGCTCGGACTCGCGTCCCTCTACGTGCTTATCGACCGAGACAAGCAAACAGCTCAAGATCGGCTTACACGCACCACTGTTATTACTGTCTAGCAGCAACTGATTGAGGCAATGTCGGGCTCTGCTCTAATCTTCGAGCAGAGCCTTTTTTGCCTGCTTCTGAAAATCTGTTAGCCTACCTCCACGAACGGGGTCCACGTGGGAACCTCTGCCGCTCCGAGTAATCCCATGAACCAACAAACAATAGAAGAGATCGTTAAGGAGATTACTGGCCATTTGAGTGGCAGGTTCCTGGGCAGGATCTTCCAGCTCTCTCCGCTATCTTTGGCTCTCGACTTTGGCCTTCGGGACACCGGATACCTCTTTATTAGCGTTGACCCTGCTGCACCTCGGATTTATCTGATCGAGCGCCCCTCACGACAAATGGAAAAACAAGCGGTTACGCCGTTGCAGTTCGTGCAGGCCATGCGCAGTAGTCTGGGTGGCGGCCGACTGCTTTCCGTGACGAAGGATGTTTCCGAGCGCGTTGTTCGATTGTCATTTTCGGTCGAAGATGAATTAGGTGAGTCAAAAGGTGCGGCGTTGGTTGCGCAGGTCACTGGGCGCTCCGCAAATCTGTTTCTCCTCGATCGAGACGGTCGGATAACGCACGCCTTGAGATCCCCAAAGGGCGCGGGCCAGCAAATCGGGGAACAATACCAGATACCCGCGGGCCAAACGCCGCCTGACGCCCCGCGAAAACTCGAGATATTAAACGAGCAAGAAAGCCCACTCGTAAAGGGAGACTTCCCTTCTTTGTCGGCTGCAGCCGACGATTATTACCTTCGACGCGAATCCGCCGCGGCTTTCGCGGCGCGCTCGAAGGCCTCGCTGGGCAAAACAAAGAAGGAACTAGCTCAAGCGATAAAGCTTCAAAACAATTTGCGGAAAGATCTCGCCACCCATGGCGATTCGGAGCAACACAAGCGCTACGGCGATCTCCTGCTGGCTAACATCGCCAACGCCACGCGTGACGGCAACAAGGTCAAGTTGAAGGATTATTACTCCGATGACGCGCCGGAGATAGAGATCGAAGTTGACGAAAACACTTCTTTACAAGACGAAGCCGCACGCTATTTCGCCCGCTACACGAAGGCTAAGCGGGCTACCGAAGAAATTAACGCGCGCCTGACTCAGTTGGCCCAGACCATCACCCGACTTGAAGAGCGGAAAACAGAGCTCGAGAGAATTGTCACTGCTCGCGACGAAACTGCCCTCGCTTTATTCGAAGGGCCAGGGGAAACGCAGCCAGCTAACAAGATCAAACGAAGGCCGGCCGATAAGATACCGGGCGTCCGTCGTTACCGCTCTTCGGATGGTTATGAGATTCTTGTTGGACGCGCCGCCCACACAAACGATCAATTGACGTTTCGCGTTGCGCGTCCTCACGATTTGTGGCTGCACACTGCAGACTACCCCGGCTCGCATGTGGTAATCCGCAACCACGCACGCTCCGAAATTCCCCATCGAACAATAATCGAAGCGGCCCAACTAGCGGCTAAGTTCAGCCAGGCTGGGAACGACTCAAAGGTGACTGTTCACTACACGCAACGTAAGTTTCTCTCAAAGCCAAAAGGTGCAGCGCCCGGTCTGGTTCGCATGTCGACTGTTCGCACCATCGTTGTGGAACCAGTTGAAAACGTACCGCGGATCCACGATCAAAGTTAGCCTTCCTTTGGAGTAATAGCGTTCGTGAAACAAACGCAAAGAAAACACAACATCGGAGATCCTGTTGAGGAGTATAGTGGGCTCTCATCCAGACAAAGAAAGGAAGATAAAAGTCATGGGACTCTTCGACAAGATGTTCGGACGTGGTGCGTCCGACGCGCAACAACAACCGAAGGCCGAACAACGGTTCAACGCACTCAAACAAAAATACCAATCGGTGCTCAACGCAGCCGATCAGCAGCACATACAATTCCAGAACCTTCATGTGCAGGATGACAAGCTCTTCATCAAAGGCACCGCGCCTTCAGAAGATGCCAAGAGCAAATTCTGGGATCAGATCAAGTTGGTCAACCCAAACGCAGACGACATCACGGCAGACATAAGCGTGGATGCGAGCCGTGCCATGGGCGCGGCGGCCGGCGGCGGCGGCGGCAAGGGTGGACAGACTTATGAAGTCAAGTCAGGCGACAATCTCTCCAAGATCAGCAAACAGTTATACGGGGATCCAAACGAGTACATGCGGATTTTTTATGCCAACCGTGCTCAACTCGGCGACCCCGATAAACTCCAGGTGGGCCAGAAACTAACTATTCCACCGGATGATGACAAATAGAGCCACCAGCCTCCATAAGAAGTTGCTCTTCAAGGCGGTTGTCAGACTAGTCTGGCAACCGCTTCTTTGCCTATCTGGTACAGCTCACCACACAGAACCATTTGCAGTAGCCAATGGATCCGGCACTCAACGCAATTTTTCATTTGCGTTGTGTGTGGCATCCATTGGCTACCGCAAATGGTTCTGTGCGCTGTGTGCGCGGTGCCTGACCCACGGTTCTGTGCTGTGTACGGGGTCTGACCTAGACCTACCCTCGGGGCAGCATTCCGCGCGGACGGTCTGCAAGAGTATGATGCGCTTTATCGGTACCTGTACCTCAAGAGGAATCGGGATTATGAGCTCAGCCAGAGAAACTACGCGCGACCGATCAGAGGAATTGTTTGCTCGCGCCGTCGAGTTGATGCCCGGTGGTGTGAATTCGCCTGTGCGTGCTTTTCGAGCGGTGGGCGGAATGCCTCAGTTCATCAGGAGCGCGAACGGCGCAACGATTACCGACGTCGACGGTCGCACTTACATCGATTACGTCGGTTCGTGGGGACCAATGATTCTGGGCCACGCCGACCCTGAGATCGTCGCGGCCCTACAAGAGGCTGCAACGCGCGGCACGAGTTTCGGGGCACCTAACGAACTCGAAGTTGAACTGGCGGAAGAGATCGTTGACGCGGTGCCATCAATCGAGATGGTGCGCATGGTCAATAGCGGCACCGAAGCGACGATGTCTGCTATTCGTCTGGCGCGCGGCGTTACAGGGCGAAACAAGCTCGTCAAATTTGAAGGGTGTTATCACGGACACGGCGACAGTCTGCTGGTTAAAGCCGGTTCGGGCGTGGCTACTCTGGGATTGCCGGACAGTCCGGGCGTTCCCGCGTCGCTCGCCGAGAACACTCTCACCGCCCCTTTCAACGATCTGGACTCGCTGGAACAAGTCTTCAAACAACACGCTGACATAGCGGCCGTAATCATCGAGCCAATCGTAGGAAATATGGGATGCGTTCCACCTCAGGAAGGCTACTTGAAAGCCGTGCGCGAGTTAACCAGCCGTCACGGAACGTTGCTTATCTTCGACGAAGTAATGACCGGGTTTCGGGTGGCCAGAGGTGGCGCTCAGCAGCTCTACGGGGTAATGCCGGACATCACGACGCTGGGCAAGATAATCGGCGGGGGACTGCCAGTGGGAGCTTACGGAGGAAGTCGGGACTTAATGGACCACATCGCACCTGTGGGTCCTATCTACCAGGCTGGTACGCTTTCCGGGAATCCCCTCTCAATGACCGCTGGGCTCACCACCCTGAAACGACTCAGAGATCTTTCGATCTATGAAACGCTTGAACGCGCGACCAGTAAACTCTGCAATGGATTGTCAGCCGCCGCCGAAGATGCCGGGATCGAGACCGTAATCAACCGAGTCGGCTCGATGTGGACGGGCTTCTTCAATCGCGAGCCCGTAACAAACTGGACAACCGCCAACAAGAGCGATCGCAAACTCTTTGGCAGATTTTTCCATGCCATGCTTGACCATGGAGTCTATCTCGCACCATCACAGTTCGAGGCCGGCTTTGTAAGCCTGGCCCATTCTGACGAGATAATTGACAGAACGATTAGCGCTGCGGGAAAAGCGTTCGACTCAATCAAGGGTTAGATCGGGGGTTCATTTGCCATTTGTCATCTTTCATTTGTCAGTCGCATTTTAGGATCTGGTACGACGTGACATTTCTAATGATGGATAATCGTTGCGCTAGGTCTACCTGAATAATGTCATTCAATGATTTTCCTTAAATGACATCTGATAAATGAAAAATGACAAATGGAAAATAAGGGGATGTTCACAGCGGCAAATCAATAATAAACCGGGTTCCCTTCCCAGCCGGACTGTCCAGGGAAATCTTGCCCTCATGTAGTTCGACAATCTGCTTTACAATCGCCAGACCTAAACCCGTGCCGCGCTTCTTGGTAGAAAAGAACGGTTCGAAGATGCGGTCCACCGTAGTTTCATCAATTCCCCCGCCTTGATCGGTAATCGCTATGCGCGCGTATTTCCTGGTAGCGCGGTTGTCGACCCTGCCGTTTTCATTCAGGGTCACCACTTTAGTTGAGATCTTGATTGGGGATCCTTCACCGCTGGCGTCGACGGCGTTCGAAATCACATTCACGAATACCTGCCGCAACTGGTGACCATCCCACTCGCCCACCAACCGCTCGCTGCTGAAGACTTTCTCCACCGGGGTTCGCTTTTCCTGAACGCTCTCCGACACCAGATCGAGACTCATGTTAATCAGCTCGTGAAGATCCACATGCGAACGCTCCAGGTCTTTCTGACGGGAGAACTGCGTGACATCGACCACCAGTTTGTTGAGGTGCTTGATGCCTCGTTCGACCAGTTCAATAGTATTCAGCGCCTCTTGATCATTTACGCTATCTCGCAGCATCGACACACCCAGCCGTATGCTGCCTAACGGGTTTCTGATCTCATGGGCCACTTGTGCCGTAGCCTGGCCCACAGCCGCGAGAGACTCTGACCTGCGTAGACCGCGCTCCGATTCAGCCGCTTCGGTGGCATCCACCAGGGTCACGATCTGGCCCCGGCCTCCATCAAACGCCAGCGGAGAGGAATAGACATCGAAGGTCTTTTCATTAAGTCCATCGTCCACACGACACACCCAACGGCCCCGGTAAGTAGACTTGTCCGCCCGCTCACTGGTGGCCGCCTCGAGCATTTTCATTGCGTCGTCCAAGCCAAATCTCTCAAATACAGATGCGCCAATACTCGCTCGGGGGAAAATTCTGAAGAAGGCCGCATTGGCGCTGCGGATGCGATTGTTCGCGTCTGTAGCAGCCACGGCACTAACCATCCCCTCAAGCAACTGACGGGTGAAAACACGCTCGCGGCGCGCCTCAAACATGCTGCGGCGCATTTGTCTGAAGCGTCGCTGCACTTCCCAGATCGTACCAACTGCTACCAGCGCACCAAACAGCAGCGCCACGGCACTCCAGCGACGGATAGATCGCGTAGCTACTTGCTCGATCGCCTCGCTCTGGCGAAAGATTTCCGACTGCTCATTCGTGGAAGCGGTCAGCAAGCCATCGAGTTGTTCGTCAACCACTTTAAACTTTTCATAACCCTCGAGGGCATAGCGACGAGTATCTTCAGTCACCTTAGCGTATGACCGCAGGTCGTCCTGAAACCGCCGCCATGAGGGATCTTCGGAGAGGGGCGGCCGCTCGAGTTGCTTTAGCAGCTGATTGACTTCCTCACGCGCCAGGCTCAACCGAAAATCAAACGGCGGCCTTACCTCACGGCGGGCTTCCGAGCCCTGCCTGGTCCGCACTTCGTTGTTCAATTTTGTGACGGCGAGACGAAGTTGAAGCAGCAAACCGAGTTTGGCAGCGTGTTGGTGTTCGAGATCGAGCACCCGAAAACTGACTTCATCCATGCGCTGCACGCTGAGATAGCCCAGCACTGAAATGAGCACCAACAGCAAGGTAAAGCCAATGATTAGTGGGGTGATAGCAGGAGCGATCTCGCGAGCGCGGGCACGAACGCCTTTTTCTTCGGGCGCTGGTGACCCCGATCCGACGTTGTCCTCGGTGCCCTCGACCCGCCGGTAAACTACTTGCGATCTCACTTCATGGGCTGGACTGCCGTCGCTATCCAGCGCGACGTCCTTTTCGGGAACGCTTTTTTTGGAGCCGGATCTTTCGGTTTCAGGCTGGGCCATGCTCTATCCGTTTGATCTTGTGAATGCGCGCGGAAAGTAAAACTATAAGGGATCCCCGGCGACTGTCCTAGCAAGCTGCAGAAAAACGAAGGACGATCCACTGAATCACACGACGTAACACGAATTAAGGCAACCATTTCGTGCGGATTCGTGTGATTTTGTCGATCGTGTTAAGTCTTTCGCAGACTGCTAGGGCTTTGCATCCATCCAGTTGTCGGCCGTTCCTACATCTACCACAAGCGGCACGTCCAGGGTCACCGCGGACTCCATCTCTCGTTTAAGGATGGCGGCGACTTGCTGGCTTTCATCCGCTGGAGCTTCCACCAACAATTCGTCGTGGACCTGCATCAACAACCGCGACTTCAGACCGGCGCGTTTGAACTCTTCCTCCACGTGCAGCATAGCGATCTTCACAATGTCGCTGGCGGTCCCCTGAATCGGCATGTTTATGGCTTCGCGTTCGGCCGCTTTTCGGATGTTCGCATTGCGATCATTAATGCCGGGGAGCGGACGGATGCGACCGTAGATCGACCTGACATAACCATGTTCCCGCGCCCGCAGCGGAACCTCTTCCATATAACGGCGCACCCCTTTGTAAGTGTTGTAGTAATCCGCAATGACTTTCTTCGCCTCCTGACGGGAGATGCCCACTCTTTGTGAGAGACCCCAGGGCTCAATTGCATAAGCGATGGCGAAGTTAACGATTTTTGCGAAGCGCCGCGCCTCTTTCAGTTCTTCATCCGTTTTGGCCCCAAAAACCAAACGAGCGGTGCGTGCGTGAATGTCCTCACCGTTTTGAAAAGCTTCCAGCATCACCGGATCCTGCGTGATGTGGGCCAGCAGCCGCAGCTCGAGTTGCGAGTAGTCGGCGGAAATGATCTTGTTACCCTTCTCCGCCACAAACGCGCGGCGAATGCGTCGACCCAGTTCCGTGCGAATGGGAATGTTTTGTAGATTGGGATCGCTTGAGGAAAGCCGGCCCGTAGCAGCGACCGTCTGATTCAGTAGACAATGAATTCTACCGTCAGCAGCAATTTGATGTGGCAAAGCGTCAGTATAAACACTCTTCAGTTTATCAAGTTCACGATATTCGATAATAAGGCGTGGCAGCACGTGCGTCAGGGCCAACTCTTCAAGCACGGCTTTGCTGGTTGACACGCGACCCGTCGAGGTTTTTCTGCCGGCGAGAATATTTAGTTCCCCGAGCACGTCCCCCACTTGCTTGGGAGAACCGATGTTGAATTCCCGGCCTGCCATTTGGTAGACCTTAACGGTCAGCTTATGGAGTTCCTGACCGAGATAGTTCGACAGATCTGCCAGCACCTTCGGGTCGACCTTTAAGCCGGCACGCTCCATTCGATAAAGCAGAGGGGCCAACGGCAACTCCACCTCAGAATAGATCGTCTCCAATTTGCTCTCGAGAATGCGTTTGCGTAAGACCTTCGCACTTTGCGCCGTCAGATCCGCAGCTGTGGCGGTGTACCATTGGGATTCCGTCCACCCATTCGGCGTCCCATCGAGCCCGTCGACGCCAATTGCTTCGCGGGCCAGGTCACTAAGCTCGTACTTGCTGCGATTGGGATCCAATAGATACGCAGCGAGGAAGGTGTCGTCTTTGACGCCTTCGAGAGTAACGTTCAGTTTGGCCAGCAATCCAACCGCCCGCTTCAGGTCGTGAACGGACTTCTCGATGAGGCCATTAGCCAAAACTTCGCGGAGCGAGTTGACCGCCGCCTGATGGCCCTCAACAAACTTCTCCAGATCGACGTAGGCAGAGGTTCCCGCTACAGTGGAAATAGCGATCCCTGCCGCAGCCTCATAATCGAATGAGCATTGTTGTTCATCCTGGCCCGCCGGCGTTCGGTCAGCAACTGCGATTCCCAGGCTCTCCGCATCCCAAAGCTCTTTGACAAGTTCGTCGAGCTCGGCGCGGGTGCGCACAACCTTGTAATTGAGCTCGGACGTGCTGGCGACCGGAACCGCTTTCGCATCGGCAAACTCCCGGGTCAAGTTCGCAAATTCAAGCTCGCGAAACAGCTCATAGGCCGCAGCACGATCCGGTGGCCTTGATTTGATCTCATCCAGGTTCAGATCAACGTCGAGGTCGACTTTGATTCGAGCCAACTCTCGCGACTGCCTGATCAGATCGGCGTTATCCCGGAGTGATTCTCGGTAGGTCTTGTGCTTCACATCCTCCCAGTGCTCGAGTGCGTTCTCGATTGAGCCAAACTGCTGGATGATTTGCACGGCGCCTTTCGAGCCGATTCCCGGCGCCCCGGGAATATTGTCTATTGAGTCGCCCATAAGTCCCAGCAGGTCTACAACCTTCTCTGCCGGCACGCCAAACTTCTTTTCTACCCACACCTCATCACACCACTCGACCGGCGGCACCGGCTCTTTTCGTTTCGCCACCTGCGAGTTTTGCCGCATGCCAACAACAAAAGGGTCGCGCACTAACTGGCACATGTCCTTGTCATTGGAAACGATTACCGTCTGCAGTCCTCTTGCGGCGATCTTGACCGCCAGCGTCCCGATTACGTCGTCCGCTTCATAGCCCGGAGCATTGATAACCGGGATATTGAATGCTTCACACAGACGGATAATGTAAGGCATTTGCGAGGCAAGGTCGTCGGGCATTGCCAGCCGGTTTGCCTTGTAACCGGCAAACGTCTCGTGGCGAAAAGTCTTTTCCTTAGACTCGAAGATAGCGGCGATGTAATTCGGCTTCTCATCCTGCAGCAATTTGCGCAGCATGTTTGTAAAGATGAAGACTGCTTGAGTGACCTGCCCCTTAGAGTTTGAGAGGGGCGCAACGCGATTCGCCATCGGCGCGAAGAACGCGCGAAAGATATGCGACATGGAATCGATGAGAAAAACCCGCTCGACTGGCTTATTGCCAGCAGCAGCACTCTTGGTTGGCATTTGCTTCGATCATAGAGAGGCGTTTTCCGAGTGTCAAACAAGCGCGCTGTCTCGTCACTGTTGCATTCGCTCCAATCAATCTTCCAGCAATGTTGCCATAACGCCACAGGTCAGGCTCCTCCCGATGCGAATTACCTGCTTTTGCAATAGGCATAAGCGTTGCACATCAAATTCGCTGTTAGAAGACCTCAATGGCAACCCGCAAGGGAGAGTCAACCAAACTTGCTCAAACAAACCACCCTTAGTTCACCTGTTGAAACTGACGGCGTCGGACTCCATACGGGAGTACAAGTACACGTCCGACTCGGGCCGGCGCCGCCCGATACCGGCTACGTATTCCGGCGCACCGACCTGGGTGGTTTTGAGATTCCAGCCACGGTGGAATCCGTGGCCCATTGCGGCTACGCCACCACGTTGATGCGCACCGGTGTGATGCTTTCGACGGTCGAACATCTATTGTCGGCACTGCGCGGCTCAAACGTCGATAACGTTTTCATCGAAGTTGACAACCTTGAGATTCCAATTCTGGATGGCTCCGCGGAAGTGTTTGCCGAAATGATCGAGCAGGCCGGCACCGTTGAACAGCCTCTGGCAAGGCGGGCATTGCTCGTGCGCGAACGAGTTGCCTTTGAGCAAGGCAACCGACGGATCTCAGTTGAACCAGCGGACAGTTATCAGATTGACTGTCTCATAGACTTCCCTCATCCGATGATCGGCATCCAACGCTTCTCTTTAGAACTCAATAATGGAGCGTTCAGTCGCGAGATTGCCCCGGCCCGCACGTTCGGCTTCACCGCCGAGATTGAACAGTTGCAAAGGTCGAATCTAATCCGCGGTGGCTCGCTCGATAACGCCATCGTGCTTACGCCGGAAGGAATGATGAACAAAGAGGAGTTACGCTTCCGGGATGAATTTGTGCGACACAAGATCCTGGACATCATCGGCGATCTGGCACTGCTCGGGATGCCGCTTTTGGGCCGCGTCACCGCGGAACGGAGTGGTCACATCATGCATGCGGGTTTGATGTCGAAGCTGCTGCGAGTGCGTTCCGCGTGGGATATCGTGGATATGCCGTGACTACTTCTCCGGCAAAAACTCATAGGTGAGGTGCAGGTGCACCAGGCCGGGAACGATCTCCGGTTTCACTTCCTTTGCCCGCAGACGCAGCGAACCGCCGGAAGGAGCAATTCGAACTATGCTCGACAATTGCTCAGGTCGGAGAATCTTTAGAGGATTGATGCGGGCGTCGATCGCCGATTGGACCAGGGTGACGATCGAACCCTGGACCAACGAAGGAACATTTTCAAGACGCATATCGGTGACCTTAATCCTGGCCTGCAACACCTGGGCGTTACGATCAAACTCCAGGCTCCATTCCGTGTAGGCCACTCCCTGAAACTGCAGGCACCCGAGAAGGGTTGAGTTATAAGCACCCGAGAAGGCCAGCGGCGCCACAACCTTTCCCTGCTCGAACTTGACCATTGTTTTTACGCCGCTGTTTTCCCGTTGCAGCATGATCGCGCTGGGACAGGACCTTGCGGATTCGTCGGTCCTGTTCTTGTCGGATTCCGTAATGACCAGCGGCGTGGAAGGCGCTTTGAGGTTATCGAAGATTGCGTCCAGAAATGAGTTAAAGAACTGCTCTTTGACCGTGATCGTCGCTTCTCCGGTTCGAACCGGGCGTTGCTGACTCGCCTGGCCAAAAGCGGAAAGAGCGGTTAACCAGACGCTCAAGAAGAGTAATACTCTTGCTGGAAGCTTCATGCGAATTCACATCCCCCTGATTCTTACAAACCACTCCGAACGATGTCATGCAGCCTGATCAAGCCCACGCACACTCGGGCTTCGTCGATTACCGGCAGCACCGAAATCTGCGAAGACCGATCTTCCATTAAACGAAGCGCATCGTAGGCCAGTGTGTCGGCGGAAACGACCACCGGATTGCGCGTCATGATGTCTTCGCTCCTGAGATCTTCGAGCGATGCGTGGTCCATGCGCTGGATGGCACGACGCAGGTCGCCGTCGGTAATAATTCCCGCCAGTTGACCGGCTTCATCCAGTACGTTTACAGCTCCTAGTCCTCCGTCGCTAATTCCCTTAACCACGGCCACCCAGGTCGATTCAGTGTTAATGGTCGGGTTCTGGTTACCGCCGTGCATCAAATCAGCAACCTTCAGGGTCAAACGTTTCCCGAGCCGGCCCGCCGGATGGTTGACGGCAACGGCGGCCACCGTGAGCCCCTTCATTTTCATGAGCGTCATCGCGAGAGCATCGCCGATTGCCAGGGCCACCGTTGTACTCGTGGTCGGAGCCAGATTTAGTGGGCAGGCTTCCTGGTCCACCGAAGCATCAAGCACTGCATCGGCACGATTCGCCACAGTGGAATTCAGATTTCCAACCACGGCAATAATCGGAACCTGTCGATGCTTCAGGTAAGGAAGCATCGCGACAATCTCATCCGTTTCGCCGCTGTTGCTCAGCACTATTACGACATCTTCCGCGTTGACGATGCCGAGGCCGCCGTGTAGTGCGTCGGAGGGGTGCAAATGCAATGCGGCGGTGCCGGTGCTGGTCATCGTGGCCGCGATCTTCTGGGCGATAATGCCTGACTTGCCGACGCCTACAATTACGACCTTGCCTTTGCAACCCGCCAGTAAACTCATCACGCGCTCCACCTGCTCTTCGTTCAGGCGAGTCGCGGTGGCGGCTATTGCATTGGCTTCCAAACGCAGAAGGTCAACTACTTCGGGGAAGTGGGTTTTGCTGGTCATGCGCTGCCACCTTGATATACGACCAGGGTGAGGTTTTGCAAGCTCTCGCCAAGTGTAGTCGCTGAACCCTGAGCCGACAGGATCGGATCATTTTCCATTTATCATTTTCCATTTCCCATTTGTCATTGGCATGAGACCGGGCATCATACTGCCGGATTTCTGCGGTCGGACAGAATTAAAATGACCAATGAAAAATGATAAATGACAAATGGAAAATGGAAAGACTAAGTGGGTAAATCAGAAACAGTCGTCGTTTTTCACTGGGAGCGGGGTGTGCTATCTTTTGTGGCTCCGACACGTGCCCGCGTAGCTCAGTGGATTAGAGCGTTCGCCTCCGGAGCCGTTCTTAACCTCCCGGTTTTCCTGAACAAAATCGTAAACGTCAAAAAGACGCTGTGATTCTTGTGTCACTCCGTGTCACCAGGTACACCAATGTGTCCTGAAAACTACGTAGAAAGGGGTACGCAAAGGGGTACACTAAGGCCCGGTCTTAGGACCACAGAAACGAAGGAGAACAGAGCTATGCCAACGCAAATAGATGGACTGACGGACAGAGTGATTAGGAATCTTGAACTGGAATGCGTAGGCGAAACCCTCTTTGATGATGAAGCTATCTCCGAACAGAGCCTTGCTTTTGCCGCCTACATGAAGGCCGGAGGTGCGAAATGAAAATACTTAGCTGCACACTCCGCAAAGCCAGAGGCAAGCACTGCGCACGTCTTCGCTACATAGATGACGACGGACAGAAACACGAGCTTTTACGCACCGCAGAGAGTAAGTCAGAAGCAAAGACCAAACTCGCGCAGCTTGAAACTGAACTAATCGAAAAAGGACCGGCGCGATTGCAGGCCGGTAAGATTACGTTTAGACAGCTTGCGGAATACGCGATCAAGAGGTTCTACCAACCGGCTACTTACGATGAGACAGGACGTAGAGTAAGTGGTGTGCGAAGCGTTGTACCTGCATGCTCAGCCATTAACAGACTGGTGGCCTACTTCGGCGACAGAGACATTAGAAAGATTGATGATGAGGCTTTGGAGGAGTTCAAGGCCCATCGCCTGAAAACAGTCAGCATCGCCACAGTAGATCGTGAGCTATCGAAAGCGCGGAAGATGTTTGGTGTGGCGCTGTCGAAGAAGTGGGTTTTCGATAACCCCTTTAAGACTGAAGCTGGCAAACAGTTGATTCAAGTCGCCGCTGAAAAGGGTGCTGTGGAGCAGGTATTGTCCGACGCCGAAGAGCGACGGCTATTCAACGCCCTTCAGAAAGCAGACCGTCGTCACACAATTCCGGTGTTCATTGCAGCGCTGGAGACTGGCGCTCGCTGGTCCAGTCTGGTCGAGTTCTTAAAGTGGAAACATGTCGACTTCAAAGCCGAAGAAGTGACCATCACCACCTACAAGGATAAGAACATGAAGCAGTGGCAGATTTCAGTCAGCACTCGATTGAAAGCCGAACTGCTGAAACTCAAACTCCAGACGAAGAGCGACGATCCCGACGAGCGGTTGTTCGCGAGCGCGAGCGTGAACCTGCGTAAGGTCTGGGAGGCTGCACGTAAAGAGGCCGGTATCAGTAGCGTGCGCTTTCATGACTTGCGACACACGTTTGCAACTCGCATGGCCGACGCTGGTATGGAGATGCAGGAACTGGCAAAGATTTTGGGCCACACCAACATCTCTATGACGTACAGGTACTACCACCTAACGAAGAAGGTGAACGACAAGATGAGGGACATACTCAACAAACGTGCAGCGATGTAGGTGATGGCAGAGCTAAGAGATTTTAACTCTCTCTTTTTGTCAATACCTCTAAAGCATTCTATGGTTCACGGTTCTTGAGGAACCGCCGAAATAAACGAGTTGATTAGGCCGCCCAAACCACCGTCGGCACCTGCGGGAAATGATTGTCGATGCTGCGCGCAAAACTCTTGAACCACTTTATCTTTCGATCGCCCCGCTTCTGGTGCGTTCTGCCCTCCCGGAGAACAGCTCTAGCGTCGATCCGTTCCCCGCCTACCTTGTTGACCGAAGGCAAGACTCGCGGCACAAAGAAGCACTGCAAGCCTGCATGATCAGGCCGGCCTTGTTTACTGCTTCAACTAGCAACGCTGACCACTTGGGAATGTCCGGTGATGCCTTCGTGTGTCTCTCCATGATCCTTGTGCTCCTTCCGGCTTCGTGGTTTTGGTCTTTGATATTGGAGAGAGTGCAAAGGAAATTTGGAAGTTATTTGAACGAGCGGCGCCAAAAGTGAAATTTAAAGAACTGATGTGCGCGTATTGTGCGCGAGAAATTTTTTCACGGTTTTTGCAAGTCTAAGTTATTGAAAGGGTTGGTGGCCAGGGACGGAATCGAACCGCCGACGCCGGCCTTTTCAGGGCCGCTTACCGATTCGCCGAAGTGGTTTGAAATCAACGGATGTACCTGAGTGTAAAGAGCTTATGCAGGAGGTAATTTAGGATGGTTTAGGATGCTTTGGGCTGTTTTCGGCTCCTCGATGTGCGCGTATTGTGCGCGCGATGGCCGACCCTAGACTTCTGCGAACGCGATTGACTTTTGGTCCATTGACTACCAAGCGTTTCCATCTACTAAACCAAATTCAACAGAGCAGCCGTCCGAAGGAACATTCGCATTCCATAGGTTTCTACAGCAACCCGTTCATTGCCCTACAGTCGCGTCAAGGTCACGTCAAAAAAAGGCGCCGATATTCGCGCCGCCGATCTTGTCTGGCACGTCACCGAAGACCACCCAGGAAATAAAGCGGCCGGATCGGACGGCACTTGGCTTAGCCTGGTGCTGCTCATCACTGCTTCTTGAAAACCTCATTAGCGATTGTGATGGCGGACATTGCTTTGGGCCACCCGCTGTAAAAGGCTAGGTGGGTAATGGTCTCGATGAGTTCGGCTTCGGTGACACCGTTCTCCGTGGCCCGCCTGTTTCCAGCGGCGTCCTCATCGGTCACTCCTAGTTGTTTTAACTTTTCCGCCACCAAGTTTTCTTTTTTGCATTGCCGCCAGCTTTTTTACTCCTTTGTTTTAGCGAGAAGTCTTTTTTTGCTTTTTTCGCGTGAGGTTATTACCCACAACCTTATTTATCTTTGCCGCCTTAATAACATTGATCGCATTTGAGACCCGCGGAAACCCCATGTAGGGATAACAATGAACCATAGCGGAAAGCAGCGTTGCCTTACTATTGCCAACTTTCATGTTGCCAACAGCGTGTGAAGCCATTTGTCTTTCATTTCCTCCCAGTGCGGCCAAAGCACAGAAGATCATTAGCTCCCTCGTTTTGATGTCCAAGCCATCTCTTGTGTAGAAATCGCCGAAACACAACTCCGTTAATATTCTCGGTATTACCTCGGCAAACTCACCTGGCAAATCTTTCATATTTTGTTTCATCGCATCTCCGTAAATGGGATATTGCTTTTCTTTTCCTTTTTCAAATCGTTGGCTCTCCGTAACGGTTCCCTTGGTCTCCAAAGGCAGTTGAATGTTCCTGCTTTTAAAAACCTCGTTGATTGTATCCAGTGCATTCAATACTTTGGGAAAGCCAATGAAAGGGGCGGTTTGATAAACAACTTCCCTGATCTCAATAGG
>JAMQPH010000812.1 GCA_023717605.1 Pyrinomonadaceae bacterium
GTGGGTTGAGTTTCGACCGTCTTATGAGTTTTGTTGGTTTCTGAGGAAAGGGGAACCAAGGGGAAGGGTTCAACTTTGGATTCTGCCTGCTTGGTAGTTTGAGTCGCAGCGCTGTTCGGCGCGGCAAGCCCAACCGGCGCAGCAAGATCGGATTCGCTAGGTTCGACATCTCCCACATTCTTCGGTTGTTCGAGTAACTCTTGCGAGCGCCCGGTTTTATTGTTGTGCTTGAGTCTGGAACGTAGGTACCCAACAATTAGTAAGGGCATGCTCACGACCAGGAGTGGCACAATTGCAGCAAGTAACCAGTGTTGCGCCAGCCACTGCCCCAGGGACACTGGCAGGTTGCGAGAACTTGTAGTGCCCTGTGCAGTAGGCGTGCGTTGCTGCTCAACGGTCGTAGGTTGTCCTGGAGACACCTGTGCCAGCAACGAATCCGGCGAGACTGTTGCCGTTCCGCTAGCACCGGGAGAGGAGGCAGCAGTAACCGCCTGGGACGCAGCTTCACTCGAAACTTGCCGCGATCCGACGGCGGATTGCGGGGAGACAAAATGACTCTGGCGTATTGGGACTCCAACTCCACTTGGATTGGAGGACGAAGAGTCGCGACCGTCGTGAGAACTGCCGCTTTGAGAGGGCACTGGCCCGGAAGTGTCAACTCGACTTTCACTCACAGACTGCGCAGGATCTGCGCCACTGGTGGTGGTTCCACTGGCATTCTCAGATCTCCCGAGAGTCGAGAAAACTACATCCAATCTGTTGGAACGTTGGTCAACTCGAGCTGCGGTACCCGGTTGCAAGCGAAAGGAAATGACCGAACTATCCGCGGCTTTCTGAACTTGTACATCTTCAAAGCCAGCCCCGCTGAGATTAGGTACAGCGGACGCGAACTGCGCAGCCGGAATCTTCACGTAAAAGCGATCGCCACGCCGGTAAGCCTCGTAATCATTCAGAGCCGAGTCGGATACAACTGTTACACGTGAACCCTCGGTCGCGGTGCCGAGTCGAACCGAGGTCACACGTTTTTGGTTCTTGGACTGTGCGGCGCTTGAGGTCGCCCCAAACCACGCCAACAACACGACAGCCAGCGCGATGCGAGTGACCCGCCATCCGTTCCCTATAGCAATCGAGTTGAAGAATTTCTGTTTCATTCAGCCAAATAGGGAGATTTCGCCATTAATATTATGCAGCCGCACTTGCCGTCAGTCCAGAGGATCAAATTTCCATTTTGTCAGGTTGTGTTTGGAGTTCGACGCAAGGCTCTATTTCAATATTGCCGTTCGATTTAAGTGTGCCATCTGCATCGAAACGGAGCCCTTCTTCGGCGTCCAACATTGTTTGTAACTCTTCATCTCCAAGTTTCTCCTCGTCGACGCTATACAACGCCTCCAACAACGCCGTTCTCACGTCTTCACTCATGTCTGGTTTGAGTGCCAGCTTGCGCAGTTGTTCGACGATCTCCGGCTGCGGCATGCTGCCCAACAACCGCACCGCAGCCAAGCGAACATCGGTGTTCGAGTGAGTGGAAATGGCTTCCACAATGCAGTCTGTAAGCTTTGCCTTGGCAAGGAGAGAGACGATCGAGAAGGTCTCGTACGCCTGGCGACGGTCGCCGCCGCCAAGTCTATCAATTCCCTGGGACACGATTCCTGCCTTAATGCAGGCGCTAGCAACTTCGACCAGCAATTCGTCGTCCGCGGTCTCAATCAGACGAGCGTAGGCATCCGCGCGATCAAAACTCAACCGGCTTAACGAACGTGCCGCAGCTGCCCTTACCTCGCGCGACTCATCCGCCATTCCAATCAAAACCGCTGGAAAAACAGATTCATGGTTAATTTCAGCAAGACTTGATATCGCCTGTGAACGTACAGCAGCTTCAGGGTCGCGCTGGGCCCGTGATGACAGAGCAATCACGGAAGGGCGAACCTGATACTCTGCGAGAGCCTTGGTCGCTTCTGCACGCGCGGCCGGATCCTGACTCTGGATCTGCGAAAGGAGCCCGGTTAGGACTTCGTCGTTCGCGGCTTCGGGGAGATCTTCAACCGATGATGGTGATCGCAGCTGATTGATCTCCTTAAAGAAACTGCCGCACTCTCCATCGGCTGACCAGGACTGAGGGATTCCGTCAAAGAAATCTAAACCTTCGACCGAGCATGAACTAAGAGCCGTACTTAAGAGGCTCGCTGGCACGTCTGGATGTTGCCCAGCCACATTCAGTAACGCGCCTATCGCCTTCGGGAGTCGCAATTCGCCAATACTCTCGACCGCCTGGTTTCGAACGATCGACTCGTGATCGTAGAGCGCCTCGATCAGGAATGGCAGCGCTGCTGGAGACTTGATCTCACCCAGGGCTCGTGCGGCCGAGGTCCTTTCAAATGCGTCGGAGGCCAGCAGCAGAGCCGCGCACTCGCGCGCCACAAATCCATACTCCTCCAAGGCTTCGCGCGCTCGACGCTGCTCGTTTTCGTCCGGTCTCGACAGGATTATCTTTACCAGAGAGCCTTCGATTGCTCGACGATCGTCAGGAGCACGCGAGGAAAGAACATCCGTGCGGTGAGGTTGGGCCAAAACAAGTTTGCCCACTTCTTGATCGATTCGATAAGCCCCATAAAGTGAATCCGGAGTTGCCGTAGTAAATTGGGTACCTGGTCGCCGGGTGTTGGTCGAACCATTTGCTGCACCCGATCCACCCCCTTTTGGGGGATGACTCTGAGGTGAAAGGGTGGCGCTGGATTCAGGTTCGTTTTCGAAACCTTTCGATTCATCTATCTGATCCTGGGCCAGAACCTTGTCACTGCTTTCAAGAGGATCATGTGAACGAGCCTTCCT
>JAMQPH010000819.1 GCA_023717605.1 Pyrinomonadaceae bacterium
TTCTGCTTCGTAGACTTTCTTGAACAGCGGGCTCTGATCCCAGGCGGTGCCCTTGTAGCGTTTCAGCGTCTTACCCAGTTCGTTCTTGCTGATATCCATGAATCGGATCTTCAGCATTTCGTCGGTTTCGGTGTTGTTGACCAGATAGTGCAGCCCCCGCCACGCCCCCTCGATCTTCTGGAAGTCCGCGTGGTGGAGGATCAGATTGATCTGCTCAGTCAGCTTCGTGTCGATCTGCGCGATGATCGCCTCGATCGACTTGACGACGTCGGTGCTGATCAGCCGCGTCTGCGACAGCGCCTGCTCCGCCAGCGTGCGCACCGCCCGCTCGACCGCGTCCTTGGCCTCGTCGGTCTTGGGCTTGAATTCCTTTTTCAGCAGAAAGTCGAATTCATTCGCCTCAATCGTCCCCGTCGTCGATTGTGCGTCCTGCTGGGATTTTGGGTCAGCCATAACTGTTCTCCGGTCGGTGGCTCACGTTTACGACGAAGGTTCGTCCTGTGGCTTTTTCGTGGTCGCAAGCGTCTGCAGGAGGGCGGGATCCTGCAACAGTTTGCTCACGAGCTCCTCCGCCCCGCTCTTGCCGTCCATATAGGTGATGAGATTTGAGAGCTGCTGCCTCGTCTCGAGCAATTTGTTCAGAGCATCGACCTTGCGTGCCACTGCCGCGGGCGAGAAATCGTCCATGCTCTCGAACGTCAGCTCCACGGTGAGATTGCCCTCGCCGGTCAGGGTGTTCGGCAGCTGAAACGCCACCCGTGGCTTCAGGGCCTTCATCCGGCTGTCAAAGTTGTCGACGTCAATCTCGAGAAATTTCCGATCCGCGACCGGTGCCAGCGGCTCCGCGGGTTTTCCCGACAGATCCGCCAACACCCCCATGACGAACGGAAGCTGGATCTTCTTCTCGGCGCCATACAGCTCGACGTCGTACTCGATCTGCACGCGAGGTGCACGATTGCGCGCGATGAATTTCTGACTGCTTGCCTTAGCCACGGGAAACCTCCTGACGCGTACTCATGCATCACTCACTCAGTTTCGACACCGCACCTTCGAGCTCCTTACTCGCCAGCTCCTTACTCGCCTTGCGCCAGGCCGCCTGCCGCCCGCGCCTGGTGGACGGCGTCAGGGGCAACATCGGCCAGCACTTCAAGGAAATTCTTGGAGACCAGGCGCTTCGCACGTTCCACGAACAACGGAATCGGGCTCGATGGCTCGTTGCGCCGGAAATACTCGGCCACCGCGTCCAACGCCCGGATGGCATCCTGGCGCGACTTGATAGCGCCCACGGCAACCTCTCCACCAGCCGCGCCTGGCGCACGTTCCTCGCCTGGGGCGTCGCCACGCAATCCGAGCTGTTCGTGTACCACGCGATCCAATCGTGCCAGCTGCAGCGACAACGGATCGTAGTCCGGGACCGCGTCGGGGCCGGCAGCGCTCATCGCCGACCCGATGCTTTTCAGCGCCGTCAGGGCGCTCGACGCGCTCTGCTGCAGCAGCTTCAACTCGTCCAGCGGCACCTCCGCGAACGCCGCATTGATCTGCGCTTCGTCGGGCTTGGCGTCACCGTCGCCCGGCTGCAGCTGCCCCGCAGCGATGTCAATGTCACGCAGAGTGACCTTTCCGTGCTGACGGCTGCTCACCAAGGGCAGTCGACGCAGTCCGTCGATGACCGCCATCTGGTCCGCGAAGCAATTCAGCGCGTTTCGTCGCAGGATTGCGTCTTCATCGACCAGTGGGTAGGTCTGCGCCCAATGTGTCTCCAGCCACTGCGAGGCGACCGCCAACGCTTCGGCAAACCCTGGCAATCCATCGGTCCTCAAAGAGGCAGTGCCCAGGTGAGCCAGCAAACGGATGTCCTTGCTCTTGCGTAACGCCTCGATCGCCCGATTCTTGATCTCACCCCATTCGGGAGGAGGCAGCGATCGCTTACCCTCGGGATCACGAGGATCCGGGCGGGCATCGAGCGGTGTCGCCTGGCCGAACAGCCGAAACGTATCAAACGAAGCCAGCAATGGCGTGTCTTCCAGGTTCTCCCCAC
>JAMQPH010000841.1 GCA_023717605.1 Pyrinomonadaceae bacterium
GCGTATTGATCTCGACGGACGGCAAAGTGCTTACCGCCGGCCACTTGGTTGAGAAGGAAGGCGGTCTCACAGTTGAATTTTCAAAGGTAACTCAGGCGGGCCAGTTTTCAATAAGGCGGGGGAAGTCGTCGCAATCGTAAGCAGCGTGGTCAGTGATTCTGGAGATTTCCAGGGGGTCGGCTTCGCAGCCACGGTCAATACAGCCCGCGCTCTGTTGCTTGATGGCGATTCAGCCCGCACTGGAATCGAGGGGGTATTGGTAACGGGTGTCGTGGCGAAAGCTCTTAACCTGCCCCAACCGTCTGGTTTTCTCGTGACGGATGTAGCCGGAGACTCACTGGCCGAACGAATGGGATTGATGGGCGGGCAATTGGATGTCGTAATCGACGGTCAGAGGCTGCTCATCGGCGGCGACGTAATTCTGGGGATCAATGGCGTCGTGGTCGGTGATGATCGACCCGCTTACCGGGCCGTCTTTGCAAGCCTTGCGGCTTCCAAACCAGGAACCCTGGTGCGCTGCAAGGTTCTGCGCGCGGGGAAGACTCTGGAACTGTCCCTTAAGATGCCGATTATCCCTGCTCGTGAAAGGCCTTAGTCATGCCTACCATGGAACCCTGATCAGCCTACCTGAAAGATGCAGTGAGACACGGCCTGGTCAACCAAAAAATACCAAATTCAGGCGATTTACGGTTCCTCGGGGCGTTTGTATCTTCCTCACCGTCCAAATCTGAAACCAATAGGCACAACCGACAAAAGTCGGTGTTTTTGCAAGTAGCACCAGTGTCCGTCCAAAAGGAGGTGGACGAAATGATTGGGTACGAACCGACCGTGCTCAGCATAGTCAAGATCAACGAAGCACAATCTTCACAACAAGGAGTTTTCGAACGGCTACGTTACCTGTTCCTGAGGGTTTGTTCCTGCCGGCATCGCAAGATGAGTAGGCCATTTACACGTGACGGCGATAGTTATTCCGTTTGTGTGCGTTGCGGAATGCGCAGGAGTTTCGATCTTCAGACCTGGAAGTCCAAGGGACCTTTCTACAACGATAATCGAATCGTGCGATCTACCGGTCCAAGCAAGACCGCAGACCCTCGTGTTACGCGACTTTGGAAGTTTCACATTCACACCGCGTAACAGTGGCTTGTTAGCTCGTGGGTACACAAACACGACCTTGTCTGATCTGGTGTTGGCAGTGCGTCCTTACGCTAGCAGTCAGCATTACTGGCGAGTATACTTTCGATACCAACCGGCTAATGCGCGATTGAAAAGCTGAATCAAAGGATGGCTGGACATTCAACGATCTGACAGGAGCAACTTTTCATGAAACAAGCAAACAGATACGTAACGTGTGCGCTACTACTCGCTCTTCTGAGCGTCATTGGCTGGACCGTCACGCCGCCTGTGTCAGCGGCGCTCCACGGTTCGCCTGCCGCCGCGTCCCAGAAAAAGAAGCCGAGGATAAAGTACTACCGGGTAAACGCAAACCAGACCCTGCACGTCCGGATGGGTCAGACGCTCAGATCAGATACCGCGCGAGTTGGAGACACCTTTACCACCACCGTGGTGGATCCGGTCTATTCAGCGAACGGAATCGAACTGATTCCTTCCGGCAGTGTTGTTACAGGTCGCGTGACTTCGGTCTTGAAAGCACAGAAAGACGGCAAGCCGGGCGCGATCGACGTGGCTTTCTACAGAGTGAGGTTACCTAACGGACGATCGATTCCGATAAACGGCTCACTAACGGATCTAAGTTCTGGAAGCACGTCGAGCGACAACGAAGGCAGGGCCTCAGCTAAGAAAATGTCTAAGCGTAACGTGAAGTTCGTTGGTGGTGGCGCAGCAGGTGGGGCTGTGATTGGAGCACTAGCGGGGGGAGGAAAGGGAGCAGCGATTGGCGCCGCTATAGGTGCGGGTGCCGGTTTCCTTGGCAAGAAGTTAAGGAAGGGTGATGAGGCCTAGGTTAACGAAGGGACAGAATTCGGAATCATTCTGAATCAGAGCATTGCCCTGCCAGCTTACCGACCGACCTAAGTGGATTGCGCGTCGTATCGGTCGGCTTGCAATAAATGCATCGTTCTGCGGCGGCGGAGCTCAATGACGCCAAGACGGAGAGCATTTTAGAAATGAAAGAGTTGGTGAGGTTCTTCGTCGAATTGACCGATGTGTGGTTTGAGCGGGGCTATCCTGGCAGTGTACAAACCAGGTCCCCATTGAGGAATTGCTCAATCACTTCCTCGGTAAGCCCTCCAGCCTCCCCTGGATCTAACAAAACTGCGACGATGAATTCGTGAGTATTGACGCTCGCGGTCCGCGGCGCAGTTTGACTTCTTAACTAATCGTACTCTGGTGCCGACCACATGGTTTACGCAACAAAGGACCCCACTATGAATGACAAGACTGGATTAGATTCCACCGACGAACTTAGCCCTTCTGCATCTGTTGAATTCCCGCGGCCCTTTTCCTCGCTCGTGAATGTAGAGATGTACGCTCTTTCAGATCAGGGACACGTGAGGACCAACAATGAAGACCACTACCTCGTAATTCGCGGCGGTAGAGCTATTGAAACTGTTTTGAGCAATCTACCTGAAAACCAACCTGGCTACTTATTTGAAGAGACACTTTACGGGATGATTGTAGCGGACGGACTGGGTGGTGAGGCTGGTGGTGAGATTGCGAGTAGCGAGGCGATTTACACTCTTATGAACCTTGTCCTGCACACTCCGGACTGGCAATTTAAATGGACCCCTAAGGAAGAAAACACCGTGAAGTGGCGCATGATCGATCGATTCCGGCGTGTGAATGCGTCGTTGCTCGAACAGGCTGCTGCCGACCCGGATCTCGCCGGGATGTCTACTACAATGACGGTAGCGCTTACACACGGAAATAGTCTTGTTGTTACCCACATCGGCGATTCGCGAGCTTATCTTTTGCACGGCGGAAAGCTTCACAGATTGACCCGTGATCACACTCTCGCCCAGCGTCTGCTTGACGACGGTGTGCAGGCTCCCAACGATCATATTGTTCTAGGACTACGGAATGTTCTGATGCAGGCCCTGGGCTCCCGGCAAAGCAAATGCGACCCGGACGTTCAGCAATATCCGATTGGGCACGGTGATCAGCTATTACTGTGCACTGATGGTCTAACCGATATGGTCGACGATGACTTAATCGAGTCTGTCCTGGCTAAGGCGGCTTCGGCCAAGAGCGCCTGCAAGAACCTGGTTGATCTCGCCTTGAGTAACGGCGGTAAGGACAACGTCACAGTAGTTGTCGCGCGATACTCTTTCCCGACGAAAAATGTTTGATGTTGGTTTCACAGCAAGGTGCAGTCATGCGAGATGGTTCATATTCGCGTCGGTCCTTTTGCTGGCGGCGCTGGTTTTCCTAACCCGGGCCACATCGACGGTCAATGTTGCGCCGCTTCTTGTATTCACTGTTACCAATGTCAATGACAGCGGTCCCGGATCGCTTCGCCAGGCGCTACAAGACTCTAACAACACCGGCGGCACGGATACCATCACCTTCAACATTCCGGGCGCGGGTGTTCAAACCATAACGCTGTCTTCGGGCCTGCCGGGACAAAATCAACCTGTAATCATAGACGGCACGACGCAGCCGGGTTTTGCCGGCACACCGCTGATCGAGATTAACGGGAACGGAGTGGGCGGTGACGGGCCTATGGGCGGAGGTTACAACTCCACTCTGTCGGCCGGTGTGGTAACGCTGGCCACTCCGCTCGCGGCGGCCGATTCCGTGAACGTGCGGTTCCTCTTTGGCGTCGAAAACACGGGTAAGTTCCTCGTCTTTGTCTTCGTCGAAGCCTTACCGTAGGATTAGTAAAAACCCAGACGGCAATTGCCTGAAGGTGATCAGTATCACAGGCTTATCTCTGTAGTTGAGGAAGGCACAGATGGCCGCTATCAATCAGCCGCAGCGGGATACGCAAGGAATCAATCTTCAAGATCGCCTGCATGAGGTACTCCCGGAAAGCGCCCTTAGACTGCTCTTCGAAAGATCTCCAGACCCCATTCTCCTGATCGATGGCGAAGTATTTGCTGATTGCAATCAGGCAGCCGTAGAGATGCTGGGTTACACCGGCAAGGGGGAATTGCTCTCGACGCGCCCTTCAGAACTTTCGCCGCCGCTTCAGCCGGATGGCCGCTCCTCTTTTGAGAAGGCGGACGAGATGATTGCCACGGCCATCGAGAGAGGGAGCCACCGCTTCGAGTGGGTGTGCGCACGTGCTGATGGAAGCGTGCTTCCCGTCGAAGTTCTGCTCACAGCAATTACTATTGATGGCCGGCAGATTCTTTACAGCGTATGGCGGGATATCAGTCGACGCAAGGGCGCCGAGTTAGATCGCTCGAAAGCGGAACAGGCTCTCCTCAGTCAAACCGAAATCCTCACATCGATAACAAACAGGGAGGACGCGTTTCGTGCCGGACAGAGTCGCGTCCTCGAAATGATCGCGATGGGAAAGCCGCTTGCGGAAGCCCTAACCAGCCTGGTGCTGCTCATCGAGGCGCAGTCTGACGAAATGCTCTGCTCCGTACTGATGCTCAGCGATGATGGCAAACACGTTCGCCACGGCGCCGCGCCAAGCCTTCCCGAAAGTTACGTACGAGCCGTCGATGGTGCTCCAATTGGTCCGAAGAACGGATCGTGCGGGACTGCTATGTACCTGGGTAAGCAGGTGATCGTCACCGACATACTCGAAGATCCGCTGTGGGAAGATTACCGCGAACTCGCAACGTTGAGTGGGCTGCGGGCCTGCTGGTCGACGCCGATCATCTCTGGAATGGGCAAGGTGCTCGGTTCATTTGCGATGTACTACCGCCGGCCGCAAACTCCGACGGGTTCAGAGGCTCGCCTGACCGAAGTTGCCACACATATCGCCGGTATTGCCATTGAGCACCAGCGGGCTGAAGAGGAGCTGCGAGCCAGCGAAGAGCGGTTTGCGAAAGCCTTCAATGCCAATCCCCACCCCATGTCGCTGGCTACGCTCGACGAAGGCCGCATACTCGAAGTCAACGAAAGTTTCGTTACGTTGAGCGGCTATGCGCGCCCTGAGCTCATCGGCCGCAACTCGGTTGAGCTTATCTGGGATATGCCCTTGACCCGTGGTGAGCTGGTCGAGAGGGTCAGAGAACGTGACGTGGTCCGCGACCTGGAGGTAAAGATACGAACAAAGAGTGGCGCGTCACGAGTGCTGCTGTTGTCGTCCCTGATGGTGGACATCGGCGGGCAGCATTGCCTGCTCTCCGTGTCAAACGACATCACCGAGCGGCGCCGGGCAGAGGAGCAGGTCAGCCTCTTGCAAGCAATCACGATGGAGGTGGCGGTGGCCCCCGATGTTTCTTCCGCCCTGGAAGTCGTATTGCGCCTTGTTTGCCAGACGACTGGCTGGATCCTTGGGCAATCCTGGGTGCCGCGCGAGGACGGAACTGCTCTTGAGTGTGGCCCGGCCTGGTTCACGACTGCTGACGGGCTGGAAGGATTCAGACTGGGATCCGAGAATGCCCGGCTTCTGCCGGGCGTGGGTCTTCCGGGGCGCGTCTGGAGTTCAAAGCAGGCGGCCTGGATCCGAGATGTGACAGTGGACAGTAATTTCCCTCGTTCAGTGTTGGCCAAAGAGCATGGGCTCAAGTCGGCGCTGGCAATTCCAATCTTATCCGGTTATGAAGTCATCGCGGTGATCGAGTTCTTCTTGCCGGAGCCGCAGGATGAAGATGAGCGGTGGGTTAAAGTAATCACGGCAGTAGCCGCGCAGTTGGACTTGGCGATAGAGCGTAAGCACGCGGAGGAGAAACTGCGTCGAACGCAGGCCGAACTCGCCCACATCTCCAGGGTCACGACGATGGGTGAGCTGGCGGCCTCGATCGCCCACGAGGTCAATCAGCCGTTAGGCGCCATTGTGGGAAACGCTGATATTTGCCTGCACTGGCTCAACGAAAGTCAGCCAGACTTGCAGCAGTTGCGCGAGGCCCTTGGAGACATAGCCGGCGACGCCCGCCGGGCCAGTGAGGTCATCACTCGCGTCCGCGGCCTGGCAAAGAAAAATGCGCCCGAAAAGGCGCCACTGGATCTCAGCGAGGTGGCTCGTGAAGTTCTCCAAATTGTGGGTCACGAGGCCCAGAGAAAACAGGTCGCTATTGTGTCTAACCTGGCAGCCGGACTTCCGGAGGTTGAAGGGGACCGAGTGCAATTGCAACAGGTGTTGCTCAATCTCGTCATGAATGGCATTGAAGCCATGAATGGCGTCAAGGGAAGGAAACGGGAGTTGATAGTTGACACCTACAGGTCGAAGGTTGGGGTGGTTGCCGCGGTTTGCGATTGTGGCATCGGGATCGAATCAGGGAAGGCTGAGCAGTTATTCAAACCCTTCCATACGACTAAGTCGGGCGGTATGGGTATGGGGCTGGCGATTAGCCGCTCCATAATCGAAGCGCATGGCGGTCGCCTTTGGGTTGAACCAAATCAGGAGACAGGTGCAACTTTCAAATTCACGCTGCCTGCTGGCGACATTGGAGCACCATGACGGAAAAGCCGCCCATGGTGATCATCGTTGACGATGATCAATCATTTCGTACCTTCCTCGAACGCCTGGTCGGGACCGTAGGACTGAAGGCGTTGCCCTTCGCGTCAGCGGAAGAGTTCCTGCGCACTTCTCCCCCAGATGGGCCGGCATGCCTCGTGCTCGACGTACAGATGCCCGGCTTGAGCGGGCTCGACCTGCAGCGAGAACTGGCGCAGGCGGGCCACCAACTCCCGATCGTGTTCATCACCGGACACGGTGACATACCGATGTCGGTACAAGCGATGAAGGCCGGAGCGGTGGGGTTCCTTTCAAAGCCGTTCCGCAACCAGGATCTTCTGGATGCTGTTCGTGAAGCTCTCAGCCTCGACCGTGAAGCGCGGCAACGGAGAGGTGAAGTAGCCAGTCTGCGTTCTCGATATGAATCACTTACGCCACGCGAGCGCGAAGTCTTCGCTCTGGTTGCCTCGGGGTTGCTGAACAAGCAAATAGCCCTGGCGTTGGGCACGACGGAACGGACGGTCAAGGCACATCGAGGACAGATGGTGCAGAAAATGCAGGCTGACTCGGTAGCGGAGCTGGTCCGCATGGCCGATAAGCTTGGAGTAGTAGCTCCGCACTAGGACGATACTGTACTAAGGTACAATCCGCACCGAACCCAAGTACAATTCTAACTATCCCTGCCTCACTCTATACTCAACTCTGTCAAGAGACTGCACTGAGGTGCGCCTCATTTTCAAGAAGTTCTAAGGAGCTGAGTGGCAAAAAGTTTGATCTCTGTTGTTGACGACGATCCATCGATGTGTCGAATGCTGGCGCGGGTCCTCGGAGCGGCTGGACACGACGTTAAGATCTTCAATTCTGCCGAGGAATTCCTCACTTCGGAGCGGATCCCGCGCTCTACTTGTCTCATTCTAGACGTTGATCTTCCCGGAATGAGCGGCGTTGAGCTGCAGCAACGGGTAAACGAGTCGACTCTGGACATCCCCATCATCTTCATCTCCGGCCAGGCCGACGAGCACGCCCGAGAAGCAGTGCTCAGAGCCGGTGCTGTTGCTTTCTTTAACAAGCCGTTTAGCATTAATTCCTTGCTCGCCATCATCAACTCTGTCGGACCCGTGGCTCAGTTAAGCTAGGTTCGCCGACAAGAAGTGCCGGAAGGCATTGCACTAAGGTACAAGGCAAAAGAACCAACGTACAATTTTCAACTGGTCAACGGATTGGTAACCTCCCTTCAGTTAGCAGCTAGTCGAAATTTTGAAGGAGGCTACGAGTCATGACCCGGACGAAACTCTCGAATACATCAATCGCCGCAATCGCTTTGTTTGCCGCAAGTGTCCCATGCTTTGCGCAAACTCAATCCACTGAGTTTCGCGTGAAGGAATCAAACGCTGTTGCGATGGCTAGTCCGCAACTGACAGCGCCCTTCAAAACGCCCCAGCTTACTGCCGACGAGCCACGTTTTGGCTTACTCAATGTTAAGCCGAAGAGTGTCGCTGCCGTCGCGCCCGGTGAAAACTCACCTAGCCTGTCGACTGCCGCATTCATGGTGCGGATGGGCCAGGTTTCTACGCTGGAAAGCCAGTACTTCTTTGGCCAGCAAACGCCGATTTACGAGATGGGCCTGGGCAACTCCAAAAAACAATTTAGAGCAGACGACGACAACGGCGGTGTCGACCAGAAAAAGCGCGTCACCTTCGTTCCATCGCTCGGCCAGAAATTGCCCGACTGAAGAGTCCTAAATACAAGAACGGTCTTTTTTGAAGGAGGTTTGAGATGCAAAGTGTAGCCATAATAAATCAGCAAATGATTAGGAGTCATGCGGAACGGAGCAAGGCTCTGAACGATGCGGCCAGAAGCTTGTTGCAGCGCGTCCTTGGCTGCTGGCAGCACGATCTGAGTCGCCCGTTTACCAACAACGGTAGAACTTACCGAGTCTGTGTTAAGTGCGGCATGTCCAGAGACTTTAACCTCGCTACCTGGCAAACGCTGCGAACCCGCACCTCGTAGTTGGTGCGGGTATCCGTCAACGAAGTCACCAGATTCTGTTAGCCTGGACCTCTGGCCCTCATCTGCATTAGATACGACAATCCTGTTTGCACCCACGCAATTCGAAGACATACACTTACGTCTTCAATCGTGAGCACCAGACCAACGAGTTTACAACTTGAGAACTTTCGATCGGGAGATCGCACTTGGAAAAGCGTTCTCCTGGTAGTCTGCTTTTGTGTTCTGCTCAGCAGTTGCAGCTCGCGGCAAACCAGTGCGGGAATCCGCATCGAATTCACTCGAGTTCCTCTGATTGACGCCGGGGGAACTCCGAGACTTGATACCATTGAAGGGCGCGTCATTGGCGCTCGTCCGGAGCAGCAAATTGTGTTGTTTGCTCGCAGCGGAGCCTGGTATGTTCAGCCGTTCGCAGACCAGCAGTTCACCAGAATTCAACCAGACTCGACCTGGAGCAACTCAACCCATCTTGGTACAGAATATGCCGCCCTTCTTGTCGAGCCGGAATATCGTCCGCCAGCAGCGACGTATGAGTTACCAAACGTAGGCGCTGGTGTGGTTGCTGCGGCAGTTGTTCCGGGCACGCCCAGGTTCTGGCAGACATGGTGGTTCCAATTCTTATGTGTTCTGGGCGTCCTCGCGGCGATACTGGTCCTCTATCGATTGCGGCTGCGCGAGTTGACCAGGCAGCTGAATGTTCGCTTCGAAGAGCGGCTCTCCGAACGAACGCGAATCGCGCAGGATCTGCACGATACTCTATTGCAGGGTTTTGTGAGCGCTTCGATGCAGCTTCATGTCGCTGCCGATCATTTACCTGCAGATTCTCCAGCCAGGGTGCAGCTGAGCCGTGTGCTCGAGTTGATGGGCCAAGTCATTGACGAGGGCCGCAACGCTGTTCGAGACCTGCGCTCATCTACTAATGGCGGCTCTGTGGATCTCGAACAGGCGCTTTCGCGAATTGAACAAGAACTCGCTCTGGATGAACGAATTGGTTTTCGGGTAATTGTTGAAGGGCAAGCTCGACCCCTGCATCCAATTATTCGAGACGAAGTTTATCGTATCGGCCGTGAAGCTTTGGTCAATGCGTTCCGCCATTCCGGTGCCAGCAATATCGAAGTCGAAATCGAATACGCACCTAAACATTTAAGGCTTCTCGTCCGGGATAACGGTTGCGGAATCGATCCGAAAGTGCTGCGCTCAGGACGTGAGGGCCACTGGGGACTCTCCGGTATGCGCGAGCGAGCGGAGGAAATTGGTGCGAAACTGAAAGTCTGGAGCCGCGACGGGGCGGGAACTGAAGTCGAGGTGTCCATCCCAGGTAATACTGCCTTCGATTTCTACACTTCCCATCCCAAACCAGGGTGGTTCGGCCGGTTGTTCCTGCGCAAGGCTGACGGACTGGGTTCAGAAAGAGAGCGAAAGGAATGAGTGACGACGTCCGCATACGCGTATTCAGCGTTGATGATCATCCTCTGTTACGCGAGGGCATTGCTGCGCTCATCAACCACCAACCGGACATGCTGCTGGTCGGTGAAGCATCGAACGGCTGTGAGGCCATTCAAAGATTTCGGGAGTATCAGCCCGACGTCACTCTCATGGACCTCAGACTTCCTGACATGAGCGGAATTGACACCATGATTGCCATCCGCAACGAATTCTCCGAAGCCCGGATTATCATGCTGACCACGTTTGAAGGCGACGTTGAAATACAGCGTGCTCTTGCTGCTGGAGCGCGCGGCTACATGCTCAAGAGCATGCCTCCAAAGGAGCTGGTTGAAGTAATCCGACTGGTGCATGCCGGGAAGAAGCGTATTCCTTCCGAAATAGCCTCTCAACTTGCCGAGCATTTCAGTGACGAACCGCTGACCGCACGAGAGGTCGAGGTACTTGAGCAGATCGCGAGCGGAAACCGCAATCGAGATATTGCCGAGCATCTCTTCATCTCAGAGGACACTGTTAAGGTCCACGTCAAGCACATCCTGGAAAAGCTGGGTGCGAGTGATCGCACGCAGGCAGTTGCGATAGGGGTCCGCCGCGGAATTATTCAGCTTTGACCTTCTTCATGCCCAAATAATGATCGCGCTGTTTTTTATCAAAGTGTTCTATAGAGTAACGTAGAGCTACCCGCGGCATGGTGGCGGCATGCTTATCCAGGAAACTCAATAGTTTCCGGCGGTCCTTGTCGCCGGCATAGCGCAGCATCCATCCGGTTCCTTTATTGACCAGGTCCTCTTTGTCGTTGACAAGGAGTTCGGCGATCTTAAAGGTGTCGGCTACATCGCCTTGTCGAATAAAGTGGGCGGTGCTGACTATGGCCGTGCGGCGTTCCCACATGTTTTTAGAGCGAGCCAGCTTGTACAAAATATCGCGCGGTTTGTTGACCAGGTAGCGACCTACCACATAGTAAGCGGCAAGATCCACCAGATCCCAGTTGTTGATCCGGTCATGGCGTCTGAGATACAGGTCGTAAAGTTCTTTTAGTCGGCTCTCGGGCGTTTTCTTGCTGGTAGCTTGCTTGCCCATGATGCTGCACCCGCCGGCTCGTACTTCGTGGATAGGGCTTTCAAGCAGTTTTTCTATTTCGCTGGGCGGCATTTCAATAAACTTTTTGGCGAGCGCGAAGATCTGACCCATTCGCACCCCTATAAACCTGTCGTCCTTCCCAGGCTTGTCCTCATCGAACTTGAAATAGCGATGATGCTTCTTAAGCTCTTCTTCCGATTGGTGTTTCTTTAACTCTTCAACGAATCGTTTGGCGGTCAGACCTGGTGACGTATCAGGTGATATTTTCTTCATCCGCCTCGGCTGCGGCTTGCCGCGTTCGATAGTCTTTGCTTGCTTGGGTTTTGTCATAGAGTGCCTATTCAGTTACCCCTCTTGAACCGCGTTCGTTACTTAGTCCTCAACTTGCCTCCTAACCACACACAAGGTAGCGCAAGTACGACCAGGGCCATCGGATACCAGATGGGGGCTATTTTCATCGGTATCGTTGCTATTGCGCCAAGTGTACTTGCCACAACACCTATTATTCCTAGAATCACTACGTATCGCATCTTGGGGGTTGGAGCCAAGGCCGCGGTGATGTAGCCGCCTGCTACCGTATAAATGCTGCGATAAATAGTTGCGGTCACTACCATCCAGGTTGTGTGAAAGCCTTCGTTTGGTTGTGTGAATATACCGAGCGACTCCAGTACGAAGTCCGTCCCCGCATGTGAGACAACAATAAAGATCATTCCCGCAAGAATGGCGCCGAAGCCTTTCAAGACATTCATATTCACACTCCGTCAGTTGTTATTAGTTGTGATGGCTGCTGATTGTCTGACTTTTCCGGATGCTGTTCCTTTCGCCAGAAGCTCGTCGAGACGCTCGTACCCGTCATTGACCCCGCTTTCCATACCGGACTGGAGCATGCCATCACGGTCCGCAACTGACTGGAAAACAGATTGAGACACTAGCTTTGTTCTGTCACCCGGCAACGCTTCAAATTTCAACGTTCCGAGAATCACATGCCCTTTTTCCGGAAGCCCTTCAAATTCAAATGTGCTGATAATTCTCTCAGGGGTCAGGACCTCGTGATTCACTCCATGAAACGCATACTCATTGCCGGCAGCATCCTTGTGAAGATAACGATACGAGCCGCCGTTTCTCGGTTCAAATGTTTCCAGAGTCATTGTGAGTTCGCGTGGTCCAAGCCACTGCACATAAAGCTCCGGATCTGTGTGTGCTTTAAAGACGAGCTCTCGAGGTGCGTCAAACTCCCTCGTAATGAAGACTTCTTGTTTGCCGGGTTCCGCAATTATTGTAGTTTTGTTTGCCATAACGCTTCCTCCTATTCTGTTCGGTGATAATTCTCATTGATTTCTACCTGGAGCAGAATCGAGCTCTCTTGCAGCGTGATGCACTCCAAGCTTCGTTCGAACTCCTTGATCGAGACAGCCTCAGGCGACTGACGCCAGGTACTCCGCGAGCTTGTCGTACGCCTCGGCCGCTCCGCTGGTCATTCCGGCCTTGATGAGCATGTCGCGAACCTCCTGCGACGGGAAAAGCAGGGTGCTGGTGAACGTGGTGGTGCCGCCCTGCTCGACCAGGACGGTGGTCACCAGCAACTCGCCGGGGTTCCAGTCTTCCCATGACTCCGTGTTTACAATCCGCTCCGGCGGCGCGATCTCACGATAGACGCCGAACTGCCCAATTTCCTTTCCGTCGGGGCGACGCGTAACGAAGCGCTAGGCGCCGCCCACCCGCAGATCGATCTCGCAGGCCACCATCGACCAACCGCCAGCTACATACCAGCGCTTGAGCAGCTCGGGCTTGGTCAACGTGTCGAAGACCATGTCCCGCGGCGCATCGAAGACGCGGGTCATCACGAGCTCCCGCTCAGTGGGCGTAGTGACTTGCAATTTTTCGTTGTCCCTAACTGTGTTGGTCATCGGTGGTCTCCTCTATCGTTTCGTGCGTCCACGTTTTTTCTCTTTGGTCTTCATCTCGTCGAGAAGGGCATCCAGGCGTTGGAAGGAGGCCTCCCAAAACTGGCGGTACCGTTCCAGCCATTCAGTGGCTTCCGCGAGCGGCTTCGCCTCAAGTCGGGAGGGCCGCCGCTGCGCGTCGAGGCCGCGTGAAATCAGGCCGGCGCGCTCCAACACCTTGAGGTGCTTGGAGATAGCGGGCTGGCTCATGGCAAACGGCTCGGCTAACTCCGCCACCGATGCTTCACCCGAAGCGAGCCGGGCCAGGATCGCCCGGCGCGTGGGATCCGCTAGCGCCGCAAACGTCGCGTTGAGATGATCTGGCTTCGGCTGAGCATAACCACTTGGTTGCATAACCAGTAGGTTATATGA
>JAMQPH010000859.1 GCA_023717605.1 Pyrinomonadaceae bacterium
GTAAGGGTTTCCTCACGGGAAAGATCGATGAAAGCACTACGTTCGACAAATCCGACTTTCGCAACATCGTTCCTCGCTTTACGCCTGAGGCACGCGCTACGAATCAGGCGCTGGTTGATCTGCTGAAATCGATCGGAGAGCGCAAGAATGCGACCCCGGCCCAGTTGGCGCTCGCCTGGCTGCTGGCCCAGAAGCCGTGGATTATTCCGATCCCAGGCACGACGAAACTGCATCGCCTGGAAGAGAATATCGGGGCAGTTTCAGTCGAACTTACCTCTGCCGATCTCCGTGAGATTGATAGCGCGGCCTCAAAGATCGAAGTGCAAGGGGCCAGGTATCCCGAAGAATTGGAGCGCAGGACCGGTCTGTGAACGGAAAAATGCATCTGCTTGCTACAAGTTAACCTTTGTCAAGATGCGTGGTACTTTAGTCGTGATTTACCCACCTATAAATATAGCCTGGCATTTCGGTCGCTGCTGAATGATCGCTGAAAGGAGGCGTATGTTATCGAGCTCTCAGTTTTTCATCCGAACCCTGCTTGTTATCCTTATTTCTATTGTCACCTGGATCGCTGTGACAGCAACTGCCGCTCTTGGAGGCCGGGAATACTGGAAACTGAATAGCAATGCGAACCGCGCCGATGGATTGGCAGCGTGGCAAAAAGTCTATTCAGTTTTGACCTCACCTCGTTGCATCAACTGTCACACGGCAACGACTTATCCGCAGCAGGGCGATGATCGCCATCGTCACTTTGCCAATGTCATTCGGGGCGCGGAAGGCCAGGGAGTTCCCGGACTGCAATGCATTAGCTGTCACCAATCAGAAAATGCTGACAGCACAGGAGTGCCAGGAGGGATCAACTGGCACCTGGCACCGATCTCGATGCGTTGGCAGGACACAAACGATCGGCCGCTGTCGAGCAGTGCGGTGTGCCGGGCGGTAACTGATCGATCGCGAAATGAAGACATGGATGGTCCTGCTCTGCTCAAGCATCACCAGGAAGCAGAATTAGTGCTGTGGGCCTGGAAGCCGGGTCGCCGGCCTGATGGCAGCATGCGAACACTGCCACCACTTTCACATGCCGAGTTCGTCGCTGCAACTCGTACCTGGGTCGAACCCGGTACGCCCTGCCCGCCAGGCAAATAGGAGATCGTCATGGCAACTTATCAACTCAACGTCAATGGTCAACGCAAGCAGGTGGACGTCGACCCTTCAACTCCGCTCTTGTGGGTGCTGCGCGAAGAACTAAAGATGACCGGCACGAAGTACGGTTGTGGCATTAGCGCCTGCGGCGCGTGTACGGTGCACGTCGACGGCTTCGCGACTCGCTCATGTGTGGTGCCTGTCTCGCTGATTGATAACCGGCCGATCGTTACGATCGAAGGGATCGCAGCCGACCAGGTCGGCCGCGTGGTGCAGGACGCGTGGGTGGACAAAGATGTGGTCCAGTGCGGCTACTGCCAAAGTGGCCAGATCATGAGTGCGGTCGCGCTGCTGAAAGTGACCCCGAAGCCTACAGAGACGAACATTGAAGAATCGATGGGCGGCAATCTGTGTCGCTGCGCGACCTATGTTCGCATTCGCGAGGCAATCAAAAGCGCGGCACAACAACTCAAATAAAGGAGGCGATGATGCGAGCAGCAACTCTACTGGAAAAACGTTCGCAAATTGATCGCCGAGGCTTTCTGCGCGTCTCGGCCGGTGCGGCTGGCGGGCTGTTGGTTTCGCTGTACCTCGACGTGCCCGCATTCACCCAAGAAGGAAATCAGGCGCCACCGCAGAAAGTCTATCCGCCCGACGCGTTTGTGCACGTCAGGCCTGATGGGAAAATTCTAATAACTGTGAATCGTCTTGAGTTTGGTCAGGGCGTGCAGACTTCCCTGCCGATGATCCTGGCTGACGAGCTGGATGCAGACTGGTCGCAGGTGATCGCAGAACTGGCGCCGGCGGCTGATGTTTACAAAGACCCGGTGTTCGGGATTCAAATGGTGGGCGGCTCGGGCTCGATTGCCCATTCCTTTCAGCAATACCGCGAGTTAGGTGCGAAGACACGCGGCATGTTAATCGCCGCGGCAGCTGATCGCTGGCACGTTTCTCCGGATCAATGCCGCACTGAATACAGTGTCGTCTATGGCCCCGGGAACCGGTCGGCGCGCTACGTTGAGTTGGCGGAGGACGCGGCACGCAAACCAGTACCAGACAAAGCTCGTCTCAAGAATCCGTCAGAGTTTCGGATCATCGGCAAAAAGGTTCGGCGTCTTGATAGCGGACCGAAGTGCGACGGATCGCAGAAGTTTGGTCTTGACCTCGATCTCCCGGGAATGAAGATCGCCGTTGTTGCCCACCCGCCCGTGTTCGGCGGCAGAGTCAAGAGTATTGATGACAAAGATGCTCGCGCGTTTGCGGGAGTGCGCGAGGTGTTTGAAATTCCGCTAATGCAAGGTAGCGGCGTTGCGGTTGTCGCTGACCGATTCTGGACAGCGAAGCAGGCGCGCGATCGTTTGCAGATCGATTGGGATTTGTCGGGAATTGAACACGCGGACACTTCGCAGTTGTGGCGCACTTATAAGGAACTGGTTCAGACGCCGGGTAATGTCGCCGTCTCACGTGGTGAGTCAAAGGTTCTGGATAGCATCGCTGCCGGGAGTCGAATCATCGCCGAGTACGAGTTTCCATATCTTGCCCACACGCCGATGGAGCCGCTTAATGCGACGGTACAATTCAATGGTGACCGCGCCGAGGCTTGGGTTCCTTCTCAGTTTCAGACGATGGACCAGATGGCAATCGCTGAAGTGCTGGGGCTCAAGCCGGATCAAGTCACTTTTCATACTGAGTTTGCCGGCGGCGGCTTTGGCAGACGCGCCACTATCGACGCGCACGTGCCACGCGAAGCAGCACTGATCGCCAAGCGACTTCGCGGCACGCCCGTGAAGCTAATCTGGACGCGCGAAGACGATGTGCGCGGCGGCTACTATCGTCCGATGCACGCGCATCGAGTGGAAATAGGTATCGGCAGTGACGGGATGCCTGCGGCATGGCGTCACGTCGTCGTGGGCCAATCGTTGGTTGCCGGAACTCCGTTTGCCGCAATGATGATCAAGAACGGCGTCGACGCAACCGCAGTGGAAGGCGTTGCAGACACCAGCTACAACCTGCCGAACCTTCATGTTTCGGCGCATCACCCAAAAGTGAATGTGCCTGTTTTGTGGTGGCGCTCAGTCGGCCACACACACAATGCGTTCGTCATGGAAACGTTAATCGATGAGCTGGCCACAACAGCGAAAATAGACCCAATAGTTTATCGTCGCCGGCTCCTCAAACCGGAGGCAAAGAAACTACGCGCTGCGCTCGATCTTATGGACGAGAGGAGCGCGCAGTGGCGTAACAATCTGCCTAAAGGTCACGGGGTGGGGATTTCAATTCACGAATGTTTCGGGACTGCCGTGGCCTGCGCCGTCGATGTTTCGATCGAGAACAAACGTCCAAAGATTCATCACGCGACGGTCGCGGTTAATTGTGGCCTGGCAGTAAATCCGCTGACGGTGGAAAGCCAGTTTCAGGCCGGCTTGGGGTTTGGGTTGACGCAACTGATGGCCAAGGGAGCGATCACATTCAAAGACGGTCGCGTGGAACAAAGAAACTGGGACGGCTACACCCCGCCTTACATCATCGATGCACCCGTAACTGTGGATGTGCACATCGTGCCCAGTACTGATCCGCCGACGGGATGCGGTGAACCTCCCGTTCCTGTGATCTCACCAGCGGTCGTAAATGCATTGGCGAAGCTTACGGGAAAGCGCTATCGCTCGTTGCCACTTGCGAGTCTTGCCGGTTGAGCCGCAAACTCTCCGATTTAGCTTGCGGACTACGCGACAGCGTAAGCCTAGCTAGGGTTCCGCTTCGCTGCATAGCGCAACCCGAGGTTAGGAACTCCAAGATAAATCACTAGCAATCGGAGCCCGCCGCTTCAAAGATCGAAGTGCTAGGGGTCAGATAAGCTGCGACGACCAATAACCGCGTTGCCGAGCTCGCGATCATCCTGAGTTACGCGATGATCGCGAGCTCTCTATCGTCATAACTGCGCCACCGAAGATCCGCTAAGGTCCTTCCCACGAACTGGAAAAATGAGGGGGAGGATGAGGGAGGAATGACCTCCTGCTGTTGGACGGTAACTAGATTTACTGTGTCCAATTTATTTCAAAAAAAAAGCATACGACGTATAAAGGACTGTACGCGATGGGAAAGAATGTAAAATGCGCAAAATCGTTGGTGGCTGCAACTCTTCAAGGTCAATAACTTACGCTATTGACGGGATGGCGATTCATAACCCCAAGGTCGGGAGTTGTTCTTTCCCCCTTGCCACTTCGGTACTTCAGGATGAGGGAAGATGAGGGGGTCATGTGTTATTACCTAGCCATACCTAAGCTGCTTTGACGACTGAAACGTAAGTAAATACGGCTTGGTAGCGCGTAGTAGAAAGAGGTACGTACCCCGAACCGGACTTGAAATCCGTCGGTGATAAGATTTCTCGGGTTCAGCCTCCTACCTCACTGAGGTAGGGCTCTATGAAATTGTTCGGCTAAGTTATTGACGGTATTGGTAGGCGCGTGGGGATTTGAACCCCAGACCCCTACCGTGTCAAGGTCGTTGTCGGGCCAATTTTAAGCCCTGTGTTTTCAATACTTGCAATTTTGCTCAGTAAAATTCGCACTGTATCCACTGCATCCACTGCTTGAACTGCCCGTTCGGCACATTTTTGTGTGCCAAACTGTGTGCCCACTTTTTATCACAAGTCTTGCCTAATGGCGGAAGAGAATTTCTGCCCAGCGTATGCTTTTTCAAATCTCCTTGTCCTTATATATAGATCCAAGCAACCCTGCTTAGCGCACTGATACCGACCAGCGATGCCGCACTATCGTGATTGGCTGTTTTAGTATCACTCTTCATATCGACTCTTCGCGTCGCTCGCCTCCACCTTTCTCGCCGAAATCATTCCTGGGCGTGGCTCGTATTCTTTTGACTTGGGGGCGCCTCCAGGTTGCTAACCCTGCCTGGCTGCGGCTTTTTTCTTTTGCCTCAAAGCCACGACCTGACGATAGGCAAAGTAGTACTTGTAAATGTTGCTGACGTACTGCACGGTCTCCTGGCCGATCTCTTTAGCCGCAACGTATTCGACGTTACGGAACCACAGGTTCGGATCGAGTCCCTGGGCTTCGGCCTGTTTGCGAAGCTTGGCTATGCGGGCCGGGCCTGCGTTATAGGAGGCAAATGCGAAAAGCAGCTTGTTCTTGCTGTCCATCTGCGCGTCTTTGAAGTACTGGTTGACGACGAAGCGAAGGTACTTAACTCCCGCGTGAACGTTATTGTCGGCACTGGTCTCGACGTCCTTTATTCCGATCGTCGGGTCGGCCGCCGTGCTCGGTTTGATCTGCATCACACCCACGGCTCCGGCGGCGCTGTGTACGCTCTGGTCGAGGCGCGACTCCTGAAATGCCTGCGCCACCAGCATGAGATGGTCGAATTCATACTCTTTCCCGTATTGCTTAAAGAGAGCGACCAGCGCGAGGAACTTTTTCATCTCCTCCTCGTTCGTGGAGTTTTTGATATAGTTGACGTTCTTCAGATAGCGATTCAGCAGCTGGTTGCCGAACGACGTTCCGATCTTGTGATCCTTGGCGAAGGAATTGATCGCTGCGGCAAGCTTCGGGCTGTCCTTGCGGAAGGCCCACGCGATCTCGCCGCCGGTGTTGACGGCAAGGTCGTTGTGGACGGTGATCTTGTCGAAGACCTTGGCCCATAACTCCGCCACATGGCTATCGACTACAGTGGTCCCGATCAGTCCGGCATTCATCATCTCGAGGATGTCTTCACTTTCGAAAACTTCGTCGACCGGCGTCAGCTTGATCAGCGGTTTGCCCGACGCTTTGAACTGTTCGTTGAGCCGGCTCAGGCTCTCGTAATAGCTGCTTGATTTTCTGACGTGAACTTCTTTGCCGCCGAGATCATCGAGGCTGGCAATCGGTGCTGCCGAAGGGCCAGTCACGACAAGCTCTCGAACGCCGGTCATAAGCGGGTCGGAGAAGTCCACCGATTCGCTCCGCTTCCCGGTGATAGTCAGGTTGGCGGCGGCGATGTCGCCGCGCCCTTCAATCAAGGCCGGGAGGAGTTGCTCGCGAGTTACCGGGATAAAGGCGACATGGATTTTGAGCGCTTTGGTGTCGAGTTGCTTGTTGATAACGTTCTCGAATTCTTTGAGACCTTCATAGGTCGATCCATGTTGCTCCGCGCCGTCGACGAAATAAAACGTCCTGCTGTAAACGACCAGAGCGCGTATGACGCGACGCTCGGCCATGCCGTCAAAGTCGCCTTTCCACGGTTTATTTTGTTCATCAGGAGGCATCACGCTATCGGCCGTTGCGTTATCCGCGACGTTAGCGTTTGCTGACTGTCCGGAGTTGACGTTTGCAGGTTGCTGCTTTGCGCAACCACCCAAGAGCGACGCCGCGACGAGCAGAGCCATAATGACCAACGTTGTCTTCATTGATTTCATCTCTTCTCCCTTCGGCCTTCACGGTAAGCTAGCCCGGACCTGTGAGACCGGACAAACCGATCGTATTTATTTCCCCGACGCCTTAATCTCCAGATGTGTCTCATAAAAATGTTGAGCTCATTTCTTCGGAAACAGCGCGGTGACTACAATGCGGACACCACAGCCCTCGGCCCCGCCGGTCGGGCTCGTGACCCAACACCTCGGTCCAGCGCCAAAACTGATTGGCTGTTTGCCAAATCTAACCAACTTGGAAATGTTGAAATTGATTGGTGTGGACCAGCTATGGCTGTTCCAGTCGTAAGTGGATTCCGTATTCAAGCTGTAAGTCCACGCGTCTTTCGTGGTGTAGGAAAAAATTGGCTGAATGAAAGTTGCGTTCACCTCAGCACGATTAGACTTTCCCGCGACCGACCAAATGTGATTAGCGAGAACGCCGTAGGTCCAGCCTTTCTTCTGCTTCAGCACCAGCGCTGTTGGTCCGACGCCCCACTTCTGCGCTCCCAGAGCCGCGTCTGTGGCGGTGGGAAGAAGAAACACTGGACCAACCGCCCAGATGAACGGCTCCGACTTGTTGGGCGAGAAGAAGAGACTTTGAACGGTGTCGCCCAGGCCGCTCTGGCTCTGGTTTGGGCCAGTAACATTTCCCTGGTGAATGATGGGAATGATAGTGCGCGAGATCAGGTTCCACTTCGGGCTAAGAGCGATCGGAATAACAGGCTGGACGTTAAGTGTGTAGCGCCAACCTGATCCGCCTCCCATGCCAAAGTCGAAATTGCTCTGCATGGGGAAACTGATCAGGGACGCCACTGGATTAGAAAGTTTCTTCGCTAGTTCTTCCGCATCCGCGCTGCCGGACGGCGGATTTTGCGGCTCGGTCTCCAGGCGTTTCGCCGCATCGGTGAAGCTCGACAAGTGAGAGCGTTTACTGACGAACTTAAACTTCTGCGCCGGCAGCGGGGTTGAGCGATCAGTGAAGGCAGTGGAGGCAATAGTCTTCGGTGCACTCTGCACTTCAGTTGGGACAGAAGGTTCTGTTTCACTCTGCCCTTCTGTAGATTTAACCACCGTAGTTTGCGTGGCCTGTGCCAAGGCGCACCGCGCTGACAGAGTTAACGCGGTGCCCAGCAAGGCGGCAAGCGCGACGGCGATGATGATGTTTTTTGTTTTCATTGTCGTGTGCTCTTCCGTTTGGTCTCTACGGGACGCTGCTCTGATTAGTATGCGTGCGCCAACGACCGCACCGGCCGGCAGATTTTGCTTATGCTTTGTCATGGACGGTTTGGCTGAATAGACTGTTGGAGATCAACCAGCGGCTGCTGGCTGATGCCGATCAGGCCCTGCCGCGGGCTGGAGAGATCGAAGATCAAAACGATCACCACGGTAAGCAGCAGCGGCAGCAACACGTTGCCCAACGAAGTGCGCACGCCTTCCCCTCCCGCGCCATAGCCGCTGGTGAAACAGCCGAAGGGCGCGACGAAAAGCAGCAGCAGCCAGACGCCACCGGGGATGCGGCCCCGCATGGACGCAACGCGCTCCGCATCCGTCTCGATGATCTCGTTTAGGGACTCGATGAACGTGGCGGTAATGTCGTTGGGCGCTTCTTTCGCTGCCGCGGTGGCGTGCTTCCAGAGTTCGGCTTCGATGTCCGCGGTCAGTCGCAACCCCTCGGCGCGCTGGGCCTGATCATCCACCACGGCTGGTACTTCACCCGTATATCCACGTAGCGACGTAACTGATCTTTGACAGGGGGGCCTGGTGCGCGTCGGGCAGAAGCGAGGCGCGCAGGTAGGTAGTGCCGACGGCGTTACCAGTGCAATACGTGAGCACATAACTACTGATGATCCTTGTCATTAGTTCCTGTCGAGGTAGCAGCTTAGTAAGACTAATCCTGCCGAACAACAGGCTGGCGCTGGCTGGTCTAAGCCCTTGCTATCTTAATAGGTAAGTTGACAATACCGACCGGACGTTAGCCAATCTATTGAATCGACAGAAATATAGAGGCACCCGATTTATTTCCATAAGCAACTTTACTTTAAATCCGACCAGGAAATAATCGTCATCTTTGTGGCTGGTTTGAACACACTTAGTCAGGGCATCACGCGCATCCTTTATCTTGACGCCGCGCACTGAAAGAGAAGTGTCAAATAGGATACCTACTGCAATAGGCGTGTCATCCTCACTGAAGAATGTGATCTCCTGAGGCTGTTTCTCGTCTAGAACAGTGAAAGCATTCTTATTGAGTCCTGCGACGCGTCGACCAAAGGAGTCCGTTACGGTAACTGTCAGGCTAATTAGATCCGAGTGAACGATCGGCGGTCCATCGAGTTCTGTACCGACCTTGGATGAGCTTGGTCGGGGCGATGGCGACGGCGATCCCTTTGCTTTGTTTTCAGGAAGGTCTTGGAGGTTGGCCTTGACCGGCAACTCAAAAAAACAGAACCCACAAGTAAGAACGAAGAGACAGCGCTGAGTAGTAGGAGTCGAGTTGAATGCATACGACACTCCGTGCGTCAGTTCTGGCGGTCCTGCGGTTCGTGAATTCATCGCTACCGCCGAATTTCTGAAATCAGCATTACTTCTGCCTAGCCGTTGGCGGGAAGTTCTTGAACATCTTTGCCAGGGCCTTGTCCACCGTCTTCTTATCCTTCTCAAAATCATGGCTGAGCGTGTCTTTTGCAGTAGCACGCCAGATGAATGTCTTGTTTTTAACGTCAGCCATGTCTACGATCAGTTCGCTAACGGAAATCGTTTGCACGCCAGACTTGTCAAATCCGGAGCCGACGCGCCACCCCCAGCTGTAGCCACCATATGGGCCACCAGGTGCAAAGGGATTAGTTAGGGTCTCAGTAGTTGTCCCAGCGCTGTAGATAACCGCCACGCCCGAATCGCTTTCGACTTTTTGCCATCCCTTGGCGGCAAGTTGCGCGTCGACACCGGCAATGATGTATTGACCCCCTAACGGATCTGCTGCTGGCCTTCCTTTACCCATGAGTTGGTCTTGTACGAGAAAGTAGTTTCTTGTCGTAGTCGACCTTAACCGTTTGCGCGTAGGCAGTTGTCGAGATTAACGAGGTCAGAATAAGTAATAGATAAGACTCCTTCGCATTTGCTATCTCCTTGGGTTCGCACGGTGCCGTGCCGCACAGTTCGCAAGAACATTTCCTGCTTGCAGCCAACTCTGGCGCTTTGATGTTTCCACCGCAAACGCTTAAGGTACTGACAATAGGTCAACGGGCATGATAGACGATCGCACACTCGCGCCGGTTCGATTGTAACCCTCCCCCATTTTAGGACCACTCATAAGTAGAGACTTCCGGATTTTGGGTTAATAGGTATTCCCTGGGTGTCATGTTGCCCAAAACTCGTGTGGTCGTTCTTTGTTGTACTCCCGCAGCCACTTCTCGGTCTGCTCTCTGACTTCATCCAAGCTTTGAAACACAACATATCGAGCACCGCTTCCCGGTACGACACTCGTATGCAACGTTATTGATTGCTAACGGAGAAAACGTGAAAGTACTACCAGAGCTAATGCGTCACGCCAGCGCCCGCCTAACGGTCGACGTATATTCTCAAGCCAAGAACCCAGCGAAGCGGGCGGCACAACAACGTCTTGTTCAGACGATTCTCCCCGAGGACCGAAGCACACTTGTGATTCCTTCTTTGCATGACGAGTCAACTGAACAGATGGATGGCATCCCAGAGCTGACGCCCTCGGAATTGCAGGCGCTGTGGAGCGCCTGGGACCAACAGGATTCGTACACGTGGGAGAACTAAGTTATGAAACGTAATAGGTCATGAGGAATTTGACCGCCCGACCATCCTTTGTCGCCCGAGGAGCTAGACGCGCGTGGATTTTTGGAAGGGCACGTCCACGCTGCATGACTGGCGAAACCGCAAAGGAGGATCGGCTCAAAGTCTGCTGAAACACATTACCCGATTAAGACACGCGTATGAGACTTTTCGGGGGCTCGTTCCTTTGCTGAGATGCGTACTTCAACACTGTGACCAAGGCGATTCAGGATAGCGAATAAACGATCCGCTGAGAAACCTGAAAGCCGGCCTCGCAGAAGATGCGATACTTTGGGTTGGTCGAGGCCAGTCCGCTCGGCTGTCTGAGTTTGGGTCCAGCCTTTCTTCTCGATTAATTGCGCAATTTTGGTCGCCAACTTCGCTTTCAAGAGACGCTCTTCCGAGTCTCGGAAACCAAGATCGGCAAACACGTTTCCGCTGCTTCGTTCTGCCTTCTCATCGTTCGCTCTCGACTTGTGAAACGTCGTTGCTTTGACTTTTGCTTTCATCTATCTTGTCCTCCGCATGCTAAGCGCGCTTTGTAATCCTCCTCCGACAGCCTCAACCGCTTCTTGATGAGGTCAATATCACTTTTCGGCGTCGCAATTCCCTTCTTTGATTTCTTCTGAAAGGCATGAAGTACATATACGAACTCCGAAAACCTTACCGTATAGACGGCGCGGTACGTGTTCGTCTGAAAGTCCTCGACAATTTCAAGAACGCTTGCACCGCCAAATCCTGCAAGCGGCTTCGCTGATGGAGCCTTAAGTCCTAACTGGGCCTGATATAGCGCGTAACCCATTACATCCTTGACCTCAGCAGGAAACGACTTCACGTCTCTCTTTGACGACCCCATCCAGACTATACTCTTGATCTTTGGAGGTTCGTCCACCGCGTAAGTATGCCATATCTGGCATAAGATCGTCAATTGAGTCACTCGTGACTCTCAAACATTCGATAGTTCAATGGGTCCTCGCTCCTGCGGTGTCCTCGTCCGCATCATAGGCCATCACGATGTTGGGATGACTCAGACGCGAGAGCGCCTCCACTTCTCGTTGAAAGCGCTGCACAAACTTCTCATCTTGTGCCAGGGTGCTCGATAACAGCTTCAGGGCTACGATGCGCTTCATCCGGCGGTGGCGTGCCTTAAAAACTGTACCCATTCCGGCGGCGCCGAGTCGGTCGAGCACTTCGTAATTGCCGATCCGCAACACCTCGAATTTACGACTCCGCACTGTTTCCATCTGGAAAGAGGTCAAGACACCACTGGCGACCAGCGACTCTGCAAAGGAGGTTGCATTCAACGTCGAGTTTGAGGCGACGTTTGCAGCGCGACCAAGCTCGTCCGCCGAAAGAAGCTTGCTCTCCTCTAAACTGTCGAGGAGATCCTGAACGCTGAGATCTTCCTTCACTTGGATAGACTCCATCGTTCCACTGCTGGCGACGATTTCATTTGGACAGATTCCACGCGGATTGATTCGATTAGTCGCTGGGCCAAAATATTTGGAGGCCTCATTCCCAGGAAGGAAGCGGTTCGGCGGGCTTAGCAACCCTCGCTGTGAAAGCCAGAGCGCAAAAGAGCCCAGGAGCGAGCAGGTTTTGTCAGTGCCTGGTTTTCATGGTTGCTTCCTTTTCTAATTCACTTCACCTTCTCGATATCCGGCATCTTCCAGCTCTTGTCGAAGAGCGCCTTCTCTGGGCCATAGAATCGAAACCACGCGAACCAAGCCTTCCCCGCCGGGGTTTGAAGCCAGTTCGACTCCTGACCGGCGGGCGCCGCCGGGCCGAAATAGAGGTCCACTGTGCCGTCGGTGTTCTTACGCAGCGCTTTGTCCAATGAGTCCAAGGTTGGGCGTGGCAAGTTGAGGAAAAGGCCCGACGTTTCATTGTTGTAAATGGTCACGGCCCAGAACTGGCTCACGGGAACATTCGCGGGGACGCGCAGTCGATAGGTGTTCTCGCCGCGCAGCGGCTGGCCGCTGTTGTCGAAGTTCGTGGCGAGGTAAAAGCTGCCTCCGCCGAGTTTCGCGGGAGGCAAGAAGAAGCCGGCGAAAGCAGCGCCGCGAGTATCCACGTCGAAATAGTTGGGGACCGCCCACTTGAATCCCGTCTGGGGGCCAATCGATGGGATCAGCAATTTCCACTGACTGCCCGGCCACCAGTCTCCACCGATCTTGGACTGCTGTCCTACGAGCCAGGCACCGGCTTCCGCCGCTGCAGACTTCAACTGGGCCACGGTCGCGGCATCGGGCTTGAACTCCTTGCCCTTCTCGATGCCGAGTGGTCGGAGCATGCCCATCATCTGCAGATCTTGGGGCTGTACCGTCTCCTCGTTCAGCATGCGGGCGAGGCTGGTGTAAAAGCTTTCGTCGAATCGCGCGAGGCCGTCATACATGGTGTCGGTCATGTCCACGAACCGCTGCGCAGGCGGGTTGCTGGCCTTGGCCAAGGGGTAAACCTTGACCTGCTTCACCAGCGCGTCGCCCTTTCGCTCATCCTCTTCCGAGTTGCTCGCCAGGATGGAGCGGATGCCCGCGAATGTGTTGTAAGTCTTGGAACGCACGGGATATAGCCGGCAGGCACCTCGCCCGTGTAGTCGGGTGGAAGCAGCAGGTATTTCCCACCCTTGCCCTCGAAGCCGACGTCAGTGAGCGGAACCTGCCAGGCATCACATATGGTGCCCAAGAAGCTGGCTCCGTTCGCGGCCGGCGGCAGGTCCAGAACGACCGGCCCATCGTCCTTGGTGTTGAAGAAGACATAGAGGTAACGAAGGCTTGTATTGGGGGTGAGAGACTGGTTCTTCCAGGTGCTCCCTTTGGGCCACCAGATGACGTCGCCGAATTTCGCCTTGCCGTCACGGAAGTAGGCTTGCCGCAGCGAGTCGAAGTTGACAATGGGCATGCCCCAGATGACGGCGTCCACGGCGCGGCGTTCCACCATGCGACTGTTGAGTTCTGCGGACGAAAATTTCTGCGCGTGTGCGTTCGTGAATGCCAGCGCACACAGGAGCGCAGCGGCTGGGAAACTTTGTCTGCGTATGGTTCTCATCGTGGGGTCCGTTCGGTGGTTAATTGGTTTACGGAGCCGCACCCGCCGTTGCGATAGGTGCGGCCAGACGTATTGATTGCCGTTTACTTTGCGGCAGCCGCTTTCTATTCTAGCGCGGCGCATAGGGACTCTCTTGGGATTTGGAAACAGAGCGATCGAATAATATTTTCGGAAGACACTGATCGAACCAAATCAAGAATGCGACTCGGGCAGCACTCTCTTCAATCTGAGTGTCACGCGAAAGCTCGGACCTCCCCACCTTAGATAGTATTGAAGACGACGGTAGCGAGATAACTGTCAATAATGACAGGTCAGGTCGGCAGGTTATGACGGCGTTAGTGAACTGAACCAGCGGGGAAGGTCGCGTCAGAACGCCTTGAATAGGTGGTCCACGCTCTCGGTTTAGGAATTCAGAGTGTAAGCGAGGGGATGGAGAGCCTGGGTGCGTTGCACGAATCTCCAGCTGCTTGGGCGTCTCGTTAGCCTCATTACACAGTCAACCCAAGCCAGCACCTTTTGGACGAACCGGATCGTGGGACCCCTTGGTCCCGGCCTAGACCAACCGGTTGCAAGGTCTTTAACTTGTTCCTGCGCGAAGTAGCGTCCTACCGCAATGAGGTAGTGCTCTACTAGCAAAAGCGGCTAAGTTGTTGAGCGCATTGGTAGGCGCGGGCGGATTTGAACCGCCGACCTATACCGTGTCAAGGGAGTGCTCTAGGCCTGGGTAACTCTTTTCAAATCAACAAGAACTAATTTTGCTCGATAAAATCCTCACTGCACTTACTGCATCCACTGCTTCAACTGCTCGTTCAGCACATTTTTGTGTGCCAAACTGTGTGCCCACATCTTAGCGTATTTACCTTCGATAACGAACGTCAAAAGAGTCCTTGCACGCGAAGCGATCTGAAGCAGCCACGCGCGTGGACTATCGGGGACGCCATCCCGGGGCCATTGCAGGAATGCCGCAATCAGCGCCTCGTGATCAAGTCTAAATTGTGTTAGTGTTCAGTTCGATTAGCGAGCACAAACCTCGACAAGCGTTTCACCATACGAAGTGGAACGTTAACTTTCAGCGCTAGTCACCTTCCCAACCATTGCAAACTCGTAACTGCCACGAGGGAGGTGGACCCTGAACGTCATACTCGATCAGTTGCTCGCTCTTTCCGGGCGCTTGCAGTGCCCCTCGGGAGTACCAGCAACCGCTCTCGCCTCGCTTCGTGTGTTTCTCTCAGCCAGCCTGGTCCAACAAAACCCAGGCGCCTTACCGATTCAACCCGATCCAGAAGTAGACACGGTCATCAACGAGGCCGCAGCCGAGGGTGTGGTATTTGCCGCAAAGCTAGCAGAGACATCGACCCGCATAAGAGTGATTCGAGATAGCTACGTCACTCCGGCGGTCACACCCGAGCGACCCTCTCAACTCTTTGGTCCATTCGTAGACGTTGACGGAAGCCTGGTTCAGTTCCTCGTTTTTGAGAGCGCTCGTTTCTTAACTGTGCAGCTCACCATACCGGCGCCGTTTCCGTTGGTGTCCGAAACGCTGATGCTGCTTCCAGCTGAATCATCCAGCAATGATGGAAACCGCACGTTCTCAATTCCAGCAGGCACCGTATGGTTCCGGGCTCGATTAGTTGTAGGCAATACAACGGGTTTCGTGGGGCTGCGCGTACAAGGAGGAACGCTGACGATTGATCGAGCCGCTCAGCCAAGGCCCGGCAACAGTATTGGGATGACGATCGGCTCCAGGTGGTCATTGGCACTGGAACCCGAAGAGCCTCCCGCGCCAGACGGTACTGGTTCGGACGGCAACGCGCTTGCCGTGCGATTGCCGGAACGCTTTGAAGTGCTCTCAACTGCAGCGTCGCAGGTCAGCGGCGCCATCACGATTAGTGGCTTTGGGAGTGACCTCGAATTTCGCGACACTCTGGGCCCACCCGTTGCAGACGCAGACTCCATCACTTTCCCTTACAGCGCCGTTGATGCGCTCTGGTCCATCGACGGTAACCTCTCTAGCGCTGCTCAACTAAACGGTGAATGTCGCGTTGTTTCGGCGGCGTGGACGCTGCCCCTTAACAAACTTCCGCCCAACACATATGGTGAAGCAGCCCACGGTGGGTCACTCAGACTCAGGCTTCGCGATGGACTGGAAAGTCGCATGCGCGGTGCAGCCGGAACCTTCAGCTGGTTTGACTCCATTCTCACGGCAAATGGTCTCGGTCTTTCACTCGACGCCCAACAAGCAGCGTCGTCGGCTCGCACCGAACTCGATCTCTGGAGCCCGGCCCATACCGATGCCGTCTTTGCCCAACAGAATATTGGACGACTACTTTTTATCAGCATACGGAATAGCCGAGACGTCGCCCTGGTCAGCGGCGGCGAACTCCGGAACAGATGGGATCTGCCCCTCACTGCCGCCGGCAAGCCGTTCTCATACGAAGGCAAAATCGATCTGTTTGCGGTGATTGCTGAACAAACGGGTCTGTTGCGCGTCGCTTGTACTGCGACGCAACAACCCGGAAACCTCTCACACGGAGTGGCGCTGGAGAATCTGTATCTGTTCGTACGACCAGCGCGCAGGCTCGCGTTCACTGGAGACTACGATGGCGTGTCGCTCGTTACCGATGGCGTTGCGATGTTCTTCTTTGACGTGATGCAAGCCCAGCCAACGCTGCCCGACCCTTACATCGCCAACTGGTCGATAACTGAGAGTAACTTTACTGGAGAGGGCGCCCTATCGATAACGCTGCGTTGGTCTAATCTGAGAACTCCGAGCGTAGAAGCAAACCTGGAACGCCCAGTGAGTTTCCCTCAACCACGCGACGTCCCTGGAGACGAACCGCAGAAACTCCGCGACCTGTTCGACCTTCACCTGCAGACCCATTCCGAGCTACTGAATCTGCTTGACCTTTCCAGCAACGATCACCACTTTGGCGTCGCGCTTGAACGGTTGTCCGACCAGCAGGTGCAACTACGGGAAAACCGTCTGACGCTAGAACTGCACGGTGTGCGACTTCTGATGCAGCCTCAAGTGCAGTGGGAGCCGGTGGAAGTTGTGCCTAATGCTAACGCCGGCGTGCCAAACACCGACACATTGTTCTTCAAGACAAATGGAGCGCGCACACTGGCGGGTGCCAATTCTGTCAAGCTCGTTCCAGTATTGCCGGGCACGGTTAGTCAAAACTTCGTGGCTGCGGCGGCCGAGGACAGGGTTCCTTGCGGCGTGCTGTTCTCGTTGCCCTTTGGGCTGCGGGCCTTCGCCCGGATCGCACCCATTCGTGTAAACGAGCTGTTCTTCATGGACCCGGTAATTACAAGCCTACACGAACCTAAATTTGGCGACTTAACTTCCGCTCGCCAACTCCGGCTATTCGCAACTGGAGCCTTCAACCATGACCCCAGGAGAGATCCGGCAAGCCGTTCGATGACAGGCGCCATCTTTCAACTCCCAAATCTTGAGGACAATAAGAACAAGCTCGCCAGCGTGCTCTCTGCGGGGATTGATCAGAACGGCATCCCAATTCTCGATGGCGGGCTGGATTCGTTCGTGAACCAGATGGATGAGCTTCCGCTTCATCGCGCCGATCTCTCCGGGTACGGACTCAGCACGTTTAGCGATTGGCATCGCGACGTACCAACCGGTATCACTAAAGTGCGTTTCGATGTACTAAACGGACGCACTTCTTATGAAGTGATTCAGGCAAAGACTATCCTGGCATTTGCCCTGTGTTACGTCGTGCGCACGATCATCTTCGAACGACGGAACTCAGGTAAAGTGCTTCGTTTCGATAGCGGTTGGCAGCCAGTGAACGATGGAGAATTCAGGGTCGTGTCTCAGGCTGCTCCTTTTGAGCCAAAAAAGAATTTCGAGTTTGAGAAGGGCGTCGTTAAGGCCTTTCGAAATGTTCGTCGCATCAGGGTGCTCTCCAACCCGACACTGGATCTTTCCGAATCGAAATGGCAACCGGTAATTTTCGATGCCGACGCACATCTCGAGACCGTTGTCGCGGGTGGCGCGGGCGGGCTCGTACCAATCTATGATCACCCAGGCTACATTCAACTAGCTCCTACGGGATTCAATTCCGATGTAACACGCGCGCGAATAGAGGAACTTCTTAAGCGGATTGGAAAACCAGTTGGCGGAGGTATCGACTGCAAGATTCGAGCGGGCGGCACTCTCGAGATGAACCTCTCCGGTATCTTCGCTGACGAAGCACCAGACGATGGCGGACTCAATCCGCCAGGTCTCATCCTTGCCGCGTACGGATTGCCGAAACTACCACGCGCCGGGCAATGGAGTGCCGTTCGAATAAACGGTTCAACTTCCGAGGCTTCGCCTGTTGATCCTCGACACGGCGTACCAATCATTCGGCGGACTGGAAAGCCAACATACATCTTCCTTGATCCTGGAGACGCTAATCGTTCGAAGCCCGACGAATTTGGTTTCCTGATGTCGACGGCAACCAGCCGTGTCCTCTTTCCCAAACCGTCGCTAAATCCAGGGGAGGTGGGTACGCTTCGAACCGGATCACCTTCAGTCGCCGACCCGTATTCGCTGGTCCAATCCACCAGTCAATTTCCCAGACCAACCTATGCGCTCCGCTGCGCAGAATTGCCGCTGTTTAATATTTCTGATCAGGACCAGTGGCGACTAACCAATCCGAGCTTCACGTTTACAAAGCCGGCGTCTGATTTAGCAAAGGGTGGCGAATGGGCCATCACGAGAGGCTTCGATCTGGAACCAGACTTGCCGGAACACAGCATAAATTTACTCCTCGATTCGGCGATTCAGAACAAGCCCTGGGAGATCTCAGCCACTCCAAACGATCTGGACATCAACATCGACGGATTCGGGAAGATCTTTACCATTCATACGAATTACAGCGCACTGAGCGGCGCCTTACCAAAACTCGCAAAGCCCACGCTGGACTTTGGTCCAGCACTCAAGGCTGTAAGGGACATCGTCAGCGCGCTCGATAACTTCAAGGGTCTGGCCGGTTTCCACATCGATGTTGACGTTAACGCTGGCACCGGACCAAGTCCGTCCTTCATCGTCACTATCAAGTTGAAGTTGCGGATTGGTGAAGGACCAAACGAGCGAATCGACGTAGGCATCGGTAAGTTCTACGGCGAGTTCATAATCCGCGGGGAACTCGAGACCTCCTTAAGTGGCAAAGCGCGCGGTCTGCTCTCCGCCGAATTTCAAGGTGACGTCCAACAAGGAATTATTCCGCCGGCGATCTACGCCGGCGGCTTCTTCCGTTTCGCCATTCAGATTAATGAAACTGGCAAGCCCTCAATCGAACTCAGTTTGGGAGTCGTCGCCTCAATTGGCGGCGACCTGATCAAAAACCTGCTCGAGGTGGAGGTGACCGTCAGGTATGGCTACACACTGGTCCCTCTGACTCTGGAACCTGGGGTACACCTGGCCCTCGAAGCGAGAGCAAAACTACTCGGTGGCCTGGTCGGTTTTTCCTTCTCGGTGGAAGCGATGGCTCGGATAAAACGCATCTCCCTTGGGGAAAACGAGATTTTAATCTGGGCCCAGATTCGCGTTTGCGCTTCGGTTCAAGTTGCCTGGCTCTTTGAAGAGGATATCGACGTCAAAACTCAATTTGAACAGAAGCTTCCTCTTGCATTTATTACCGCAGCCGCATTCGGACCGGCGTTGTTGCCCGTCGCGGCATTGCTCTAAGGACGCTCTTTATGCCACTTAGCGGTCCATCCAAATTGGGCATACTTACATTCCCGCAGCATTGGGAACCAAACAAACTGCGAGTCCGCTTCCTCTGTCTTCCGAAGATCAGTCCTCTTGATCCGCTCGAGCCGGGGCAGCCACCCTTCGCACAGGCGAATCTAGTTTTTGAAGCCAATGTCATTCGCGGTCTCGGCAGTTTGCCCCGAGCTGCGGATGCCACCGGACTCGGTGTGCTTGCACTCGATGATCCGCCTCTCAATAAGGAAGAACTATTCCCGGTGCTCGGGCAGCAGTTCAATATCAAGGCGCGAGTTGCCGTGGCGCCCGTAACACCTAAATTCTTAAAACCAGTAACCGAGAGCTATCGCGCGCTCACTGGCCGCCGTCAACTTTCAGATTATCTGCTCAGTGAAAAGGATTTTGAGTGCGCGCTTCATGATGCCCATGCGAGCCAGCCGCTAGAGCCTGAGCAGTTAAGCGACGAAGTTACGTGGGGCCAACTCATGGCTTACGCCCTGCGCCAACCGAAGCTTGCGATGGCACTTGGTCTGATTGGGGAAGCCACAATCGACTTTGACGATCCAACGGTTTTCCAAGAAGGCGGATGGCTCTATCTCAGCCTCCACACCGACAGCGATTACTCGGCCCTGCCACCTCCATTCAAGGCTCTCTTCGCCGCGCGGATTCCACCCCTCAATGACGAGCGATCGCTTTACGCCGCCGTACTCTTCCCCGTGGATGGAGCAGGTGTCGCAGATGATGTGTTTCGCGAAGCTGAACGCTACGATCAGGGTTTCGCACGTATGGTCCACGGCGCGCAAATCCATGCTGGTGGTGATGCCATTCGCCTGGCCTGGGACGACGAACAAATTGCGGAATGGCTTAACCGCCAGGTAAACCCGACAACCGAAGCGCCGATGGGCACGGCTGGTTATCGTGTCGACGTTAGGACAGAAGAAGGCGCTTGGAACTCGCTGGTGCGGATTGAAAGCGCTGGCGATCTAATGGTTGGGCCGCTTGTGCTCGGGTCCTATGCCGGTGAATCAGTCGTAGAGGTGATGCCGGCACAAGTCGCTCCGGCTCGCGTGGGTGAGTATTGGATGCCGCCCTACTTTGCGACCTGGCGCGGTAGCTCGCTGGTGCTCACTGACAACAACCTCAATCTCCTGCATCAACGTGACGATCTACTCGCGAACCCGGACGCCACCCCACTGCTTCTCAATCGCGAAAAAACCTTCGTGGCTGTAGACGACACGCTAGTGCCACTACGCTATGGCGCAACCTATGATTTCCGTATTCGTCTGGCCGACCTCACTTTCGGTGGCCCGCCTTCTACCGACGACACACCGCTCCTGCCTCAGGCAATCACCACAATTAACTTTCAACGTCGCACTCGCCCAACCCAGCTCAACGTCACCCACCGGCCCACAAGCGACGAACCCTTTGTCACGATAGAAAAACCGCGCATTGGCTATCCCGAAGCAGTCTTTACTGGGGCCGTCAGTTTTGCAGATCTCACCGCGGAACTGGACGCAGACATTCTCGTAAACCGGGAGCGGGAGATGAGCGTTCCCGATCCCGACGTGCTCAATGTCGAGATTTTAGTCGAAGTGCGAGCTCTCGAAGGCGATGTCAAAACCTATCTGACGCTTTACACCACAACGCGCGCGTTTGCTGACAATGAGATCGATCTGGATCTCGAAACGCAAGACCTGGCTACGCTGGACCTGCTGGCAGCCGTGCAACCGGGCGGCGGACCGCTCGTCATTCCAACCGCGCGCGACATACGCCTCACGTTAGTTGGCCTCGGTCGCAACGAGCCGGGATACTTCGCCACCGCAGACTTGCGTCGCGGGTTGCCAGTCACGGTTGACGTCCGCGCCACCGCACAGATCGAGGCGCCTCTGTTTACCGCAGTCGAGTCTCCTCTACGCAGCTTCTTTTTCCAGCCGCCTCCACCTGATGGAAGCGTTGCTAGTCCCGTAGAACGACTGGCAACAGAGTTAGAGCTGGATCATTCCGGACTCACGCTTGCCGGACGCAAAGGCCAGCGGACTGTTTTCGCGTGCTCAGCAGCTTTGCGTCACACGCTTTCGCCGGAGCGTGCGTCAATTACGATCTCGTCCGGCGCAGACGTGATCCAGCGTTGGATAAATGTGTTGCGTCTTGAGCTGGCGCGCGATTGGACCTGGGATGGTCTTGCCGAAGAGGGTATCGCCGTTCAGCGAAGGGTTAAGCGTCCCAAGCAGGCTGACGTCGTTGAACTCGCCGGAACTATCCGCCTGCCACATGCTCTGGCTCGCACCGCAACGTCAGTGGATTCTACCGATCCACGCAATGTCGTGCGACAGTCAACCGAGATTATCTTCTTCGATGCTGTTGATCCCAAGCCGAAGCCAAATCCGCCGCCCTTGCCTGGTGCAGTGCCTGGTGAGGTGCCTGGTGAGTTTCCCACTGAGCTAACCATCGAATATGAAATTGAACCTGTGTTCAAAAGCGAGGTGCCCGCGCCAGAGCCGGCAACCGAAGAAATTCTGCTTCCCGTTACCACACCTCCAGTGCAGGTACCCAAATTGGTTTCGGCTGGCATTGCCCTCTCGCCATACGTAGCCGCCGATGACTACTCTGCTACAGAGCAGCGCCACCGCAGTCTATGGATCGAGTTTGAGACGCTTCCGCTCGATCCTGACGATGCGTACTTTGTGCGAGTAGTAGCGAATGCTCCGGATCCGATGCTGATCGCGATCGACGAAGTGATTCCCGAAGTGATCGAGCCACCGCTGCCAATCGAGCCAGAGTGGATGCGTCTGATAGAGCAGGAACAACCGCGTGACAACAGCGGACTGCGGGCAATGGACCTTCTGGACCAACCAGCGGAGGCTGGGCCACACTATCTGGTTACTTTACCAAACGGTCTTACTGAAACGTCTCTCGAACTCTTCGGGATGTTTACCTACGAAATCCGGGTGGGCCATACCGATAAGCGTTGGTGTTCGGCCCAGGGACGCTTCGGACCGGCACTTCGCGTTGCAGGTGTGCAGCATCCGACACCACCGCTCGTCTGCCAGGCCGCGCGTACCGAATTCGCTATCCGCGTGCGGGCACCCTACGCCACTCCGGTTCACAACGGCCGCAATGTTCGACGTCGATTTCCGCGAACTTCGATGTGGGCAGTGCTCTACGCTCGCGTCCGTCAAACAGATGCTGCGTCGTGGCGTAACCTGTTGCTCGATCGGGCGAGGATGTCGCCAGTACAAGAGTTCCTGGACCTTGAGGCGGACGCGCGCACAATGTTCGCTCACGGCCTCTTCGAGCTCGTGCAAATACAGAATCTACTACGGCAACTCGGTCTGCCCAACGATACGCCACTGACAACGTTGGCTGTCGAAGTCTTCACCGATCCTCTTCCACCCGACCCACTGGGTCAGGATCTGGGTCATGCACGCATGTTTCGCGTCTCGCCTTTAGTTCCCGTCCCCGATCAGTGTTAGGTGGAACGAAAGCCAGCAACGAGAACTTCTCAGATATCTTCTCTTGCACCACAATTAAGCTCGCGCTCGCATCTTCAGTGACGGATGATGCTTTCTCAACTCTCCTATCAAGTGCTCCTTTACCACGTGAGTGTATCGTTGTGTAGTCGCTATCGATGCATGTCCTAAGAATCTCTGGACGACGCGAATATCAACGCCGTTGCGAAGTAGCAGTGTTGCAACAGTGTGCCTCATATGAGGTGTGATGTGCCGCTCGATCCCAGCATCACGTGGGCTGCGCGATCACATTCGACATTCCCTGAGTAAACAAACGTGTGGGCATAGTTCGAGAAAGATACTGTCTATCCCGAAAATTCAATCTGACATGCAACGGCTTTGTTTGGATTACGTTACAGTTCCCTGCCCCCACCTATTAGCTTGGTCGTAAGGTTCGCGTCCACAGCTCGTCAAAGCATGTTCCTGTTACCTCGAGGCCGATTCAGGTTACCTTTGGACCGGCACATACGGGCACTACATTTATCCCACTATTATGCTGCACGCAAATAGCAATGATGTAATCCCCCGACTTGCGGCAGAGAAATGATCTTGCCCTTTGCTGGCGGCTCGACCTCTCGAGCCACCGGCGCATTCATTTCCAACGACTGATGCGGCCGCACTTCATTATAGTAGGCAAAGTACTCTCGCAGGATGCGTCGTAGCTGTCTTTCATTGAACACGATCAGATGGTCCAGACATTCGCGCCGAATACTGCCGATTAATCTTTCGGCATATGCATTCTGCCAGGGTGACCGCGCCGTCGTGATCACTTCTTCGATTCCCATTCTTGCTACTCGCCCGCGAAACTCTTCTCCATAGATTGAATCGCGATCTCTCAGCAAGAATCGCGGTGCTGTCTCTTCCGGGAAGGCTTCAGTGATCTGCTGGGCAGTCCATCCTGCAGTAGGATGGGCCGTCGCAATGAAGTGGACTACCTGTCTCCTGTTGTGAAGCAGCACAACGAAGCCGTACAAAATGTTGAAAGTCACAGTAGGTACGATGAAGAAATCAATGGCTACAATCTCATTTGCATGATTCCGCAGAAAGCTCTTCCACGTTTGTGAAGGCGGATTACTAAATCTGATCCGATATTTCGCTACGGTTGATTCTGCTACCTTGTAGCCAAGCAGATGAAGTTCTGCCTGGATGCGCGGCACACCCCAGGTCGGATTCTCATGTGACATGCGTCTGATCAAGTCTCGAATCTCCTGATCAATTCTCGGTCGTCCGACACCACCAGTTCTGGACTTCCACCGCCAATAGCACTTGAAGCCTTGCCGATGCCACTTAATAACTGTCTCTGGCTTGACGATGATAAGGATGGAGCGCCAGTCGCGCCACAGATGCGACAGGATAACCCAAAACAGGCGATCCCGATTACGGAGCCTGGGTCGAGTGGTGTTGCGTCGCAGAATTACCAATTGTTGGCGCAGAGCCAGGTTTTCCGCCACCAGTGAAAGCCGTGGCTGAAGTAGAGTGCGGAGCAGTTGATAGAGCACGGAGCAAACAGACATGGTTCGTTTCAAGCAGCCAGAAATGGAATGTATGGAGCGGCTGCAGCGTACCTTACGTTTTAGTTCTAAGTGTAAGGATTCAAACGCCGGATTAGATTTTCGGTATGGACAACCCTTTGTCTTGCTCCGCAGGCGGTGATTTCGGTAGGCACGTAACATTCCTACCCTGATATCTCTCACCCTTACCTTTCCAAAGAATTCTTTGAAGTGCTTTAAGTGTGCCTCGTAAACACTGGTGTCCCGAACACCAAACAACTTGTTCCCCGATTGGTCGTACTCAGCCTCGCAATACTTTGTTTGCTGGCAGTGGTCGGCTAACTGATCGAAGGTCAGGTTGTCTGAGTATAGCGCCACCTCGCCACCCTCGAGATATTCATTCGCGAGTGCGCGTGCGATTCGCTTAGCTTCGCTGGAGGAAAAGGATGTCCTCCGTTTCTGGCGCCGCTGACCACTCTGATCGTAATAATTGAGAACTGCAATGTACTCAGTTCTGCCTCGACGTTTTCTTCGGGTGATGGAAGAAGAATATCGCACTGCAATGCGCCTCCTTGCGCTCCATGGCAAAATCCGATCCAGGCGGCAAACACAAAAATTTGTGTGCCACTCTGTGTGCCAAATTGCAGTGGATATTTAGAAGTGCAGATTTGCTGAGGAAATTGGTAGGCGCGTGGGGATTTGAACCCCAGACCCCTACCGTGTCAAGGTACTCACCAGCGCCGCGTATAGAACGTAAACGTTCCTTAGGCAATAAAATCAACAAAAGCGGTTAGAGAAGTCACGTTCACGCTGTATAAATTGATTAAAGCGCAAGCGAAGTCTGCCAAAAGTCTGCCAAACTTTTCTTTGGCCCGCCGGCGCCTAAGACGAAGCCAGTTTAAGCTTTATATAGGTACTGATCCGAGAAGGATTGATCATGGTTCAGCCCTCCTCAAATTTAAGAAGCTCCGTTCTGTATTGTGGGGCGAGGGCTTTCGCTTTCGCAATGAACGCCGCTGCGCAGCCTCATCCATCTTCGGGGCTCCGCCGTTGGTTCGCGACGGTGACGCCGAGGTTCATAAAAAACTCTTCCTGACCGTGTTCCCGGGTTCCACGTCGCGGCGAGAGTCGACAAGGGGCCACGGAACGACATCCGACACGTGACCCCGGACGAAATGACTCAGATTGAGATCGTCGACTCCCTTTAGCAACTCAAGTTCCCTACAGAACACGCAGAAGTTAGGTTCACAATTGACTCATTCCGCCGTCCGCGACTATTTCGGTTCCTAAGAGAAACGACGAGTCATCGCTGGCCAAAAAGAGAACCGCCTTGGCAATTTCTTCTGGTCGTCCGAATCGCTTCATGGGCACCTTCGTTTGAACATTCTTTACCACCTCATCGAGCGCGTCCGCCGCAATTCCGAGTTTCCCGAAAATAGGAGTTGCAACCGGGCCGGGACTGACGACGTTCACGCGGATGCCGCGATCGACAAGTTCAGCGGAAAGCGTTCGCGCCAAAGTAATGAGTGCCGCCTTACTTGCTGCATACACACTTGTGTTAGGCATACCGATGTAGGCGTTGATAGACGCGTTCAGTACAATTGAAGCATTGTCGTTGAGCAGCGGTAGCGCCTTCTGGATCGTGAAGTACGCGCCTTTGAAGTTGATGTCCATGATTGAATCAAAGAATTCCTCCGTCACGGACTCCAATGGCAGGAATTTACCAACGCCAGCATTAATGAAGAGCACATCGATCGTGCCGAGCTTTTCCTTCACCACGGCGAAGAGCTTGTCGATGTCCGACAATCGGGAAGTGTCCGAGCGCACGGCCAAAACATCGTTGCCCAGCTCTCGTTTAGCGTCATCGAGTGTTTGCTGGTCGCGTCCAGTGATGACAACCTTTGCGCCTTGCTGCTGGAACTCTTTCGCGGTTGCCAAACCAATACCCGAGTTTCCCCCTGTGACTACTGCTACTTTGCCATCAAGCTTTTTCATTTTCTTTCTCTCCTTTGACTGTCGCACCTCTCCTGGCCCATGTTTGCACATTGGACCTTAGTACATTTACGTTCTGGAACGCACGTTCCAGAACAGGGTAAAAAAATTTAGTCGAGCACAGACAGGGTGACCTTCACGACATCCTCCAGCGTCTTTCGATCCTGTGTGCCCTTCGACATCAGCACCAATCCCTGCAAGCTGCTCGAGAGAAATCGCGCCACCGCGCGAAGGTCTCGAAGTGTGCTGAACTCGCCCTCGTCTTTTCCGCGTTGCAATGCACGATAAAGAGCATTCTCCATCGTTGCCATGTTGCTGCAGGTCCTTGCTGCCGTCGCCTTACAACGACCGGCCAACTCCGACATCGCGTTTCCCGCAAAGCAGCCGCGTAATTGTTTGTCACCAAGTGCCCTTTCAACGACACCCGCGAACAACTGTTTTAGAGCCTTTCTTACGGAGGCGGAACTCTCCAACAGTTCAATTGCCTTCTTACCTTCAACCTGGCAATAGCGATCAAGGGCCAGCAAATAGAGCGCATGCTTATCTCCGAAGGTGTCGTAGAGACTCTGGCGGTTAATTCCCATACTCCCGACTAAGTTCTGGATGGATGTTCCTTCATAGCCGCGCGACCAGAAGACCTCCATCGCCTTCTGCAGTGCCTCGTCTCGGTCGAACTCTTTGTGCCGCGCCATTGATTCAGCTCCACTCCGGAGGAGGTTATACTCTTTCTGGAACGAACAGTCAAGTATATCGATGGGGTAGCTGGGATGCTGGTCACGGATCCACGTCTTGCACAGCGTTATCGTCTGCCGCAAGGCGCTGTTTGAGCGATGGAACGAGCCCGCGTTGGAAGTCTGGCTGTATGGTGAGAGCTTGCTGCAATGCAGATTCGTAGTACGGTCGCGCTTCTGTTCGCCTGCTGAGCGCATCCAACACCGTGCCCATCACTGCATTCACGTGGGCGGAGTCTGGAGCCAGGGCCACCGCCTGTTGAGCTTCTTGCAGTGCCTCCGGAAGCTTTTTCTCACCAAGGAGGATGCCGGCTCTTTGCGCGTGAGCCAACGCCGCGGCAAGTGGAATCTCGAAGTGTCCGTCATACACGAAGACACTGGAGTCGATGACATCTACAGGCGTCAGATTCTTGAACTGTTCGTAAGGATTAAGTGGAGGCGGGCCGAATTCGAATCCCGTGAGACTCACGGCGCTGATCAAGACCGGACCATCGATCGCAGGCGTAGCATCTGAGAGTATGCCCAGCCAAATTGACTCGACGTTCGGAAGCAGCTTACACGGGATTTTGTAGTAATCGTAGTCGATCACACCGGTGCCGAAGTAAACGAACCAACAGCGCTGAATGTTACGCTGGTCGGTGTATCGCCTTACGGCGTGCAATTGCTGCGCCCAGTCTGCACTCGAGTCGCTCAGATATCTCCAAACGTTCGTCGGGCCACCAAAGGCCTCGTTCGCATAGGCAATATAGCTGGGGAATGTACGTGTCACCGAGATTGCCTGAAACAACAATAAGAGTA
>JAMQPH010000867.1 GCA_023717605.1 Pyrinomonadaceae bacterium
AGCCAGCTGCGCCCTCCGACTTCTTGCGGCGAGAACACCTTGCCTAATTTTTTCCACCGAAACATGACTCAGATCAATTCATAGTTATTGGAGATGCAGGCTTGGATCGTCCCGCGCGAATTGAACATCATCACATCGATAATCGACAGCCACGGCACGAACTCCTTGCCGAACTGCGAATATTCGAATTGTTTCGATTGGATGAATTTCAACTCAATTCCCTTCTCGCGGAATCTCTCTTTCGAATACAGCTCGATGCCGCCAATGGCGTTCACATAGGTGCTCGCGCCAACCGCTTGGCACAGTGCACGCACCTTGTCCTGATTTGTTAAGTCATGATCAATGGCAATTTCAGAAGATATCCTGATCTCCGTGGTGATGCCCAAGTGCTCGCAGGTTTTGACGATGGAGTGGTGCAGGAAGCGAAATAGGTTCGTATCTTGATGCCGCACGATCTGCTCGACCAACGGGAACGTCTGCGAAAAATACGGCGCAAGCCGGTACGCCGCCTTCAATTGGTTCAGCAGTTTGTCGCGGTTGAAATCTGACCCCAGCTTCCGATCACGAACATCAAGAGTGTCCGAATCGCTTTTTAACGGGAGCGAGAACATGACGTCCTTGCCATTCTGCAACATGCGGTTGCGGTTGATCCAGCCCTTCTTGGTGTACTTGATGTTGTCATACACAATAAACATATCCACTGCCGCCATCAATTGGAAGTAGCCGATATACGGAAAGAAGTACGGCTGCATGATCGCCAGCCTCATCTCGCCTTGCCGGTAAAGCAACTCGTGTGCCTTGTAACCACTTTTATTGAGACGCGATGAAGCGGGTGATTTCGTCGACTACTGACATATCCAAATCGGGATAGATCGGCAGGCAGAGAACTTGCTGTGATGCGACTGTTGCCACAGAAAGGTTCTCTCTATGAGCCGAAGGCAAGCCGCGATACATGGGGAAATCGGATATCAGGGGATAGAAATACCGACGGGGATGAATGCCGTTATCTTTGAGCCTCTGGTAAAGGTCGTCGCGGCTGATCGGGTAGTCGGCTTTGACCAGGATCGTGAAATAGGCATAGTTGGCAATCTTTTCCCCTGCATCGTTCAAGCAGCGGATTCCCTTCACACCTTTCAGCTGCTCACGATAGGCCACATGGATCTCTTTGCGCCGCGCAAGGGCCTGGTCTATGTATTTCAACTGCAGCAAACCCAAAGCCGCATTGAATTCACTCATCTTGCCGTTGATTCCGGGAGCGACCACGGTAACTTCGCCCACATGGCCGAAATTCTTCAGTTGATCGATGCGTACTTTGGTCCTGGCATTGGGACAGACGATCGCCCCACCCTCAAAAGTGTTGAACACTTTGGTGGCATGAAAACTCAGTACTGACAGATCGCCATGCCGAAGTATGCTGCCTTTTGCATCTTGCACAGCAAACGCATGCGACGCATCGTAGATGACTTTGAGGTTGTAGTTGTCGGCAATCTTCTGGATGCGTTCCACACCGCAGGGATGTCCGTAGCAGTGCACCGGCATGATGGCGGTGGTGTGCGGCGTGATGGCGGCCTCGATTTTGTCCGGGTCAAGGTTGAGTGTAAGTGGGTCAATGTCCACAAACACCGGTTTGATACCGTTCCACAACAAAGAATGGGAGGTCGCCACAAAGGAATAGGGCGTGGTGATCACCTCTCCGGTGATTCGCAAAGCTTGCAGGGCCGTGATCAGTGCTATCGTGCCGTTGGTGAATAATGCGATGTGTCCCACACCGAGATATTCACAAAGCTTTTTTTCCAGTTGCTTATGGAAGGGACCGGCATTCGTCAGCCATTTACTCTCCCAAATCTTTTCCAGATAGGGAATGAATTCTTCCAATGGCGGTAGAAATGGTTGGGTGACATAAATTTTTTTCTCTGTGTCCATCATTTATCTCGAATGTGTGAGGACCGCTTAATAGGCAAACAACAGCGTTTCTTCAGCGTGTATGGTGAAGTGCCTCAGAGCAAATCGATATCCCAGTCCAAGGCTGTCTATGTACTGTGGGATTTCCCATAGGTCATTCAATTTGTGGTAGACAGAAATAGCCAGTTTAGGGCGAAACTGGCGGATGGTGTTTTCTGCGCCACGCAGCGATTCCAACTCTGCACCCTCGATGTCCATCTTAATGAAATCAACACGATCCAACTTTTGCTTTCTGACCATGTCGTCAATCGCAATCGTCTCCAGCCGGGTCGCATCTGGCCGACTGGCATTCGGTGAAACCCTGGTTCCTGGCCCGTATTTTTCCACAAAAACTTGTTCACCGGATTTGGACCACAAGGGCATCTTTACCAGATGTATCCTCTGAGAGAGTTCCGGATTCAGTGCCATGTTTTGTCCAAATACCGCCAGATTCTCCGGCAAGAACTCGAATGAGTAGACCTTGCCCGTTTCTCCTACTTCATGAGCAAAATACAATGCGGTATCTCCGTAACAGCCCCCTGCGTCAATGACGACGTTACCTTCTTTTGCCTTGACCATTTGATCGGATACTCCGCACTCGTATTGATGCAACACAAACACATAAATAATCGCAAACGGCACATAGAATAGCTTGATGCGATATCCGATACTGGAAAGGTCCATCCTGTACGCTCTACGCCCCTGCCATCCGAGATCTATTGACTCGCTGTTCAGCGCCAATCTCTCTGCATTTTCTACGGCCTCCCAATAATGCGCGTTATTCATAGGCAGCTTGACATGGCGGTGCCCTAACTCACGAAACGATAACACCTGCACCAGTAATTGCCTGGATTCATCATCAACCAACCTTTGATAGACCCATTGGAACTGTTCCACATTCGACATAAGCATAGACACGGAAGTTTCAACGGGACCATAGAGACCAATCTGAGCCAACAGCTTTTTGATAGGTTGCTTGATTTGTTGCTTAACAGCTGTTGGTGCAATCTGTTTTTCTGCGCCAAAACGTCGCTGGTCCCAGTTGTCCTTAAAATCATTTTTAAGGCAGAGACTGATATTTTGCCTGTAAGCAGTCAGAAAATCTTTGTCCATATAATTATTCGAGCGTTTAGTTCATAAAGGAGGAGTCAGCACATCGATTTGTTGTGGCACTACATGACGAACCCACTTACCCCACTGCACCCTGTCTGAAATTATCCGGAAAGGGCTCAGGCCCTGTACACGGGATAACGCCTCGTTTGTCTCCGAGTCCATCACGGCTATGGTAATGCTGTACTTCCCCGAAGACAATTCCACTGCGCCCATCGACATTGTTACTTCCAGGACACCTGCGGGAAACAGGTTCAATTTGCCCTCTGTGTTGTTCACGGGCAGACATACAATCGGATTCATTGCCTCATCCATTATATAGACGTGCATGATCGCCCCTGATCTATTGCTATTAATATGAAGCTTTATGCTGAAACCTATTTCTGCTCCGTGGGGTATGGTGGGCTCTTTGCTTTCAGCACATTGCTTATTTACTAATAGTTCCACGCTGTATATTTCAGCCTCGCCGGTTCCGGAAATCTGTTGTTCGTGTTTTACCAGACCATAATATTGGTCGATTCCGTCGGAAGGGTTCGGACTGTCAATCACCACCGACCCGTGGTCCATCACCATCACGCGAGTACTGAACCAGGAGATTTGCTGCGTATTGTGTGACACAAATACCACTGCGGATTTGTTTGATATTCGCCTAACCGTATTGAGACACTTGATGGCAAAACCTATGTCACCGACCGCCAGCACTTCATCCAGAAACAAGATGTCTGGCTCTATCAAAATTGCGGCAACAGCAAAACCCAGGCGCACATTCATGCCCGAGCTGTAGGTTTGCACTGGCGAATTGATGAACTCTCGGATCTCGGCAAAGTCGATAATTTCGTCTATCTTGCTGTCGACATATTGCTTACTCATGCCCAGCACGGCGGCATTGACGTAAATGTTTTCACATCCCGTCAGCACGGGATTGAACCCAGCCCCTAGGGCGATCAGTGCCCCTACTTTGCCACGCATCTCAATACGACCTTGGTCCGGTTTAATCAAGCCATTCACCATGCGCAACAAGGTCGTTTTGCCTGCGCCGTTATGTCCCATCAGCCCCAAGCATTCGCCTCGCTTAAGCTCAAAATTGACATCCTTGACCGCCCAGAATTCGTCCTGGCGCAGAACACCATCTGCGCCATGCCGCTTGCCCAGTAATTCGCTACCGATGTCCCGCATGCCATACCACATGGATTTCTTAAGGCTGCGGCAAAATTTCTTGGACAGCCCTTCAACCTTGATCAGCGTCTCCCCCATATCAGCTACCGATACGCTCTATCAGGATAGGCATGGCCAGACGGAAGACCACCCAGAACATGAACAACAATACGATCGAGACCATATTGACAACCACGAAGTAACTCATGTGCTCCGGAGTAAACCCAGTCAGCCAGTCGCGCGCGGTGAGGATCAGCGGGGTTAGCGGATTCAGCTGGAACAACGTGGCAGGCAAGCCTTCTTTGGGCATCGCGAAAACTACCGGAGTGATGTACATTAGAAATTGCATCAATAAGGGGATGGCCTTGCCCACATCGGCATAAAGCAAACCGACTGGCGTAAGCGCCAGGCCGATAAGCGTTCCTACCAGGATTAGCGAAAACACGCCTATGGGAAACAACAACACGTTCCAACCCGGGTGGACCCCCATGACCAGTAAGGCGATCAACAACAGTGCGACCTTGATCAGAGCATTGACTATCGCCTGATAGATGCCAGCGACCACAAGTGCCTCGCGTGGAAAATTTATTTTTGCCAGCATGATCTTGGACGCGGTGACAATCTGTAACGGGGCATTCAATGCATCCATCAGGATTGCCCACAACATCGTGCCCGTAAACACGTAAACCGGATAGGGCAAGAGTGTGTCGCTTACGTTGACAACACCGCTGCGACTCAGGAAAATCCATACCAGCGTATTGGCCAATGGCAATATGATGGCCCAAAGAAACCCGAGGAATGTTTGTCGATATTGGGCGCTCAGATCACGCACCGTCAATCGCCATGCGAGTTCCCGGCTGGAGGCCAAGTCACGCAACATCTCTCGCACCATTCTGAGAGGACTAACTAGCAGTGAATCTGGCGTGTAGATGGTAATGCGTGGTTCACTCATTTATGTTGTCCCTTCTACCCTCTCTTCCAGCGCATTAAAATTGTCCATCATCTTTCACTTAATACGCAGCCAATATCACTCGGGTTGGCGAACTCTCGAACTGTTTGGATTAGTTTCACGGTGCGGTATGTCAATTCTTTAAAATGTAAAATTCCAGATCAGATACTGTTAATCAACCCGCGCTGCACCATTTCATCTAGGACTTGTTGCACACACGCTTCCAGCTCTAACCCACCGGTATTCACGGTGAGTTCCGGATTTTTCGGGACTTCGTATGGCGATGAGATGCCTGTGAATTCTGGTATTAGTCCGGCGCGGGCTTTCTTGTACATGCCCTTTACATCACGAGCCTCACAGACTTCGATCGGTGCGTCACAAAAGATCTCGATAAAGTCACCGTGCTCAACCATGCCGCGCACGCGTTCGCGGTCTACACGATACGGTGAGATGAAGGCGGTCAGTACGATCACCCCCGCTTCCATGAAAAGTTTGGCCATTTCGCCAATGCGGCGGATGTTTTCTTCGCGGTCTTTGCTTGAGAAGCCTAAGTCGCCGCATAGCCCATGACGGACATTGTCGCCATCCAGTACGAAGGTGCGGCAACCTTGCTGATGTAGAATTTCTTCAACGGCATGGGCCAGGGTAGATTTACCCGAACCGGATAATCCAGTGAACCAGATGATTGCGCCGCGATGGCCGTTTTGCGCTTCGCGGCGCGCACGGGTAACGGTGGCGTGGTGCCAGACAACGTTGGGTGAGGTTGGTGGTTGTGTACTCATGTGATTAGACCAGGCTCAAACCGGCTGGCCTGTAGTCCCTTTCTCAGTGCTCGCTTCGTGCAACTTCATTCAATGAGAGACCGTCTGCCCCTGCTTCAGTCGAGATCTGAGGCATCAATGAACACAGTCCGGTGGCCACCAGAATCCAGAAGAGATGCGCGAGGCTCCCCGCAAACATGTAATCGAACAGATTCCGCGTGGCGAAGCCTATAGTTACAACTGCGATTGCCACAAGTAACCATTGCATTTCGGCAACCGTGGACCGTCGCCAATGTCTCGTCAGCGTTGAGACAATACGTACGAAAACCCAGATAAATAAGATAATGGCCGGTACGCCGCTCCCCATGAGCACCATCGCAAATGTGTTGTGTAACGCAGGGAGCACTCTATCCTCAAGGCGTTTGCTTTTGTCCGCTTCTATCTCAGCATTGTGCACTTTCAAGAAGGTGTCGTTCCCGTATCCGACCCCGACGAGGGGATGCTGAACCACTTGGTGAAGCCCAAGCCGCCATGTTTTCACACGGGCGCTGAAGGTCCAGGGATCGATGGTGTCTCGTTGGTACCCGATCTCGGAGACAGCAAACAAGCCACCCCCCATTGCGACCGCACCCACAAGGACCCATATGACCAGTCGGTGTCGTCCGGCCAAGAGCCCGAAGCCAATTGCCTGGGTGAAATGCGCTACCCAGCCGGCCCTGGTATAGGCGGCAACTTGCGCGAGTCCTGCCGTTACGAGAGTCAGTATCCCGAGTGCGCGCGTCCAAAACGCGCGATGAGTCACCACCCACCAGATGAGGATCGGAATAACGAGCACCAGGTAGGTC
>JAMQPH010000016.1 GCA_023717605.1 Pyrinomonadaceae bacterium
GAAGACTCCCGACCCCTTTGATCGCCGCAGTTATTCCAGAGGGTGAACCACTTTGGCAAAATTCAACAGATCGGTCATGAAAAACTCGCCAGTTTTCGCGGACGGCAACTCCGGTTTCCAGTTCGGCCGAGCGGCCAGATAGGAAGACTCATCTGCCTTTAGCAGACCGATAAACACTTCACCGACGATGCGGCCTCCCACCGGTCCTAATTTGAGACCATCCTCCATGAGCTCCGCTTCCTTCAAAATGTAAAACCAGAGCGGCGTTCTCTTCTCCATGCCAAAGGGTGTGAGCATAACCAGTTGCTCGGGGGTCAATACCGGAACGCCCATCCTCCGCGCAATCGCCTGACCGGACGGTATCCCGAAATTGACGTGGCGCATCAGGTTGCGCGAGGCCAGCGACTGCACCCCGTCGGCCGGCAGACCCGGAGCAGGTACACCACTCGAGCCTGGAAGTTGCAGCAATGCGCTGGAGAGTTTGCCGTCAATCTTTTTGTTGTTCCGGACATTGCCATCGCCGAAATCGAAGAAGCTTTGCCAGTCGATGAACCGCCTGGCCGCGCGTTTTCCGCCCCGCAGATCGTCCGGGTCGTCAACGGTGGGGGTCACGGTATCGTCGAAGATACTGGCGAAGAACTGGGGCCCTCCCGTGGGACCGAAGTTCGCACGATAGCCCGGACGAACTTGCGAATGGCCGAAGCGGTAGGCTGCCACGGAAAATTCGATAGGGATTTTCGGGTTCTTTGAACGTCTGTCGAGCCGATCGTCTGCATCATCGTCTACCCGATAGAAGCGGAGTCCCCTTTTCAGGATGTTATCGACGCGCTCTTGCCCAATCGTCAGCGGCAGGAATTCGTGCAGGATGATCCACTGATAGTGCCAACGGACCTGGCGTTGGGCCATCTTGAAGATCCGCTCAACCGATTGATCGGCAAGAGAGGGATCCTCGCGCAAGTGGTCAACCACCGCGTTATGAAAACGTAGGAATGCGACGTGGAGCTGGCTGATAATGACATTCTCATCGTTCCGGCCGTCGCCTAAGATGGCGTTATTGAAGGGATCACGCGGGAGGTCGAATCGGACCACTCCATCGCGAGAGACGCCCTCTGAACCCGGAATGGGTTCTACGCGCATCTTGATATCGCCGGAAATGCTGTCAAACACATACAACCCCGGGTCTGCTGCCGGCCCATCACCGTACACACTGTCCAGATCGAACGCCGCGGTGCGAAAGTTTGTCGTCTTTCTGGGATAGCTCCGTTCAAGCAATGGGGATCTCGGGTCGAGCGTCACATCGTGGTCCAGAAACTGGCCGAAGAAGGTGAAGCCAGCCGTCATGTTGGGGTTGTCGGGATTGTTCTCGAGATCGCCCTGGTTATCCAACGCGTCGATGAGGCCGCCTTTTTCACCCAGCTTTTTGGCCTGTTCACGAGCCTCATCGGTCGGCGGGGCGAAGGGCGGCAACTCAGGAAACATGCGCGTAAAGGAATTGTCCGGAGAGTGATGCCGGTCCCGCATACCGGGAAGGTGCAGATTGTTTTTTCCATCAGCGTAAGCCGCAGTGAGGCCAAACAGCGCTGTAGAACACAGCACTCCTGCGAGACCGGCTGACAGGTATTTCTTGCACCGGTGCGACATGGTGTCCTCCTCTTGATGTGTCAGGAGTTCTGAGATCCGGGATTCAACCATTGTTTCCCGGTACGAACGAGATGCAAGTCAGGCTTGCGCAAGAACTGAACCGTGGAAAGCGCATAATCCATCGCCTCCTTATCCAGGCGAAAAGTAAGAAAAGAGTTCTGTGGAGTACGTTCTCGAAAGAAGACTGTATGCGAAAGCAGACGTATGAGAACGCATCCATCGCTTCTAATAAACATACAATGTGGCCCCTCACACCACTGTCGCCTGCTAGGCCGTGTTCCCGAACAGTGTGATGAGTGCGTTGCCCCTCGAGCCCAGTCCTGCAAGGCTTGCGGAGGGCAAGAAACTATCACTGTGTGGGAGAGGAGTACAATCTGTAGGGTAATCTAGGTAATAAGCATATCTGTATAAATACACAGGTCACACTTGCAGTAACGCCGCGTATCTCAGGGAAATTCGCATGCAATCAGAAGGTCGCTTAGCAGTCTCGGGGTAGGAAAGCCTGCACCTTTTTACTTTCAGATTCCTCGTCCGCGACGGCATGCCTCCGATCCTGAAGCGCGTGGCATAGAGAGAAAGAGAGAATGTTCTCTCTGGCGGGACTGGCATGAACTGCATCGAAAAAGACGACTCTCGTTGCATTGCAGAAGTGATCTCCAGATAATGCGTGAAAGATTCTAAGCCCGCGTCATCCTTCAGGCGGCAAAAGGTATTGAATGTCATCTATTTCTTTGGCCCTGCTCATCTTCGGTGTGTGCTATCTGGTCATCATCACCGAGCGGAT
>JAMQPH010000044.1 GCA_023717605.1 Pyrinomonadaceae bacterium
CTCGCTTCGATCAGCGCGCAGGCTCCCGCGCCCACGGCCGCGCCGGCACCGGCTGCCGCTGGCTCGCCGGCAACCAACGCCGTCGCGCCACGCTCGGTTTGGGAGGGCGTCTATTCCAAGGAGCAGGCCGACCGCGGGAAGAAGGCCTTTCCTCCAGAGACATTGGCTAATTCATCAAGAATGCCCTGGCCTGCCATCCCAAGATCACTGCCGGCATCGCCGCCGCTGAGAATTCCCACGCCATACAGCACCACATCCGACTCTTTTAAGAGGCGTCTAAGCTCGTTGAAGGTGTAACGTGAATTATTGTCCTGGCCGTCGCTGATCAAAAGGAGCGCACGTTTGGGATGGACTCCACGCTGCACCTTTTCCACCCCGAGATAACAGGCATCATAAAGCGCCGTATTGTTTTTGGTCTGGACGAAGGTGAGCTTGTCCAACACTGCATTTCCATCGCGAGTCTTATCGAGCAGCAACTGGGCCCGTGAGTTAAAGGCGATCAGGAAATACTCATCTGAGTTGTGACTTGTTTGAATAAACTTAGCCAGCGCTTCTCGAGCATTTTTGATCTTGTCACCGCTCATTGAACCTGACACATCGAAGATCACGCCGACAGAAACTGGCGAGTCGTCGTCGCTGAAGAAAGTGATCTCCTGCGGTTGCTTCTCGTCGAGTATCGTGAAAGCCTTCTGACCCAACCCGGAAACGTAACGACCGTAGGTGTCAGTCACGGTAACCGTCAGGGTGATCAGGTCAGTGTTGACGATGACCGGTCCGTCGAGTTCATTGCCGAGCTTTTGCTGAGGCGCCGGGCTTCCCGTCGCGTCAGTTTTTGGTGGTGTTGCGCTGGCAGTTGGCTTTTTCGGCGCCTGTTCCTGGGCTCCTGTATTAAGGGAAATCTGTGTGGCTAAAGCAAAGAGAAAGGATACTGCGAGCGCGATCCTGAGAGCGCATCTGGCCGGTAAGTGCATGTGACCCCCGCTGTTTTCGTCAAGCACCCGAGACTTGTTCTACAGAGTCTGAGAAAGCTGTCAACACAGATGCCGATGAGCCTGGCTGTGATGCCCCGAAATTTTGATTTTTATAGAACTTACCCAGGAACGGCTTGCGAGGGAGACGGTCGCGCGCGAATTCCACTCCAGTCTGTGTTTGGCTGAAGGCATTGTAGGACAGGGGCTTTGGCGGCGCAAGAACAAAGCCCGCTTGCTTGGCCGGACTGAAACCGGCCAGCCGATTCGCCTCCCAGATTTAAGCCGGCGCGGCTTCAACTATACTGATCGGAGAGTCGGTGTTCACCACTCTCACGAGCCTGAAGCCCGTGGCCTCCAGGAGTCTGCGAAACTCCGCTTCCGTCCGCTCGAGGCCTCCTGCCATTACTAACATGTTGAGATCGATGAACTTTCCAAAATGAGGCTCACGACCCGGCGGGATCACTACGTCCACCAGCATCAGCCTTCCGTCACGACTGATAGCGTTGCGGCAGTTTTTTAGGATCGTCTCGGCCCGCTCGTCGTTCCAATCGTGGATGATCCACTTGAGAATGTAACCATCGCCGCCCGCGGGCACAGACTGAAAGAAATCACCGCTGAACGTCTCGCACCGGTCAGCCAGACCAGCCGTTGCGATCCGGGACCTCGCGCCTTCAATAACGGACGGTGCATCGAATAAGACACCGGTCATCTCCGGGTAAGCCTGGATGATGGAAGTGATCAAGCCGCCGTGTCCGCCTCCCACATCTACGAGCTTTCTGATTCCGGAAAAGTCGTAGCGCGAAAGGATTGATTCATTCATGGCGGCGGTCATGCCGCTCATCGAGTCGTTGAATATCCGCGCATTCTCAGGATTCTTCCGGAAAAACTCCCACACATCCATACCGAACACGTGGTCGAAAGCAATCTCACCGGTTTTGACGCTCTGCATGAGATTGCCCCAGGCATCGTAATGTTCCCCACCGAGCTCAGAAATCGCGAATGAGCGAATCGAGCCGGGCACACCCGTTAGTAAGGTCTCGGAAAGCGGAGTCAACGCAAAGTGGTCCGCATCTGTCTCGGCGAAAACACCGACACTTACAAGTGCCCGCAGCACTCGGTAGAGTGAAGGAGAGTGAGTGTTAGTGGCAGCTGCGAGATCTGCGACGGACCGGGGTGAGTGCTTCAGTTGATCAGGAATACCGAGTTGTGCAACCACACAGATGGCTCGCGAGATCCAGAAACCGGAAATCATCTGCAGCATGGCAACGTGAGGCGGGACTTCGGAAGTAGCAGTTTGCGTTTGAGATGTCATTGAACGATTTCTCCCATGACTGATAAGGTCGAATTTCAGAGCGTTCCGATTCTACACCAGCTGCTGAAACTTCTGCTCCCGGAGTGCGTGTAACCGTGAGTGCCCATGGCCCGACAGGACGCCGGGCGGTCGGTCAGGGATCGCGTGTTATACTCTCGCTTCTTATGTCGACGCCTTAGCTTGAGGCTCGAATCACAAATTATGGCTGAGTTTATTTGTCGTTTAGGAACGCCCGCGGGCGAAGTCGTAACTCGCACTGTCGATGCGCCGGGGGTGAATGAAGCTCGCGCCCGGCTCGAGCGGGAAGGCTTTCGCGTTTTCAACGTCACTCCACCAAAGACCTCAGGCGTAACGACCTTGACCCGCCTCGGTGGACGTGGAGCGCACTCCCGAGTCAAGGCAAACGACTTTCTTCTTTTTAACCAACAACTGGCGGCGCTTGTTCGCGCCGGAATCCCGATTCTGCAGGCCATCTCCATGCTGCGCAAAAGGGCTGCGTCCGCGCGGCTGCGCGCGGTGCTTGGTGACGTTGAAGAAAAGATTCGAGGTGGGGCAGCACTATCGCAGGCCTTTGCTGCCCAGGGAAGTCTCTTTCCCCGGATCTACACTGCGTCGATTCTGGCGGGTGAACGTTCCGGCGCGCTGGACGATGTTCTTAGCCGCTATGTTACGTACATGAGACGCAACGTTGGTCTGCGTCGCAAGATTCGCGGAGCGCTCGCGTACCCGATGTTCCTGCTATTTGCTTCCGCCTGCATGGTGACCTTCCTAACGGTCTACGTTGTACCCAGAATGTCGGAGTTGTTTTCAGGATTTGGCAGCGAACTGCCGACGGTTACACAAATAGTGGTGGGCCTTTCGAGCTGGCTTTCGGGGAACGTGATTTGGTTTGGACCGCTGGTTATTGGGGGAGGGGTAGCATTGTTCATTTGGTCGCGCACGACTTCCGGGCGGCTGGCCCTTGATGCCACCATCCTCAAGATCCCACTCGCGGGAAGTCTCGCCGTACAGTTATCGGTGGCCCAGGCTACACGCTCTCTTGCCACCCTACTTGCGGGTGGCATCACGCTGGTGGAATCGTGGGAAATTGCCGCGGAGTCGATTACAAATCGGGAGTTGCGACGGCGCAGTTCAGCTATTCTGCCAATGATTCGCGAGGGGCGCTCATTCACCGAGAGTCTCGAAGAAGCCGGTTGGCTGCCAATGCTGGCTATTGACATGATCGGAATTGGCGAGCGTTCGGGTAGTTTGAGAGAGATGCTCGATGAAGTGGCGGTCTTCTATGATGCCGAATCCGAGGTGCGCCTCGAACAGTTGACGACCACGCTCGAGCCTGCGATCCTTGTGGTAATGGGTGGGGTCGTCGTCACGATCTTGCTGGCAATCTACCTCCCGATCATCCAGTCTATTTCCGGCGGAGCTGGAGTAACGGGTCATCGCTGATAATCTAAAGCGACCCGGGACAGCGGTACCGGAGAGATCCAATATGAAGCAATACACAGAAGCGGATGCAGCCAGGCTAGCCTCGCAGAATGCCGTAGTTCCTCAGACCCTGGGAGAGGACAATACTTCGGCCCTGGAGTCGGACCATCAACCTCCTGAGGTGCGTGCGGCGAAGGATCTCGCACGTCGTTACCGGCTGCCGTTTATTGAATTGTTGCCAACCGATCAGGATTCGCCCGTTGATTACGGCCTCTTCAACGAGATTCCGGTTGACTTGATGGTGCGTCACCAGTTTCTTCCGCTGAAACGTGACGGCAGAGGTCTGCACCTTGCCATGGCGGATCCGACGGACCTGGAACGTCTGGATGAACTCGCGAACACACTTCATACGCGCATCGTTCCGCATGTGGCAACTGCCGGTGCGATCGAGGTGATCTTGCGCCGCGGCGACGCCACTCAGCGTGTGTTGCAGGAAGCGGCATCAGGATTCCGCATATCGCTGGTTAGAGAGACTGAGCACGGCGAAGAAGTACTAGATCTGGATCGATTGGCGACTGATTCCGAGATGTCGCCAATCATCAAGCTGGTTGACACGATCATCTATAACGCCATGGAATCGCGGGCCTCCGACATTCACATTGAGACGCGCGATACTGAGGTCCAGGTCAAATACCGTATTGATGGTGCTCTCTACGCGAAAGTCGATCCGATTGACCTCGCCTATCACCAGACTTTGATCTCGCGCATCAAGGTGATGTTGGAGTTGGATATTGCCGAGCGGCGCGTGCCGCAAGACGGACGTTTCAGAGTTCGCTACAAAGGCCGCAACGTCGACTTTCGTGTTTCCATTATGCCCACGATCCACGGTGAAGCTGCCGTCATTCGTATTCTCGATAAGGAACAGATCAACGAGGCCTTTAAGAATCTCAATCTGGATGTGGTCGGCTTTGCCGAAGAGGATCTGAGAAAATTTCGCCACTACATCGCTGAGCCTTACGGCATGGTACTGGTGACGGGTCCTACCGGCTCGGGGAAAACCACCACACTCTATGCCGCGCTAAACGAGATCCGAAACGAAGAAGACAAGATTGTTACGATTGAGGACCCTGTTGAATATCAGTTGCACGGAATCACTCAGATTCCGGTCAATGAAAAGAAGGGCCTCACGTTCGATCGGGGATTGCGTTCAATTTTGCGTCACGACCCCGACAAGATAATGGTCGGCGAGATACGTGACACCGAGACAGCGCAGATTGCTATTCAATCAGCGCTGACCGGTCACCTTGTGTTTACCACCGTGCACGCAAACAACGTGATCGATGTGATCGGTCGCTTCCTCAATATGGGAGTTGAGCCCTACAACTTTGTATCGTCGCTCAACTGCGTCCTGGCGCAACGGCTGATTCGAATGCTGTGTCCTTATTGCAAACGCGGTCAACATGCTACTGAGGTGGAACTTGAAGAGTCAGGGCTGCGACCAGAGGAGCATCGTGAAACCGTTTTCTATCTAAACGTAGGCTGCGACGCTTGCAACCACACGGGTTACCGCGGTCGAACTGCAATACATGAGTTGCTCGACCTTTCCGACAACATCCGTGAAATGATTGTGGAGCGGAGACCGGGTTCGGAAGTTCGCAGGGCGGCGGTGGCCGAAGGGCTTACCAGCCTGCGTGAATCCGCCCTGAAAAAGGTTCTTGCTGGTGTTTCAACGCTCCATGAAATCAATCGTGTAACGTTCGTAGAAGAAGTCAGCGCAGCCAAATAGCGGATTTGTTCGGGCCGTAGGGCTGACGAGCGCATGAGAGACTATTGGGGTCTCAAAACCGCCCGGGTTTTAGGAACTGAATTTCCCGGCTCGCGTTTAACCAAAACCGGTCGAGAACTATTGCATCTTGACCGCTGTCGCGGCATTATTAGGGGCGCTTCAGGAGTTCTACCTCCCCTAACCAAGAGAGACACTGCTATGAAACTCCAGACCCAGCCCCAAATACTAGTTTCCTTCCTGCTCACCTTCTGTTTGCTGCTATTGCCGGTCACGGCCCTGGCTAAAAAAGGTGAAAAGAACTTCAATCGCGGAATGAAGTACGAGTCCGCCCAGCAGTGGGAGAAGGCAGCTCAGGAGTACATGTTGGCGGTTGCTGCTGATCCCGCAGATCCGGAGTATCAGCTTCATTTCCGCCGCGCGTGCTTTAACGCCTCCCAGTCCTTCATGCAACAGGGACGAGCATTGGCAGAGCAGCGCGACTATGTGGGAGCCTATAATGCTTTTCGGCAGGCATATGGTTACGATGCGGTGAACGAGCTCGCTGTTTCTGAGATGGAGCGAATGCTTCGACTTCAGAGCGTGAAAGAAGGAACTAACGGTTCCGGTAACGGTCACGGATCCAAAAATGGTGAGTTGCCGGACAGTGGCACGCTCACTCCCGGCGGGGCCCAGGCGGAGGAGCCAGTGGTTGTGCCCTCGTCGCGCGTAGAACAGCTCCGCGTAATCAGCTACAGCGGTGATCTCAAGGCCTTTGTTCGCAGCCTTGCTGAACAACTTCAACTAAACGTCGTCTTTGACCGGCAGTCATTTGCCCAACCCCGCACCATCGACATCAATCTGCGTGACGTAACCACGGCACAGGCTCTCGACTACATCTTTTTGCAGGAAGGTCTATTTTTTCAGAAACTCAGCCGGCGCACGATTCTGGTTGCCGATCAAACGCGGCGGCCGCAGTACCAGCAACTTGTCCTGCGCACCTTCTTCCTTTCAAACATGAAGCCGAGCGATGCGCGGACACTGATACAGCAGGCAATACCGCCCTCGGTAGGACGTCCGCAGACCATTGTCGTACCCGACGATGCAACCAACAGTCTCACAGTGCGTGACACAGCCGAGAACGTTAGGCTTATTGGCGACCTGCTCGCGAGCATCGACAAGGATCGCGCGGAAGTCGTCATGGACGTCGCCATCTTTGAGGTATCAAAGAATGACCTCCTGAAACTCGGAAATCAAATTGGCCAGGAAGCGCTGAATAATATAGGCGGTTCACCCGGTTTCTCATTGCTTTCAGGCGCCGGAACTTTGGGACAGGGCACTCCCGGCGTGAATCTCAACAGTATTGTGGGCGTGGTTCCGACAGCTCTAGCAGCGGCCCTGGTTATTCCGCAATCAACGCTCTGGGCTTTCCAGGCGAAAGAGAATACAAAATTGATTGCTCATACGCAGGTACATGCGTTCAATGGTGAGGAATCGACTGCCCGCATCGGCCAGCGCGTGCCGGTGCAGACGGCCCAGGCCTATCCTTTCGGCATTCAAACAGGGCAGCCGGCACAAGGCACAAATTTCCCCACCGGTGGTTTTCCAGTCATCAATTACGAGCCGACCGGACTGACCCTGAAGTTTACGCCCCAGGTGTTCACGAACCTCGACGTTCAGGTGAAGATGTCGATTGAATCCAAAGACGTTATTGGTCCCAGAGATCTGACGCCCACCTTCACCGAGCGCACAATTACGGGCACAGCAAGAGTACAGAACAATCGCACCATGATGTTAGCGAGCATTCGTTCGCAATCGGAGTCTAACGGCCGCCGCGGCCTGCCACTGGTCGGATTGATTCCGGTCCTGGGTCGTTTATTCACTGCTCCGACGCGTGATGTTCGGGATATAGATGTAGTGATCGCAGTTACTCCCAGAGTTCTTAGAGCTCCGGCCGTAACCCCGCGTGACGAGGAAATGCGTCCCAGTGGAACACTGCAGTCACCCACAACCGGGTCTCTCGAAGCAATGATTATCGAGTCAGACAGGGAAGAGCAGATTGCTGCAGCCCGTCGGCTGCCGCGGAATCCGGTGGTCCGCCTACCTGATGTGGAACCTCCGCCCTTTGGCCGAGCTGCAACCTCCGCCGAACTTGCCAGGAATCTACAACCAGCACCATCAGTTCCAGCATCTCCGGGTGCATCGACTGGTTCTCCTGAGACAAAGGCTCAGAACACTGCGGCAGCTCCCTCAACCGTGGCGCAGTCAACGAGCCCTAAGCCAACAGCTACTGAAGATTTGCCGGCATTCGTCCCCGCACCAAAGTCGCTGGTAAGCAATCAATCAGCGGCCGAACTTGCCGTTGTAAATTCAGGGGTCGGGGGAACGCAGAACGCAGCCCTGACCAGCTTGCCAACGCCCATTGATGCCACCGCCACTACAACTCGAAACGGTTCACGAACCACCCGACTGAGCTTGATGCCGGGCAGCGAAGTACTGAAGGCCGGTGACAAGAGACAGTTTGCGGTTGAGTTTCAATCGGAAGTCGCGCTAAGTCTCGCGGTGTTGGCGCTGAGATTTGATCCTAAAGTGGTAAAGGTTACTGCGGTTTCTTACGGCACTCTTTTCCCGAATGGGAAAGCGCCAATTCTGACACAGTCCATAGATCCTACCGGGATGTGCCTGATTTCGATTTCAACGCTCGGCGCTGCTTTGATGCATGGTTCAGGATCCCTGGTCTTTCTTCAAGTGGAAGCGATTGCGCCTGGAGACGCAGGAATAACCTTCGATAAAGTTAACATGCACCTGGTGGCGGCGGACTCACGCGAGGTCGTGCTCGAGTTGGCACAAGGGACCACGATAGTAAAGCAGTAGATGGAGCGTTACAGAAAACAACAAAACGCGGACACGCGGCTACGCGGCGATACGGTGAAGGCAGTTAGAGTTCCTGGTCGCCGCGTCACTCTGTCAGCAGTGCGCTCCCCTGAGTTGAGCGCCATGCCTAAACAATCCGGCTTTACGCTGATTGAGCTGGTCATGACGATTACCATCATGACGATACTCACACTCGGCGTGATGCCGCTGGTTAAGGTCTCCGTAAAACGTCAGAGGGAACAGCAGCTGCGCGATGCTCTACGCCAGATGCGCATTGCGATCGATGAGTTTCATCGCGATACCGTAGGGATGATTTGCACTGGCAATGTGGGTATTACCGGGCAACAGCAGCAACAGCAGCAAGCAATCCCCATCGATCCCCGCAGCAGGGTGGCGATCTCCGACTGCACGATTTTCGGTGTGGACAATCCGGATCGATATCCTCCGGATTTGGAAACGCTGGTTACGGGAGTCAATGTGACACCGCGCGGCGGCAATATGGGGGGTCGAGGTGACCGGAATGTGAACGCGACAGATGTTGGAAACCCAGAATTGTCGACGAAGAAAAAAGTCTACTTGCGCGCCGTCCCGATTGATCCCATGACCGGCAAGGCTGAGTGGGATCTGCGATCATGCTACGACGCCTCTGATGCCGGCTCATGGGGCGGTGAAAA
>JAMQPH010000061.1 GCA_023717605.1 Pyrinomonadaceae bacterium
ACGGCCCGCCGAAGCCTTTGTGCGCGAAGGCATTGAGCGCTATGACGACAATCAATGGAAGATTCTTGAAAGCACAACGCCAAGTGAGACCCTCGGAGCCAACACGGTGCAGTTCAAGGCAGAGGTTCCGGCAGGTGGTAAGACGACGATCGTGTATACAGTTGAGTGTGAGTGACCCCCGGGGCGTTATCTGGGCCCTTGATCGCAGACCGAGGCGAGAACCTCTCGCGGGATGCTAGTAGCTTCGCGTCGATCGAGGGCTTTCCCTTCAGCGAATTTCGCTGGTCAGCTGTCCATCGCTGGTGTCGATTACCACTTCGACGTCTGACCGCTGCATGAATGTGTCGAAGGCCGCCCTTTCGACTGCTGCTATCAACTCCGCTTGCAGACCGCGGGCGCCGGTATCGCGCTTCTCGCTGCGCGCGACAATGTGTTCCAGCGCGCTTTGTGTCACAGTTAGCGCCAGACCTTCGCCCTTAAACTCGTTCTCGTATTGAGGTAGCACATTCTCCAACAGGATTTGCTTCAGCGTTTCTGCGGGCAACCGGGGGAAACTTATGATTCGTGAAAACCTGCCGATCAATTCCGGCAAAAACCCAAACTTCTGAAATGAGCCTACCTCATCCAGGGTGAGCTGGCTTAAATCATCATCGTCGACGTTGCGAAAACCAATACTGCTGCGATTCTCACGCAGCAGTTCGTCCATTCCCGAAAACGCCCCACACGCTATAAAAGGCAGGTCTCGTGTAGAAATCTGAACACGATAGCCGTACTCCGAAAACCCATAGTCCATGGGAACAACAACAACCGCTCCATGCATCATCCCAAGTAGTTCACGCTGCACGCCATATCCCGATACGTCTTTGGTTGTGCCCTGGCCGGCAAAACGAGCATTGCTGCTGGACGAAGCAATTTTGTCAAACTCATCCAGGCATACCACGCCACACGCTGCGAGATTTGGGTTGCCACCAGCATTGATGATTAGCCTGGTCAAAATCGTGCGTGCGTCATCCCCAATGTAACCGCTCTCCGTAAAACTGGTGATGTCTACAACCACTGTCGGTAGCTTGAGCACGTGCTGGAACAGAAGTTCCACCAGAAACGTCTTGCCGCAGCCTGTGGGTCCAAGCATCAGGATGTTTTGCTTTGGCGGAAGGGCAGACCATTCCTCTCCGTCGACATACAGCCGTTTGAGCCGTCGCACGTGACGATAGGCCATCAGAGAAAGGGCCCGGCGTTGGTCCGTTTGACCTTTGTAGCCGAGTTTCTCCAACTCGTCAGCGATCGCAACCGGCGCCATCAGGGGCACTTGAGCGATGTACTCGCGAATGTCCTCCTCCGGGGTGAGGGCATCCGGTAGCGCTTCTGAAAAGGACTCTGGATTGTGTTCGGAAGTTAGGTCTGCCATTAATTTTCGCCTGGAAACGCTGCGCTAGAGTTTGTGGCGGTCACGCTTGAGCGCCGTTTTCTTATACGTGGCTTTCTGAGATTTGTCACTTCGTCCTCAATAGATAGTTGATCAAAGTTTTCTTGTTATCTGCTCGACCGTTGGTTACAATCGCGATGGTCTTCTTTCGCCCCCTCAGCTTCTCAAAGCCATCCGTAACCACATTTAAGAGCATCAGTCGGACATATCGAGTTACGAAGACCATTTCACAGCGGAACGTCTGACGGTAGTAAAGCGCACGATACAGTTCTTCAAAGCCTTGCATCGAGGCAATCGCACTTATGCAGTCCTCCAATCGCGATGGCAAGACACTTATCGCCGGCCTGCTCGCTTACGTGCTGCTGACGAGCCAGCTTGCGCCCATCGCGCTGGCTTTCAATGGTTCTTCGGTTCGCAACGCTCCCGCCAACGCTGCAGAGATCATTCTCCCGCTCCCGAATGCACCGACGACACTGACAAGCAACGATCGGGACAATCAGTTTGCCCCGGTACCTGTGGCGCTCACTATCTCGCCGGCGATACTGGCGCCGAACATCACGGCGACCAAGTCGGACACATACCCGAGCGCGCCCGGCGATGCACTGCCGGGTGAGATCATTACTTACAGCATCACCATCACCAACAGCGGCCCCGACCCAGCGACGAACGTGACGCTCAGCGATACGGTTGACCCGAACACCACGATCGTGGGCACGCCAAAGTCGACTCCCATCGGCTTCGACGACGCTTTTAGCGTAATCGGCAATGTTCGCATCCAGGTACCCGATGGCGTCTCGGACTTGCTCGCGAACGACCTCGACCCAGATACCGACACGAATGCGGGGCTAACGATTACAACGCTTGCCGGCGACAATTCGGCGCCCTTCGCTGGGACCAGTGCCAATGGCGGTCAGGTAACAGCCGTCACCGGAGACGGCAGCTTCCAGTACAACCCCGCGCCTGGCTTTACCGGGACAGACACCTTTACCTACGTGGTAACTGATTCAGACGGTGGCACGTCTAACGCAACAGTGACGCTCGCGGTCAGCGGCATGATCTGGTTCGTTCAAACGGGCGCGGCTGCGGGCGGTGACGGTCGGCTCACCAATCCATTC
>JAMQPH010000083.1 GCA_023717605.1 Pyrinomonadaceae bacterium
AGGTCCTGCAGCTGCCGGCTAGTCACATTCGGGTTATCGCGACACCAAACGGAGGCGGCTTTGGCGGCAAGAGCGATCCTTTCAATCATGAGATCATCGTCTGCAAGCTGTCGATGATCACCGGTCGCCCCGTCAAATGTACGCTCACCCGCGAAGAGGTTTTCTACTGCCATCGGGGCCGCCATCCGGTGTTGATGCAGGTGAAGACGGGAGTTAAGAAAGACGGCTCAATCACCGGGATGCACTTCAAGTCGTTCCTGGACGGCGGCGCCTATGGCAGCTACGGAGTCGCGAGCACGTTCTACACGGGCGCGCTGCAGACCGTCACATACGATGTGCCCCGTTACAAATTTCAGGGCGTACGCGTGTTTACCAACAAGCCGCCATGTGGTCCCAAGCGTGGTCACGGCACACCCCAGCCGCGCTACGCACTCGAAGTTCAACTGGACAAGATCGCCGAACAACTAGCCCTCGATCCGGCTGAGATTCGCAGGCAGCATCTGGTGAAACCTTATTCGACCACCGCTAACTACCTGCGCATCGGCAGCATGGGACTTGGGATATGTATCGACAAAGTTGTCGAGGGCTCAGACTGGAAGAACAAGTTTTCAGGCTGGAATAAAGAGAATCGCAAGCTGCCCTTTGGCAAAGGCATCGGAATCGCGTGCAGTTCCTACATCTGCGGCGCAGGTCTGCCGATTTATTGGAACAGCATGCCCCAGTCAGGCGTACAGCTGCGGCTGGATCGCCAGGGTGGCGTCTGTGTGATGTGTGGCTCTACGGATATCGGCCAGGGTTCTGATTCAATCCTTGCCTACATAGTCGCTGAAGTTCTGGGAATCGATCCCTTCGACATACGCGTCGTCACGGCTGACACAGATCTGACGCCGGTAGATCTCGGCAGCTACTCGAGCCGCGTAACCTTGATGACCGGCAACGCTGCCATACAAGCGGCTGAAAGGGCGCGGGAGCTTTTGGTGATGGCGGTGTCGGAAAAACTCCGCGTACCTATTGAGAATATCTCGCTGGCCGAACGTAGGGTCTTCGACGTCGAAAATCCGGATGTTGGAGTTTCGTTTGCGGAGGCTGTGGTATTGGCGGAATCAAAGTTCGGCACGATCGGAACGGTCGGCTCGTACTCGCCACCGCCGTCACCAGGAAAGTACAAAGGCTCCGGTGTCGGGCCATCACCTGCTTACAGTTACTCAGCTGCTATTGCGGAGGTTGATGTCGATCCTTCGACTGGCATTGTCGTTGTCGAGCGCATCTGGATCGCGCACGACATCGGCCAGTCGATTAACCCAATGCTGGTTATGGGCCAGGTTGAAGGCAGTGTCTACATGGGCCTGGGAGAAATTCTGATGGAAGAAATGGCCTACCGCGGCAATCGCAACGTGGTGCACAAGTTTCCTTCCATGCTCGAATACAAGAGCCCAACAACGATGGAGATGTGCGACGTTAAGACCTATCTGATCGAAGATGCTGATCCCAATGGCCCGTTTGGCGCGAAGGAAGTCGGCCAGGGTCCACTGCTTCCCATTCCTCCGGCAGTCGCGAATGCTGTTTACGACGCGGTGGGAGTGCGCATCGACGAAGTGCCAATCATGCCGGAGAAGGTTTTGAAGGCGCTGCGTGAAAAAGCGAAAGGTGGCGATGGTCGTTACGGCCCCGATTCGGTGCCTGGAGTTGATTGGCCAGTGACGATGCGAGTGCTAACGCCGGCGGAAGGCGGCGACGGCCACGAGATGCCTCGGGTGGCCGTGCATTCGTGAGAATGAAATGAAAAATGGCCTTCTGGAATTTGAGTGGGTCCTAAGAAGGCGGTAGGAATCTTCGAAAGCATCGAGTTTCATTTAGAGAAGCTGCCATGGTGTTCGGCGATGCCGTCGCGTTTACTTACGATGACTCGCCGCACTCGCAAGGTGAGCAACGGTACGTTACGATTCGGATGTCTGATCAAGGTCGCGTCCTCGTGGTTGCGCACACGACGCGGGGTGAACTAGTCAGAATAATCAGCGCGCGTAAAGCTACACGACGCGAAATAAAAGCATATGAAGAAGAAAGTAAATAAGGCGGATTTGGACGACGATCTATTGCCAGAGTACGACTTTAGCAAGATGAAATTGGTCGGACGTGGAATCTATGCCAAGCGATTTCGCTCCGGCACTAATCTGGCATTACTAGAGCGGGACGTGCGGGAAGCCTTTCCTGACGACCAATCGGTGAATGAAGCCTTGCGTGTTATTGCGAAGGCGGCGAAACAACAGGCCTCTCGGGCTAGGAAGGCTCCCGTTCGTACTAAACGACAGCCCTCTCGGTCGCGAAGGACCGGCTAATTGATGAGCGAAGAATCCGCTGATAGACCTTTGGTCTTCTCCGTTGTTGAAGACGACGGCGAAAACGTAACCATTGAAATTTCGGAAGAGGACTATCGTCGCGACCTGGCCGCCGGGATCTATAGGAGGACACCCTCAAACCCGGTCGCTATAAGATGAAGCGCGGTGGCTTCCTCAACCGTCATCCTGAGCTAAAGATCAAATACAAAAAGTTGAGCATGACCCTCAAGTAATCGTTATGATGCGTCTTCCCAAATTCGACTACCGTGCGCCGCGAGAGATCTTGGAGGCGGTGAAGATTATTGCCGGCGCTGGGCCTGAGGGTCAGTTTGTAGCTGGAGGTACAGATCTCTATCCCAACATGAAGCGCCGGCAGCAGACGCCGAAGACCGTTATCTCAGTTATGCGGGTGCCTGAGTTGAATCAGATCTCAGGTGAGGGGAAGACGGGTGGTGTGAGGATCGGCGCATCAGTAACCCTAACTGATGTCTGCGAGAATCCGATCATCAATCGCGATTATCCCGTTGTGGCCCATGCCGCGCGCAGCATCTCCACCCCGATTCTCCGCAACATGGGGACAATTGGCGGTAACCTGCTACTCGACACACGCTGCAACTATTACGATCAAAACTACGAGTGGCGCAAAGGCATCAACTTTTGCTTGAAGAAGGACGGCGACATCTGTTGGGTAGCACCCGGGAGTTCCAAGTGCTGGGCAGTGCAGTCGTCGGATCTGGTTCCTGTAATGGTGGCCATCGGCGCCAAGTTACGATTTGCTTCGACCCTTGGCGATCGCGTGATCGATGCTGCAGGTTTGTACAACGACGATGGTATCGACTATCTGCACAAAAGGCCTGACGAACTGCTGGTGGATATTCAGCTGCCCACAACCAACGGCTGGCGCGCTTCCTATCAGAAGCTTCGTCGCCGCGGAGCTTTCGATTTTCCGGTGCTTGGTGTGGCCGCCTGGGTGCAACTCGATCCTGTGGGTTTGGTGAAAGATGCCAAGCTCATCCTTGGGGGTATTGCTCCCTCGCCGCTGGAAGTTAAAGAAGCCGGACAAGCTCTAATCGGCCAACCTCTCGATCGCGAACACATCGAAGCTGCCGCTGAAGCTGCTTACGTCAAAGCCCGCCCACTCGACAACACCGACTTCGTTATGAACTGGCGCAAACAAATGACGCGCGAGTACACGCGGCGCGCCCTCGAAGAGCTGCGCCCGAAGTAGCAATATGGAGTGCGCCGGCAGAGCGAAGCGGTCCGGAGTCCCAGCGGGTCAACTCGCAGAGCTTGCCTGGAGAAACAGCCCGGGATGACAGTCTAAGGAAGTCTGAATCCACTGAACCGCCGCCCTTATCACTCCGTTAGGAGCGAAAAGTTTATAGACCTGAATGCAACATGACTACCAACTCCGTTCGGAGGAGCGGGGCGTCACTCGAGCGGTACACATCCAGCTGAGCCCAGCTCCTCCGAACGGAGCCGGGAGGGTGGTGGGATTCGGGACTATAAACATCTCATCCCTATGGAGTGGAAGGCATGGCTTTGTTTTCGCAATGTGACGCCCCATGAGCGAAGTTACCGCAATCCTTCTCGCCGCCGGCCGATCACAGCGTATGGGTGCTTTTAAACCTCTCCTTCCATTTGGCAAAACAACCGTCATTCGTAGCTGCATCCAAAACCTCCGCGAAGCTGGAGTTGAAGACATTGTTGTGGTGCTGGGCCACCGCGAGGAGGAACTTCGGCAGAGCGTCGGTGACCTCCACCTTGAGTTTAGCGTTAACCCTGACTCAACCAGCGAAATGAGCGCCTCAATAGCCTGTGGCTTAAGAGAACTCCCTCGCGAAACCAGGGCTGCGCTTATTGCCTTGACGGACCAGCCGGCGGTTCCGGCGGACGTCATCAGGGCTATTGTGAGCGAATGGACAACAGGAGCGAGGCTGGTCGTCCCAGAGTTCCAGGGACGGGGTGGTCATCCGGTTCTGGTTGACCTCCGCTTTCGCAAGGAATTGCTAAATCTCGATTCCAGCGGGGGCCTTAGGTCCTTTCTTAAAGCCCACCAGGAGCAGGTTCGGCGTTTACCTGTTAATTCACACTTCATTGCGCGGGACATGGATACATGGGATGATTACCGCGCTCTACACCGGGAAGTCTTCGGGGTTGCACCAGCAGACCAAGAGTCAAGAGGCCCAGATAACCCCGACTCCCGAACCACTTAATTGTCCAACTAAACCCTGCATCTGGTCATCTAACGCGGTGACGGTTTTCCCAAGTCTCATTAACGAGGCTGGAGGCCGTCAAAGGAGAATGATGTTTCTCTCAACCTGCAAAACATATACGACCGCGTTTCTTCTGGTTCTTGGTTCAAGCGTCGCTTTGGCGCAAAAGAGCGATGGTGGTGCCGTAGACTTTTCGATGAAGTCGATCGATGGTCAGACGGTTACCTCCGAGAGCCTTCGCGGAGAGGTTGTGGTGCTCGCCTTTGGCGCTTCGTGGCTTCCCCTTTCCCGAACTCAGTTGCAGGGAATCAGGAAACTCGCTGATGAATACAGCGGCCGCGGAGTGGTTGTTTACTTCGTCAGCACGGAGTCAGAGGATCCGAAGTCGAAGAACTTTGCATCAGACGAGCAGCTCCGAGCGTTCTCGCAAAAGTATGGTCTGAAGGTCACGGTACTACGAGATCCGGACGGCGAGGTATCCAAGAAAATCGGTATCGATCAATTGCCCTCTATAGTAATTCTCGACAAGCAAGGCAACGTCGTCGGGGAGCCCATTCAAGGCTTTGATCCTCAGGGAAATCTGGTGGGTCAGTTGGCATCGCGTCTGGGGAAGATTCTCTGACCGCCGGCACCTCAGCTTTGAACTTCAAGGGGCCGCCATCATCAAGGCGGCCTCTTCCCGTTTCAGGTGTATTAGATTTTGACAGGCACCGGCTATTAAGCTCTTGCTGATCGGAACAGAATCTAATACCTTGCTGCTTCGTCAAGAACAACGGCAGCCTGGGGTTCAAAACAGTAACTCTGCGAAGTGTACTTTGCCGAAAGGGCCAATCTTGTTCTTGGGCTTCTGTCTATGAGTCTCAAATTCATTAATCCTGCATCGCTCGGTCCTCCGCGAGGTTATTCCAACGGCGTTATGACTGAGCCGGGAACGCGTTTGCTCTTCATTGCCGGACAAGTCGGCTGGAATGAACAACAAAAGATTATTAGCGCGGACTTTGTCGAACAATTTGATCGCGCTCTCGCCAACGTGGTTGCCGTTGTTACCGAGGCCGGCGGACGGCCAGAACAAATCGCGCGCCTGATCATGTACGTTAACAACAAGAAGGAGTACGAGGCCCGCACGATGGAAATCGGTGAACGTTACCGCACTCATATGGGGAAACACTTTCCTGCGATGGTGTTGGTGGAGGTGAAGAGCTTCCTTGATGACGAGGCTAAGGTCGAAATCGAAGCGATCGCGGCGCTGTGACGTTGGTTGCGGATCGGAACGCATTGAGTGCTAATCCCCGGAAGAGTCGTTCGCACAAATAGCAATCAGGCGATTCAATGACGAAACCGCCCACGAGCTTTCATTACGAACGGTCGGATAAGGGAGTGGCTACAATCACTCTCAACCGCCCTGAGCGCCTGAATGCGCTCACGTTTGAAGTCTATCGAGAGCTTACTGACACGTTTGCTGCCCTGCGCGCGGAAGACGACGTGCGCGTGGTGGTTATCACCGGATCAGGGCGGGCGTTCTGTTCCGGCGGTGACGTCCACGACATTATCGGTGAACTCTTCTCGCGCGATATGGAAGGCCTGTTGGAGTTCACCCGAATGACTTGCGATCTGATTCGCAACATTCGCGCGTTGCCCAAGCCGGTGATTGCCAGCTTGAATGGTACAACGGCGGGAGCGGGCGCTTGCATCGCATTAGCGTCGGATATCAGGATCGCCAGCCTGGAAGCCAGGATTGCTTTCCTTTTTGTAAAGGTGGGACTCTCCGGCGCCGACATGGGAGCCGCACATCTATTGCCGCGAGTGGTAGGTTTGGCAAAGGCTACTGAATTGCTCTATACGGGCGATTTCATTTCCGCGTCAGAAGCGGAACTAATTGGCTTGTATAACAGGGTGGTACCCGCGGGAGACCTGGCGAACATCACTCGCGAATTCGCAGAACGATTGGCTCAAGGACCTTCTTTCGCACTAGCCAAAACGAAGGAAATGCTCAATCGCGAGAGTGATATGAATCTCAATGCGGCCCTGGAATGCGAGGCACAAGCTCAGGCTATTTGCATGCAGCATCCTGACTATCGCGAAGCTTACGAAGCGTTCGTAGAAAAGCGTCAGCCGAGATTCAAATAGGGGTTTGTACTTTGAACTTTGTGCTTTGTGCTTTGGAGATAGAGGTATCAGCAGGCAAAGTTCAAAGTACAAAGCTCTAAGTTCAAAGTTCAAAGTCAAACTTCAAAGTACTGAATCAGCGTTATGGACTCATTTATCGATCAAACTCCGTTCTTTACTTCAGAGCATCGCAGTCTCGCGAGCGACGTGGCAGCGTTGGTTGAGCAGGAGATTGAACCTCGGGCGATCGAGGAACACAATGTTGACGAGCGTATCCGCGACTACGTAAGTGTGCTTGCCAGCGCCGGTGCACTTCGGTTCGCAGTCGCGTCGCCAGATACGCGGTTTGATGTCCGTGCCTTGTGCTTGATTCGCGAGGCGCTGGCCTACTCATCAGCGTTGGCGGACCTCGCCTTCGTCATGCAGGGGCTAGGTACGTACGCGATTAGTCAGGCGGCCCCGGAGCATGTCCGCGATTTCTGGTTGTCTCGCGCAGCTGAAGGAAGGGCCATCGCTGCATTTGCCCTGACAGAACCCGAAGCCGGCTCCGACGTCTCCGCCATAAGGACCACCGCTCAACCCGATGGTGACGCCTGGGTCATCGACGGGACCAAGCGTTTCATCTCAAACGCTGGCGTCGCGGATTTCTATACCGTGTTTGCTCGAACCGGAACTCAAACCGGCGGACGAGCAGAACTTTCCGCGTTTGTTGTGAGCGCGCGGATGCCTGGCTTCACCGTCGTTGAGCGGACCGAGATGATTTCACCGCACCCGATCGGTGAAATTGCTTTTAAGGGATGTCGGGTCCCGGCAGAGGACATGGTAGGGGCCGAAGGAGATGGTTTTATCCTGGCGATGCGTACGCTCGACACTTTTCGTGCCAGCGTGGGAGCTGCGGCGTGCGGCATGGCGCGCCGGGCGCTTGATGAATCTCTTCGCCACTCCCTCAACCGAAAACAATTTGGTCGGTTACTCGCGGAGCACCAACTCATCCAGGAGAAGTTGGCGGATATGGTCACCGAGCTGGACGCCGCGCGGCTGTTGGTCTATCGAGCTGCGTATCTCAAAGATACTGGGACCGGACGGGCGAGTCGGGAAGCCAGCGAGGCAAAGCTCTACGCTACCGAAGCTGCCAATCGAATCGTTGATCAGGCAGTTCAGATCCACGGTGGCGCCGGACTCGTGCGCGGCAGTGTGGTGGAACGTCTTTACCGTGACGTGCGCGCTTTGCGCATCTACGAAGGCACGTCCGAGATCCAGAAGCTCATCATTGCCAGCCAACTTTTGAAGGAGTAGATGAAAATCAACATCATCGGAGGCGGGCCGGCGGGTTTGTACTTCGCCATCCTGATGAAGAAGGCGAATCCGGCGAACGAAATCACAGTCTTTGAACGCAACGGGCCAGATGACACTTTCGGTTGGGGAGTAGTCTTCTCCGGTAGAACGCTGGCGAATCTTCGTGAAGCCGACGCAGAATCTCACGCCGAGATAACCAGACAGTTTGAAGCCTGGGACAATGTCGATGTGGTACGCGGCGACGAAAAGATCTCTGTTCGCGGCAACAGCTTCTCCGGCGTTTCTCGACTGCAGCTACTAAAGATTCTGCAGCGACGCGCGGAACAACTCGGAGTCGCAATCAACTTTCGTTCAGAAATCAATGACATCGATTCGCTCCGGGCCGATTGCCACCTGTTGGTGGGTGCTGACGGCATCAATAGCACTGTTCGCCAGCGCTTTGCCGAACGCTTTGGGCCGAATCTGAGCATTCGCTCCAATCGTTACATCTGGTACGGCACGAGTCAGTTATTCCACGGTTTGACGCTGACTTTCCGCGAGAGTGAAGCCGGAGTGTTCTCGGCGCACTCATACAAGTTCAACCAGACTACCAGCACTTTCATTGTCGAGTGTGATCCTCAGACATGGGAACAAGCGGAGTTGGCTACCTTGAACGAAGAGGAAACCCGAGCGTACGTCGAACAAGTCTTTTCGACAGATTTGCGAGGGCGTCCCCTGCTCTCAAACAATTCCAAGTGGATCAAGTTCGTTCTGGTAAAAAATGCCCGTTGGGCTTTTGAGAACGTGGTGCTCATGGGAGACGCCCTGCATACCGCTCATTTTTCTATTGGTTCAGGCACCAAGCTGGCGATGGAGGATGCGATTTCGTTAGCCAGTAGTTTTAGACGCCACCCTGAGGTAACCTCCGCTGTGTTGGAATTTGAATCGACTCGGAAGCCATACATCGAGGAGTATCAAGCGGCCGCCCTCGAGAGCATGCTTTGGTTTGAGAATGTAAGGCAGTACCTACACCTTAGCCCGATCGAGTTGGCGTACTCGCTGATGATGCGAAGTGGGAGAGTGGACCACGAGGAACTAAAGAAGCGCGATGCGGGTTTTGTAATGGCCTACGAGGCAGTAATTCGTAGGGGCGAAACTCTTTGGGCCCCTCGCGGCAGAGACGAGCGGAGCACCTTGTAGGGGTGTCCCCCCGTGGGCACCCCGAGTTACGATGATGACCGGTTCTCGTTAAAGGTGAGTGGTGGAGTACGACGGGCGCCCACGGAGGGGCCCCCTACAATTTCCACGTAGGTGGCAGCAGACGGCGGCGCCCATCGGCTGCCAGAGTGATCTCCGGAGCATCAAGCTCGAACCGATCCCATAATTTACACGTCACTTGTTTGTGCGCCTGATCGAGGGCCTCGCAATAGTTGGTGTAAGTACAACGACGAATTTCTGCGCCGCGGCCGAGCTGGACTTTCAGGAACCAGTCAGGATCGGCAAGCGCCTGACGCGCCAGGCCCGCGAGATCGGCTTCACCTCGCCGCAGGATCCCTTCTGCTTGTTCAAAAGTGGTAATTCCGCCGCTGGCAACAACTGGAGTGCTGAAACCTGCAGCGTTTACGGCTTGCTTGATCGCCGCAACCTGTGGAACATTCCTGCCGAAGGGGCCGGCTTCGTCAGAGAGGGTTGTCGGCATGCATTCATAACCACTCTTGCCCGTGTAAGGGTAAACGGCTTGACCAACCTTAGGCTGTTGCGCATCTTCAAATTTTCCGCCTTTTGAGATGGAAAGAAAATCCAATCCCGCTCGCGCAAACTCAACGCCGAAGTAGGTCGCGTCCCCGATCCGGTTTCCTCGTTCAATCACCTCGTCACTAAGAAAACGAGCGCCCACAATGTAATCCTCGCCGACGCAGTCACGCACAGCGTGGTAAACCTCCAACGGTAAACGAACGCGTTCCTCGCGCCGTCCGCCATAACCATCAGTACGAGTATTTCGCGCGCTTAGAAACGAGGCCATTGTGTAGGCGTGAGCATAGTGGAGTTCGACTCCGTCAAATCCTGCCTCGCGCGCTCGGCCGGCGGCGGCGGCGAAGATCCCGGGCAGCACTTCCGGCAACTGACGCACGTGCGCCAACTCGGTGTCGGTGACTCGCTCTCGATAACCAAATTGCAGCGATTCCAACTCCCGCTCATCGAGTATGTGCTCGAGGACTTCGTCGCTGGCGCTTGCCAGAAATGCTCGCACCTCCGCTTCCTCACGTCCGAGCCAATTTTGATCGTTGCTGCTTTCTGCAAGTGCTTGTCGGTGACGGTCCGTTATTCGTAGAAATCGTTTGAAATATTTCTGGTGCTCGGGTCGGCGCCTGACCGCTAGAAAGTCGATGATTTGAACAAAAAGACGCGTCCGGCCTTCGCTCGCCTCTCGAACGGCTTTCACCAGCTGCCGTAATCCCGGAATGAAACGATCGTCGCCAATCCTGAGCAGCGGTCCGCTGGGGATATCACGGACGCCGGTGGCCTCAACTACGAGCGCCCCCGGCTGGCCGGCTGCAAATCTGCGATACCAATCGATGTTTGCCTCAGTCACGAAGCCATCTTCGGTCGCACGCCAGGGAACCATAGCCGGCACCCAGGTGCGGCTGATTAACTCGCTACCTCCAATTCGTATCGGCTGGAAAAGCAAGGAGCGGGCTGCCTCTTCCGCAGTGGGCCAGCGTGTTGCTGGTATCTGGTGACGAATTGGATTTGCAAATTTCCACATGATTGTAAGGTCACTTTAACATGGAGCCCGCTGGCGTCGCGTGGTGTGGCTCTGACACCTCGCGAAACCGCGAAAAGTTCGGACGATGTGGTAAATTAAGAGCACCTCGAAGCTAACTCAGCGGGAGAACCTTTTTGACTGACGACCTTCTCAAATGGCGTAGCGAATTTCCTATCTTAGACAAGACCGTCTACCTGATCTCGCACAGCCTGGGAGCGATGCCCAGGGGCACTTACGATCGTTTGCACGATTATGCCGAGGCCTGGGCGACCCGCGGGGTGCGAGCGTGGGCTGAGGGGTGGTGGAACATGCCGGTGACCGTGGGCAACGATGTGGCGCGAATCATCGGGGCGGATCCGGGCACCGTGGTAATGCATCAGAATGTCTCAGTTTGCCAATCACTGATTCTTTCCTGTTTCGAACCCACACCCAAGAGAAATAAGATTGTCTACTCGGAGCTCAACTTTCCTTCGGTGATGTACGTCTACGAGGCGCACGCCCGTAACGGGAGCTTGCGCATTGAAACAGTGAAATCGGACGACGGCATCACGGTGCCACTCGAACGAATGTTGGCCGCGATCGATGAGGAGACTCTGCTGGTACCTTTCTCCCATGTGTTATTCAAGAGCGCTTTTCTCCAGGACGCCAAAGCTATTACCGAGCGGGCCCATGAGGTAGGCGCAATGGTTGTGCTCGACACCTACCAATCCGCAGGCACAGTCCCGTTTAGTGTTAGAGAGCTGAATGTGGATTTCGCGACCGGGGGATCGGTCAAGTGGCTCTGTGGTGGTCCAGGCGCGGGGTACCTGTACGTCCGCCCCGATTTGCATACCAGGCTGCAACCAAAAACCACGGGTTGGATGGCGCACGAGGAGCCTTTTGCCTTTGAGACAGAGCTTCGCTACTCGCCGGGTATTGCTCGCTTTCTCCACGGCTCGCCCGCGATTCCGGCGCTCTACGCGGCCCAGTCGGGTTATCGCATCATTAATGAAATAGGTGTGGAGAATATTCGCCGGAAGAGCGTGCGCCAAACTTCTCTTTTGATTGACCTGGCCCAGGAAGCAGGCTTCACAGTAACAAGCCCAAAGAGATCATCCGACCGGGGGGGCACCGTCACGGTTATGCACGATCATGCAGCGGCTATCTGCAGCGAGTTGGTGTCCCGGGAGTTCATTGTCGATTTCCGGCCCGGCGCGGGTGTACGCATCTCTCCCCACTTCTACACCACGGACGAAGAGTTGCTACTCGTCATTGGGGAGATGAAGACAATCAGGGACACCCACGCGTACGCCAAACACGAAGCGGCCGGCGCGGCATTCTGAAAAACTGATCTTTGATCTTTGTACTTTGATCTTTGGCTTGTCTCCAAGCCTCAAAGGACTGGAATCCAAAGATCAAAGTACAAAGATCAAAGTACAAAGATCATGTCTAACCAATACGGGAAACAGGCACCCCTTTCATATAACAAATACCTCCGAGTTCCTGACCTGATCGGGTTGCAGGAGTGCCTCTCAAGGCCGGAACACCACGATGAGCTGCTTTTCATTACGGTTCATCAAGCTTACGAATTGTGGTTCAAACAGATCCTTCACGAGCTTGACGCCTCCATGGTCATGATGAATGACGACCGCCTCCACTCGGCCGTTCGCACCTTGCGGCGGGTAGTCGAGATAGAAAAACTGCTGGTGACCCAGATTCACATTCTGGAAACCATGACTCCCATTAGTTTTTTAGGATTTCGGGAGCAGTTGAATCCCGCCAGTGGCTTCCAATCAATGCAGTTTCGAGAGATTGAATTCGCCTCGGGTCACAAGCTCGAAAATATATTGAATGAATTTCGTAACGATCCTTTCGCATATGAACGCCTGCGAAAACGCTATGATGCACCGTCTTTAAGCGAGATCTTTTTTGCCGTGTTAACTCGCCGCGGATTTGACGCACCCGCGGACGACAAATCGTTAGGCGAGGCCGAACGGAAAAAGCATTACGAGAGGCGGGTCCGGGCAGTACTCGAGGTTCTCACACACTTCGAGGAACGCTACAAAGAGTTTCAATTGGCTGAAGCACTGCTCGAACATGACGAGTTTTTCTTGCTCTGGCGCTCACATCACATAAAGATGGTCGAGCGTATGGTAGGCGCAAAGCGAGGCACTGGCGGTTCTGAAGGAATTGGGTATTTGCAAACTACTCTAAGCAAGAAATTCTTCCCGGAGCTTTGGGAGGCGCGGACCTATCTGGACGTCAAACACGGGGCAGGAGGTTGTCCTTTTTCATCACCCACTGAGGAATTTGAGGGGAATAACCCTTATGAAACATGAGCGCAGATCCGCGCCACGGATCAAAGTAAATCTTCCCGTACGCTGGGAAGGTGTACTCACCCAACAAACAGCCACTATCACTAGTCTCAGTGAGTCCGGTTGCTTTGTCCTGACGTGCGGCAAGGTGGAGCCGAAAGAACTGATCAGGCTTGAGATTGAATTACCCGATCAGGACGCAGTCTACTTTTGGTCTGAGGTTGTTGATGAGGCGTACGAAATCGGATTTGCTGCCCACTTCACGTCTGCGGACGACGACGACCGATCGCGGTTAGGTGCTTACGTGAGAGCCCAACTCGCCCGCCAAGGCTGATTGTTACGGAATCGAGACTGGAGCCGTAAGCGGGCAGCCCTGCTTTGGGGGTGGTGGTCAGAAGCTTACTGTCTGTGATGAGCATAGTTTTTCCGGAAAGGTTCAACATTGCCGATTACTTCCTCTATCACAATCTGGAGGAAGGACGTGAAAACAAAACCTGTCTTTATTTTCAGGATCAGTCATTAACCTACGGTGAAGTTGCTCGGATGTCCAATCGGGTGGGCAACACGCTCCGCGATCTGGGCCTCAACATTGAAGAGCGTATTCTGATTGTCCTGCCTGACTGCCCTCAGTTTGTCTGGACCTGGTTTGGCGCGGCACGCATCGGGGCCGTGATCACGATGGTCAACCCGCTGCTACCCACTGTTGACTACAAGTACTACCTCGAGTACACGCGTGCTCGTGTCGCCGTCATCCATCACTCGCTCTTGAAAACATTCGCCGAAGCCGCGGAAGGCTCGGATTACCTCCGAGCCGTGCTCGTGGCTGGAGGTGCAGTCGAGGACAGCGAAGACATCGACTTTCGCGGCCGTCGGTCCCAGTGGTTTGCCTTTTCCGATGCGGTGGAGGCCAGCTCTAACGAATGCACTCCGGCAGATACTCACCGCGATGACATCGCCATTTGGCTGTTTACTTCGGGGTCGACCGGCCATCCTAAGGGCGCAGTCCACCTGCAACACGACCTCCCGTTCAATACTGAGGTCTATGCGAAACGCACCCTGGGAGTAAACGAGGACGATCTTACGGTGTCGGTACCGAAGCTATTTTTCGGCTATGCGACAGGAACCAACCTGTTGTTTCCTTTTGCGGTTGGTGGGGCAACAGCTCTTTTCGAGGAACGCTCCACTCCGGAAAAGATTTTTGAAGTCATTGAACGCTATCGTCCCACGATTCTGACTACCGTACCGACGATGATCAATGGAATGCTCAATGCACAACAGGCGACATCGCACGACTTGTCGTCGTTACGCTTTTGCTACTCAGCGGGAGAGGCTCTGCCGGTCGAGCTCTATGAGCGTTGGCTTAAGACTGTTGGAGTGGAAATCTACGATGGAATCGGCTCGGCAGAGATGTTTCACATCTACATCACAAATCGACCGGGCGATGTTAGGCCGGGCAGCCTCGGTCGCATCGTCGAGGGCTACGAGGCCGCAATAATAAACGCTCAGGGCAACCAGGTACCGACGGGCGAGATGGGGACGCTCAAGATCAAAGGAGACTCTGCGGCGTTGTGTTACTGGAACGTCCATGAAAAATCCAAAGAGACCTTTGCCGGCGACTGGTGCACGACCGGCGATCAGTTCCATGTCGACGAAGCGGGATACTACTGGTACCACGGCCGCACTGACGACATGTTGAAAGTTTCAGGTGTTTACGTAGCTCCGGGTGAAATAGAAAACTGCTTGCTACAGCACCAGGCCGTGCTCGAATGCGCTGTAATTGGTCACGATGTTGGGGACGGTCTGGTAAAACCCAAGGCTTTTGTCGTGCTGCGGGAGGGCTACAGCGCTGGCTCTGAGCGTGAGGAAGAGATCAAAGGCTTCGTTAAATCGAGACTCGCGCTGTACAAATATCCCCGCTGGATCGAGTTTGTAGCCTCGCTGCCAAAGAACGACCGTGGAAAAATCGATCGTAAGAACCTCAAAAGCAGTGATAAGTGATGGGGAATAAGCCGTGGTCGGTAGTCAGTGGTGAGTTGCAGTTTGTAATTAATGTTTTTGTACTTTGTACTTAGTGCTTTGTACTTGGATGTGTAATTTGAGATTGTCCCCTGCGCCGAAGCATTTGCCGATGAGAAGCGCAAAGTACAAAGTACTACTCGCAACCGAGCGCATCGGCTTTCCCACCGTCAATATTCAAACTGAGTTTCGAGCCCCAATTCTTTACGGAGACGAAATCGATGTCGAAGTCTATGTTTCTCGCCCGGGTCGAACCTCAGCGATATTCGAATACCGCGTTACCCGCGTCAGCGATGGCCAGCTCTGCGCCCAGTCCACGCAGGTTCACGTCGCCATAAACCTCGACAGCAGACGTCCTGTCCCCTTGCCAGAAACGTTGCGCGAGGTATTTGACGCCGGGCTGCCTAACATATCTTGAAGCCACTCTGGATATCAGACTGGATCACCTCCTCTCCGCTTGTCCGCAATCTAGAATCCGAGTCTGAGACCTAGACAAATCGGCGCGAACCGTTCTTCCAATTAACCCTCAAGATGATATTTACATTGTGTTTTGACAAAAGACACAAGTTTGATTCTTGGCCTGTCATTTGCTCAAGGGACTGCAAAATAAGAGTGTGGCAATTGCTTTTTCCGGAATGGAAGGGGTGCACGCCTCAAACCCACTTAAGCATTCTTGGTGGAAGTTTGCCCACTCGTCGTGTGGATTCGAAACCATTAGCTGCAGTTTCATAAATCGAGAAACGGGAGATCATCATTGAAGAACTTATTAGTACTAGCTGCCCTATCGCTCTTATTCTTACCACCTACTGCTTTCGCAGATTCGATTACCTTTACGGCCCCGACAACTGCCGGAAATGGCAATTCAAGTACCCGCAACCCGGGTAATTCCAATTATCAGGGTGGTACCTCTCAATTCGATCTTGATCACTACCGCGCCTACACCTGGCAGATCGGTGGAGTTACCATTCAGCCCAACCAGATCACCGGCGCCAGTATTACTCTTCGGGCCGTCTCCAACTGGGACACAAATAACAACAGATTGTTTGTCCACATGTTCGACAGCGCCTTGAATTTCAGTTCAGCTAACGGCTCACGCACGGCAACTTCCGCCTCTGGAGTTACCTCATTTCAAGATGCGCCGAATAGTGATAATCCTCCGGTAAACATTAACGACCATTTCACAACCGCTAATCTAGGCAGTAACCCCCTGGGAGTTTCGAATGGCGCGGGCCAAAACACATTGCTCTTCGATCGCAGCTTCTACATGGTCGGCCAGAGTGGCTACGGCACGGCCGTGGACTACACCTACACCCTCAACTCCAGCCAGTTAGCCGCTCTGGGCAGCTACATTCTTAATGGCGGTAACTTGGCGTTCGGCTTCGACCCGGACTGCCATTTCTGGAACAACGGAATCGTCTTTACCATCCAGTACACGCCAAATACGCCGACACCTGAGCCTGCCAGCCTGGCCCTACTGGGAACAGGATTGATGAGTGTCGGGTTCTATCTGCGACGCCGCAGATCATCAAGAAACAAATCGGAGTGAAGCATTGTCAATATATCGTTTATGCTCGCGCTCTTTTACACCCACAAAAAACAAGGAGTAGGATGAAAATCGCCAACACAATATTAAGAATCGCTTTTGGCTGCGCGCTGTATGCATTCATAGGACTGACCATAACAGCCAAAGCCGAAACAATCACAATCGTGGGAAACTCTACCGGCAGTTTAGCAACTGCTAACGTTAATTGTACATTCAACTCTGGTACTAATACCCTGACCTTCACCATAACCAATACTTCACCGTTCGATGCAAGGATCACCGGGATCGGCTTCGACCTCGTTAACGGAGATTTCTCTGGCAACAATTCTGCAGGCCTAAATAGTTTTAGTGCTAGCAATAACGCTGGGTTCACCTTTCGCAACGGCGCATTGGGGAATGTGCCTCAGTTCAGCAATGCTGTACTGGACTTCGGCTGGACAACCGGCAACGCAGGCAACTTCAGCGGCGGCAGCCCAAACGATGGAATTGCGCCTGCTGCGAGTTTGATTTTCTCAGTGAGCGGGACGTCATTCGCGGGCCTAACGGAAGAGCAAATCTGCGACGCCATTTTTGTACGGTTCCAGCGAGTTGGGCCGAACGGGGACGGCAGCGACGTCGGTGTCCCAGGTACCCCAGTACCCGAGCCCGCTACCATGCTACTGTTTGGTACCGGCTTGGCGGGAGTCGTGGGAGCGCTCAGGCGTAGGACACAGTCTAGAGTTTAGTAATTGCGGGTGCGGTGCCACCGACGTTGTGGCCTCTGGAGATGGTGGAGGTCTTCTTGCCTTAACTGTCTTCCCTCGTGGAGGCTACTTCGGCTTATGTTGGCGCGAATGGTTGCTCCCCATTCGCGCCACATTTGTTTCCGATAACCTAATGAATCCTCCAATCTGATTGCGCCCCATAAACCGCGCGGTAGATCTTCTGACGACTTTCGCAAATCTTTTGAGCTTCTTTCTGGAAACTAGGCCTCATCGCGCGTATTCAGAGCCTTAATCCTGAAATCCAGCCACATCACTGATGCGACTCTAAGTTGATCGTATCTTGAAGGCTTTTCTCGATTCGGAGGCAGGTTCTGTTTAGTAGATCTTCAGCTCTCCGGAAGCACGAGTCAATTAGCACTGTACATCAGTTGTAACCAGTTTCCAGACGAAGAGGTCAACCCGATAATGAGACGATTTCTATTTGCCCTGGCCACCATGGCTTTTCTCAACTTTCCAGCCACCGCGCTGGCGGACACGATAACCTTTACCGCACCACCAACTGCACGTAACACTAATAACAGCACCGACAACACTAACGAGGGCGACTACCAGGGTGGTTCGAACCAGTTCGATCTTGATCACCACCGTGCCTACACCTGGCAGATTGGTAACGTTGTGATCCCGCAAGGGCATACCATCACGGGCGCCACACTCACATTTCGGAACATCGCCAATTGGGACACAAACCCCAACAGGCTGTTCGTTCATTTGCTGGACTCAGCCAGGTCTTTTGGCAGCGCCAGCGGTAACCGTAGCGCGACAGTCAATGGCGTAACAAGTTTTGTTGACGCTTCTGGTTCACCCGTCCCGGCAAGCCAAATTCAAGACTACTTCACCGGTGACGATTCCGCCCTGGTTGCAGCCGGCACTGGCGATACTTTTCTGTTCTCGCGCGCCTTCAATATGGTTGGACAAGCAGGTTACGTGGCCACTGATTACACGTTTGACTTCGCAGCCCAACCGAATAGCGCAGCTTTACTTGCCGCCCTGGCTTCATATATTGCCAACGGCAACAATCTGGCGCTCGGCTTTGACCCCGACTGCCACTTCTGGAATAACGGCATCGTCCTTACACTCCAAACCACGCCAAACACCATACCCGAGCCAACAACAATGGTGCTCCTTGGTAGTGGGTTAGCGGGTGCGTATCTCCGGCGCAGACGACAGCAGAGGAAGATCTCGTAACCTCTCAGTACTCCCGACAATAAATCGGCGCGAATGGTTTGCCCCCATTCGCGCCGATTCGCTTTTCCAAACAGCGCCACTTTTGTAGGTGCGTCCCTCACGTCATCTTCGCTTCTCCAGATCGTAGTCTCGCAAGCGGCGATATAGAGTTGAAGGCGAGATGCCCAGAATCTCGGCGGTCCTGCCTCGGTGCCAACCAGTCTGTTCAAGTGCGGACAGAATCTGCTGACGCTCCATATCGCGAAGTGACGCGGGCGAGGACGCGGCGGCCGGCGAGCCTGGATCAGCATCCGACCCGACCGGCGACGAAGCTGTCAAAACCGGAAACGAAAGCGTTGGCCGCGCTACTTCAGGAGGTAATTCCGCGAGCGTGATGCGCCCGTTGTTAGCCAGGATTACCGCGCGTTCGAGACAGTTTTTCAGCTGCCGCACATTGCCCGGCCAACTGTACGAGCGCATTGCTTCCAGGGCGTCGACTTCGAGAACCGGTGGGTTTGTGCCACCTACATGCTGGAGCAGATGCTGCGCCAGCGGCTTAATATCCTCCGGACGCTCTCGCAATGGTGCCAGGCTAATCTGAAAACCATTGATACGGTAAAGCAGATCAGAGCGGAAGGATCCATCAGACACAACAGATTCCAGGTTTCGATTCGTCGCCGCCACTATACGGACGTTCACTTCAACCTTGCGTACGCCGCCGACGCGGAAAAACGTTCGGGTTTCAATTGCTCGCAGGAGTTTCGCCTGGAGCTGGGCCGGAAGCTCCGTAACTTCATCCAGGAAAAGCGTGCCACCATCCGAGAGCTCGATCAGTCCGAGCTTGCGACCCTTGGCACCTGAAAACGCGCCCGCTTCGTAACCGAAGAGTTCTGACTCCAGCAACGACTCCTGGAAAGCAGCGCAATTCAAATCGATAAAAGAAGAGCTGGCACGGGTTGACAAGCGATGGATGGCGTGGGCAATCAGCTCTTTGCCGGTGCCTGACTCGCCCGTGATCAAAACCGACGCATCCGAAGGGGCCACCCTTTCCACCAGTCTGATAGCTTCCTTCATCAAGTCCGAGACGGAAACGATTTCGGGTAACGCAGATTGCCGCGCCAGTTGTTCACGCAGGCGAAGATTGTCCACTCGCAACCGGCGCTTTTCTGCCGCCTGCTTAACTCGAACATCCAGCTCTGTGATGGTGTAGGGTTTCGTTAGGTAGTCGTAAGCGCCCAGCTTCATCGCTTCGACTGCCGTTTCCACTGTCGCCTGGCCCGTCAGCATTATCACTTCAGGTGGATTCGGCCTTTCGTGAACGCGGCGCAGCACTTCCATTCCATCAATGCGCGGCATGTTAATGTCGCATAACAAGACATCAACATTACTCTCTTCGAGCTTCCGCAAGGCGGCTTCGCCATCGGGGGCTACTTGCACTCTGTAACCCAGGCGTTCGAGTTCCTTCTGCAGTACGAGCCGCAGATTCACTTCGTCTTCCGCAATCAGAATTCGCGCTGCTTGTTGCTCGCTCAACCCTTAGATTCTCCGATTTCTTTCACCGCCGGTAGAGTAATCGTGAAAGTGGTGCCGATTCCCAGAGTGGATTGTACGTCGAGACTGCCTCCGTGCTCGGTTAAGATACCATAACAGACGGCGAGACCAAGGCCCGTGCCTCGTCCTACCTCTTTGGTTGTAAAGAACGGCTCAAAGATCTTGGCAATGTTCTCCGGCGCGATTCCCACCCCGGTGTCAGTAACCTCCACCAGGACGTCGCCCCCTTCCTGGTGAGCCGAAATTGTTAAGGTACCGCCATATGGCATCGCATCCACGGCGTTCGTGGCCAGAGCAATTATTGCCTGCTGGAGTTGGCCCGCGTCACCCAACAGAGTTGGCAGAGGTCCGTCCGGCGTCTGGATCTGGAACTCAACTTTGGCGTCGCGTTGCTGATGGGCCAGCAGCCGGGCGGCTGAGTTTATGACATCCTCCAAGTCCAGCAATGCATGTTCTGAGGAGCGGGCGCGACTGAAATCGAGCAGGCCGTTGGTAATTGATTTACAACGAAACGCCTCGCTGCGAATCAGACCCAGATAATCGCGCAGGTCGTCCAGGGCCTCAGAAGTCTCGTTTTGCGAAAAGGCCCCTTCCTGAAGGCGCGATTCCAGGGCTTCGGCACAGGCGGAGATCGTTGCCAGAGGGTTGTTTATTTCATGGACCACTCCCGCCGCCAAACGTCCGATAGCGGCCAATTTCTCGGCGCGGGCGACGGCGCGGTTGGCCTCAACTCTGGTCGTAATGTCTTCACCGACGGCGATCACATGTGAAACCCGGCCACTGTCGTCAATCCGCATCGGTATCTTGCTAATCAACCAGTGCTTAATCTCGCCGGTGGGTTTCATGGCCTCCTGTTCGATTCTCTCAATCTCGCCGCTCTCAAAGACCCGCACGAACTCCTCCGCCAGCACCGCATGATTCTGAAGCGTTAAGACGTTGAAGATATTCTTGCCCAACACCGAGCCCCGCGGAATGCCCAGTTCACCCAACTCACGATTCCGGTTCCACGCCACGATCCGGTAGTCGCTGTCTACGGCGTAAAGGGAAAGCGGCAAGCTATCGATTATCGCTTCGGTGAAGCGTCGCTGCGCCTCGGCTTCGGCAGTTCGGCGGTCTACCTCTTTTGCCAGAGTCGTAGACGATTCCCGGGCGGCCTGATAAAGCGACGAGATATGCGCTGCCAGAGCAGCCTGTTGCGCGGCGGCGTCGACCAGCCGGCATTCTGTTTCACCTAAATCCTCACGCCGGTCGAAAGCCACTACCAGCGCACCTTTTGCGCGTCCCCCAAATCGTAGCGGCACCGCGTACTCGACCTGGTGCAATTCGTCTTTTAGGAAGAAAGTACTTTTATCAGTCACGAGGACTGGTGCTGCCGCACCTTGGGAGGCGAGCCACCCCTGCAACCGATCCAGGTGCACAAGTGAAATATCCTCGGCGCCGCCCTCTCGGTCGAAAACACATCCTGTTTGGCAGTTTGTCGAGAGGTTTACAAATGCTGCGCACAGTATTGCGCCCGTACCTTCGTAGGTTGAGCCGGCCACTCGTCGCACGAGCTGCTCCGGTTCGATCGCCCGCAGAAGGTCTCGACCGAGGTCAGCCAGAAATCGCAACTCGCGGTTACTTCCAAGCAGATCCCACTCTCGTCGAGCGGAGCGCAGTTGTGAAGTGACTCGCGAAACGAGCTCATCGGGATTTGATGGCTTGGTGATGAAGTCGTCGGCGCCGGCCGCAAACGCATCTGCTTTGCGAGTCTCGACAGTACTATCGGAGAGCGCGATTACTGGCAAGGTCTTCGTGGCTGGCTGAGCCCGCAGAAGTCGGCATAGCGCCAGGGCGTCGACGCCGGGAATCTCGAGATCGAGCACTACGAGGTCGCAGGGTTCCTTGTGCATGACGCGTAACGCTGAGGGAGCATCAGAGACCGTCAACGCGCGATACCCCGCATCCTCGAAGATTTTGCGGAGTCTATCGCGCGCGTCCTTCTCCTCGTAAACAATAAGAAGTGTTGCGTTTTCTATGGCGGTGCTGGCAGGAGCAGACATGCTTCAATCCTGGGCCCAAGGGGGACGCGACCGACGAATCATGAACTCGGTGGGCTAGCGCGGTTCACCGGCTAAGCAAACTGCGCGAGATCGCGCCCTGCCAACGATTGAAAGCGATGCAGGAGCAGAATGTCAAGAATGCGCTCGGGAATAACTGCCAGGGCAGAGCGGCATATGAGCGTGGGGCCTGTCAGAACGGTGAGCGGTATCCACCCGATCTGACTTGCGATCACCCTCAGTGAACAATGTTAGAACTCCAGCTGAACCCGCTAGTTCACGGAGGCTGAGGCGAGGTCCTGCTTATCGAGATCAGAACCAGGGTCTTCAAGCGGGCGGCCGGCTTGAGGCGGTAGTAATTTCTCGGAAGGCACGGGAGTCCCGGTTGGTTGCTCGAGTTTGCGAGCAAACTTGACCTGGTACATGGCCTGGTCGGCAGCGATAAGCAGTTGATCCAGAGTTTCGCCATCGCTGCCATAGGTGGCTGTGCCGATACTGATACCTACGCGTGCGCGACGGTCAGCGCGGACGTGCAGCGAAAATTGCGAGACCGCATTCTCGATGCGCGTACGCAGCTCTTCCACCTGACTCCCGACCAGCTCCTGGACCACCGCCACAAACTCGTCGCCTGCGTATCTGGCGAGAAAGTCGTATTCGCGAAGCTGAGCCTGGATTATGCGGGCCATCTCGCGCAGCATCTTGTCACCAACCTTGTGGCCAAAGGTATCGTTAACGATCTTGAAATCATCAAGATCCAGCATCACGACCTGAAAAGAGCGCCCCGTGCGACGGGCCCTGGACGCTTCTTCTTCGAAGCGAAGAGCGAGATAGCGTGCATTCGGCAAGCCCGTGAGCACGTCTGTGAGTGCATTCGACTCCGCTTCGGCATGGTGCATAGAATTGGCAAGGGCGTCTGAAGCGAGCTTAGTCACCGTCTCGAGTAGCCGCATGTGGTCGTCGGTATATTGGTCTAACTCAGACGAATAAACAGACACCGCGCCTAACAATAATTCGTCTTTGACCAGAGGCAACGAGGCCATCGATCGATACTTAATGCCGCGTTCTGAGTCCTTCTGTCCAAAATCCAGGCTCGGTTGAAGCTGGTTGACCGTGCTGCGATTGGCCATCGCAAAACCAGTCACGCCTTCGCCTGGCGCGACGCACTTCGATTTCAACAGCGTGGCATTCTTACCGGCCACGTGCGCCGCCGTTGCATAACCGCGCTGCTCGTCATAAAGATAGACAACACAAGTATCAAACGAAACCACGTGACCCACCTTATCCACCAAAATTGTCAGTGTGTCGTCAATGTCCAGGGATGAACCGAAAGTGCGGGCAATCTCATACAGAGCGTAGACCTCTCGATGCGCATTTTTGATCTGGTCGTAGGCCATATAACAGCCGCGTTCTCTGGTTTGGGCCATATCAACCTCGGCCAGTTTAACTGGCTCCAGTACGTTCGTCGCCGGCTGCTGCTGCGGCAGCCCGCGAGCGGCAATCTCGGCCTCGAAGTCCGGCAGGTGTTTCATGAAGAGTTCGATAAGTTTGGGATCGAAGTGCGTTCCCGATCCGCGTAGTAACAAAGCAATCGCCTCGTCACGCGTCATGCCGCGCCTGAATGGACGGTCTTCTCTGACGGAATCGAAGCAGTCTACGACGGCAATTATCCGCGCCGTGATCGGGATTTGTTCGCCCTTCAACCCGTCCGGATAGCCGAGACCGTTCCACTGCTCGTGATGATGACGCACAATCGGAATGACCGGATATGGGAAGTCAACTCGAGCAAGCAAGAGCGCACCCACAGTCGTATGAATCTTCATTCGTTCAAACTCGGCGGACGACAGCCGGCCGGGTTTGTTTAGAATGTGAGGCGGGACAGCCAGGTTACCCACATCATGGAGCAGTGCACCCGCTTTTAGAGCTGCGATTTCAGCTTCTGAAAGACGCAGCACCTTTCCCAGTCCGGCGGCGTAGATCTGAACGCGGCGCACATGGCCATGGGTCGTCTGATCTTTTGCGTCTATCGCTGTGGCCAGTGCTTCAGCGGTGGCCAGGTGTAGCCGGGCAAGCGCTTCGGCCTCTCGGGTTTTCACTTCCAGACGTTCACACGAGGTACGGTAGATCAAATAAATTGCAGCCGCCAACCCTGCACACAAAAGCACATAGGTCGCGTCGTTTTTCGAGACTGCGCAATAAATTACCGCAGCGATGATATTAGTGAACTGCATCAAAACCGTTTAACTAACTGGGTGTCATGGCGATTGCTGCACGTACCGGGCAAGCAGATGCCGATCAAAAGGCGGCAGGTATCACAAACGGTTCTCTCAAAATTCATCAGCCGGAAGCGAGTGGGAGCAATTCACAATCGCCTCCGGCTATTGAAGGGCAAGGGGCGGACTCATTTTTCGCCCGCCATGCTGGGTGAGATCTTTCAAAACCGTCTGGAGCAATTCGGCCGTTTATCCTCAAAAATTTGCGGCTCGGACTCCGTGCGGAGAGCCCGTGAAGCCCGAAGCCTCTCAGCCGCAAACATCTCTTTCTCAATTGCCGTGCCGCTGAAGTAAACCGCAGAGGTTTCTTCGGAAAGGATGGTATTTCGACAGTTTTATGCACCATAAGGCTCAGCAAGCATGAAAGAGTAAACCACCAAGAGCACTCTGACAGGTCAGATTGAAAAGTTCAGTCAAGCTGCCTAATCGTTGAGTTGACAAGGCAGACGCCATGCGGGCACCCTTCGTCTGGAATCGCTTTTCATCGGAGTTGACATGGAATAAGAAGGCAAGACTTTATCTTGATACGCACCTCAGTCATCACGGCGCAGGCGAGAACTTGACGAAACAAGTCGGAAAAAGCTTACGGGCGATACAACCGGTCGGTTATATCGAACTCCTGCGGAACAACTATGCCTTTCGCCAACTGTGGCTGGGGCAGGTCGTAAGCCAGATGGGCGATTGGTTCAACACGATCGCTCTCTACACGATAATTCTCAACCTCACAGGATCGGGCCGGGACGTGGGTCTGTTGCTGGTCGCGCGCTTTCTTCCCAGTTTTGTGTTCGGGCCGCTGTCAGGCGTGCTTGCTGATCGATTCAGCCGGCGCACAATCATGATCATCTCGGATCTGCTGCGGGCGGGTGTCGTGCTGGGCTTCATCCTGGTGCGCCGAGCTGATCAGTTGTGGATTGTATATGTGCTGACTGTTCTGCAGCTCGGCCTCTCAACATTCTTCGAACCCGCGAAAACTGCAGCCATTCCTTCAATCGTCTCCGACCGTGAATTGGTTGCCGCCAATGCGATTTCGTCA
>JAMQPH010000090.1 GCA_023717605.1 Pyrinomonadaceae bacterium
CAGATTAGTTGAAGCGGGGTTTCGCGCGCAAATGAAGACCGGGAGTCTCCTGACCGGACAGATGTATGTTTCGGTCGGCATATTCCCCGATGCCGCTCCGGCGAAAATCAATTGGGCGACTAGCCCCCCGGAGTTCCCGACGCAACCAGGCACGATGATCGAATTGCAAGCCACTTTGATGAACATTTCCAAGAAGCTGGAGAACATGCCGATCGATAAAATCGGCGGAGATTTGCGCATAGCGCTTCAATCGCTGAACCGCACGCTGGTGGGCGCGGAGCAAATGGTGAAACGGCTGGATAAAGACGTCACGCCGGCGGCCAAGGCTGCATTGGACGACGCGCGCCGTATGCTCATCACGGTTGATCGAACACTGGCCTCCGACGCACCGCTGCAGCAGGATCTCCGGACATCGCTGCAAGAACTATCCAGAGCCGCGGGATCCCTCCGTGAATTAACGGATCTCTTGGAGCGTCAACCTGAATCGTTGATTCGCGGAAAGAAGGAGAGCAAACGGTGAGATACGGATACCTGTGGTCGGCGGTTGTATTTCTGACGATCTCGTCGCTCACCGGCTGCGGCAGTTCGAGAGAGACCTACTATACACTCAGCGCCGGCGCAGGGGGAACTGGGGCCATTGTGGCAAGCGGCGAGTCTGCCTACAGTGTTGCTGTCGGGCCCATCACGCTGCCGGAGGTCGTTGACCGTCCTCAGTTTGTGCTTCGAGCCGGCCCAAATGAGGTCAGCATTGTGGAACTGCACCGTTGGGCCGGGCCGCTCAAGAGCGAAATTCCACGTGTTATTGCGGATAATCTAGCTGCCGATTTGAATGTGAAACGGGTGGCGGCCTATCCGCAGAGTGCGGGGGAGAATGCCAACTATCGCGTTCTCGTAGATATCCAACGATTCGACTCGACAATGGGAGAGTCGGTGACCATCGATGCCCTCTGGACCGTCAAGCGCACCTCCGATGGAGTCCTGCAGACAGGTCGCTCGACGGCCCGGGAATCCGGTAGTGGTGGAACCTACGATGCGATGGTCGCTGCACACAGCCGTGCGTTGGCGTCGATCAGCCGCGAGATTGCCGAAGCCATCCGTTCCCTCAGTGCCCCGACTCAGCGTTAATCCGTTCTTGTATCCGATTCCTGCCGATCTGCGCTCTTGGGCGCGGGACGGGCACGGCTAGCGCGACAGGCCCGATGCGCACGCCTTGATTCTGCGAGTCTCGCCTTTCCCGCCCATCTCGCATATTTCGCGCGGCTATCCCGCGAGCTAGACTGAGGCAAGTTCAGAATCGCGCGGAGAGGCCGATGCCGACGTTGGTGTTCTCGAATGCATTCGACTCAAAACTCTCCTTGCGGCTGGACCGCTGGACCAAGCCGAATCCTTGGATGGCATCCGTCAGGCGATAGGCCAGAGTCAGCTCGCCTGCGTAGATGTTTTCATGGGCACCGTTCCGTTCATCGCCCGCCAGATCGCTGGTCCAGATGTTGTATTCATAATGAACGGCGGTGAGGAGCGAGAGCCGCTCGGTCAGTTCCACGTCCACATCCCAGGACAGGTAGTGGTTAATATAGGACGTATCATCCTCGAACTGCGGTCGGGTGCGCCCCTCCGCAAGCCCTCGTTCATAGTGGTAGCTCAGTCCGAGCTTGATCTTGGGCGCCACCCGCCATTCCACGTGGGGGCCGATCGTCCAGAAGTCCATGTTGCGTTCTGAAAAGGAGTCGTTGTAGCGACGCAGCCCGTACCGGCCGAACAAGTGGACCGACAGATCCGGCGTCACATCGTGGATGAGACGCATGGACCAGATGTAGCTGGTCAGTTTTTCAGCCATGTCCAGCTCTTGGCCTGACTGGCGCTCTTCATTGTCGCCGAGAAACTGATTCGGAGCGTAGCTGAACCGCGCCTGCACGCGAGTCATGGAGGAGAGGGCCTGGGTAGCCTGGAGCCGCAGTGTGCCGTGGGTGAACTCCGGATTCTCCGTGAAGATAAAGCCTTCGCCTTGAACGTTCAGGTCGAGCTGTCCAAGGTTGTTCGTCACGGATCGCGTGATGTCAACCATCGGTTCGAACACAACATCCGATCCCTGATTCGTCAGTTTCGAATCGATGGCCGGCTGAGTCGGGTCGCCGTCCCGGCCGAGGCGGCGGGTAGCGGAATACAAGCCGACGTCGTCGGTATAGAAGAGAGCCCCCTCGGCTTCGAGAGACCAACCCTCTTCTGCGGAGGCGAGCCGAGGAGCGGGCCAGAGACTTGCTAGAACCATGAACAACACGACTACTCGTCGGAGCGGGGCAGCATCAAAATCGGAGTTCCGCTGAGGCATAGCGAGCAAGACACAGGCGTGAGTGTGAAGAAGGGGCATAGCTATGGTTTTAAATCATAGCTGAAGCCAAAGATAATATTGGTGTCGACCGTCTGTTTGCCGGCGACCGGCTCCGAGTTGTACCGGAAGTCGTACTCCAAATTAATCCACCAGTCATTCATGATTTTCACCTTGAACCCCTGGTCG
>JAMQPH010000628.1 GCA_023717605.1 Pyrinomonadaceae bacterium
CGTTGACGAGGTCTTTCGACCCGGAAGGGGCGCTCATATTGAATAGACTGAAGACTCCGGCCTGGAGCGCGATTTCCCATTGGCCATCCAAAGGAGCCGCGTTGCGATAAAGTGCAAACGTTTCTCCAAAATTTGCTGAGCCGGAATTCCCCGGCTCCTGACTCAATGTAACTTGACGGGACACTATGGAGAAATGCGGCCATGGCGGGTCGGCATGGAAAGGAGCCACGAGGAGACCGTGAGGAAGGAATTTTGACTCAGACTTGGGAAGCTCTTGCTAGCGAGCCGTCTGTGGAGGAACCGCCGGAACTGCGGAAGGCCCCGCGTCCTCTCGGACTTCCGCACGCACGACGCCGGGAATATTTTCCAGTGCCGTGAGAACTTTCTGTCGGTCTACCTTGCCGAGCGAGTCGGCGGTCACAATCACCACTCCCTCGTACACCTGTAGGACTGCCCCGGGCACATTAAATTCGTGCTCGAGAACAGCGGTGGCATAACCGGCGATGTAGGAATCGTCAGCCGCAATGGTAGCCGACACGATCCCCAAGACGAGACAGAACACAAAGACCACGCCACTCGTCGCAATTTTCACGTTGCTCCAAATGGAGAACCGGTGGGCGCGCACGGAATCGTGTGTACCAAGAATGACCGTCATTACACAATCTCCCTCACGTTACAGAGGCAGTGGTCCCGCTGCAGGGTTGAGATAAGGCTGGAGAGAGCGAGGGCATTGCAGAGAGCATCACATTGGGGACGCCGCAAGCATCTGAACAGGCGCAAGCCTCGACCGAGTGTCTCGCCTGTCCCGCCGGTCTTGCCTGTCGAGCGCCGCTATCCGGCAGAGGGAGGTCTTGTCCCGGACGTGCCGGCCCTCGAATTTCTGCTGTGTCGAAATAGGTTTCCGCAGCCTGCTAGGTCACTCGAGGCGTACGCCCCATCACCACGTGAATGATCAGGAACACGACTCCAACCACGAATAAGATCCAGGAAATTTGTGTCGCGACCGCCGCGATTCCTGAAAGACCCAGAGCAGCTGCCACAAGTCCGAGCAGCAAGAACATCAACGCGAAGTACAACATGAGAAACTCCTTTCTCTATCCCCCGGTTTATCGTACGAGCCTTGGCACATGACCGCAGGAGCAAGTTCCTGTGAACGACTGCGGATCATGGTTACAGTATGCCTCTCGGATCGGGTTCAGACTGGTCAGAATTGCACACAATGTGCGAATGAATTGAAGGTCTGAGGTGAGCGTTGTGACTGTCTCGCCGGCGGCTGCAGCGAGGTCAGTCACGTGTGCATTGACATCATCGATCGCATCGGGCGGGATTCGAGTATTGGCGCTCGCTTCATGCTATGAAGCAAACGCATGACTAAACGAGTTTGCAAACAGAGTAGGGGAAGATCCTTGCCGCATCATGTGTTCAACAAATCCGTCAAGGAGGGAGATATTTTCCGGTGTCATGCCCTGCATATTCCATTTGGACATATTGCGCGGGAAGGATTGTCGATCGGCCTGCACGAATTCGTGTGGGTGACAATAGAACACGAGCCGCGAAGCACGCCGAGAGATCCGGCGGACCATCCACTTCATCACTGGCAGGCCGAGTACCCGGAGCGTCGCCATGTTGATGGGGAACAGGAACGCTGAGGGAGCCATCTCGATGAGCGAACTCTGTCCCGGCAGGCGCAGGTGGGATGATGAGAGGCGGTATGGTTCACGCGGCGCACGAAAGTATTTCAGGTAGTGCACCCGGCCGAATCCGCAATCAAATCGCCGCGCCGGCACAGATGAATCGTAGCGGTATCCCTCATCTTCGAGCGCGCGTAAGGTCGTTTCGCCGATCCACAAGCTCGGTGCGCGGAAGACGACGGGGCGAACCCCTGAGG
>JAMQPH010000116.1 GCA_023717605.1 Pyrinomonadaceae bacterium
CGTCACTCAATGCGCTGAACTCCATCGTGTCCTGCGAGTCCTTCGCAGTTCCTGAATACCAGCCGGCGACTGAACTTCGTTGACTGATCAAAGAGAAAACATTGATCGTCAGCGGCTCAGCCGGTGCCGCCGGGACAAGGAGTTTGCCGCTTGGCGCAAGTCCGTCAACCAATGCAGAGATCGCTTGCGCGTTCGGCGCTGTAGCCAAAATCACTCTCGCGCCGCCCAACTTCTGCAACTCCGCCACGACGTCGCTTGCCGTGGCATCGATATAACGATGCGCGCCGAGCTTGCGCGCCAAAGGCTCCTTGTCATTGCCCCGATTGATCGCCACGGTGTTGAATCCCATCCGGCGCGCATACTGGACACCGAGATGCCCGAGTCCGCCAATGCCGTGCACCGCGACTACGTCTCCGGCGCGCGCACCCGAGTTTCGCAAAGCGTTGAAGACGGTTACGCCCGCGCACATGAATGGCCCGGCTTCTTCCGCAGACAGATCGTCGGGAATCGCGGCGAGTGCCGCCGCAGGCACGATTACATGCGTGGAATAACCACCGTCAAAATCGATCCCCGTGACTTTGCGATTGACGCACATGGCGAAGTCACCGCGCCGGCATTGCTCGCACACGAAGCAATGGCCGCCATGCCAACCGACACCAACTCGCTGACCAACTGTCCATGAGGTCACGTTGGCGCCCACCGCATCGACCCGCCCGGCGATCTCATGACCGGGAACACGCGGATATTGAAGCCCGGGCCAGAAACCTTCTTTGACCAGTGCGTCGCTATGACAAATGCCGCAAGCCTCGACTTTGACTCGCACTTGTCCTGCCCCAGGATCAGGAATATCGCGCTCTACCAATTCCCAATCCCCTCCGGGCTTGTTTATCTGCGCGGCTTTCATTTTCGTACTCATAAATGCTCCTCTCGTTTGATTACCCTGTGAGCATATTGCGAATGTTACGTATTGCCCTTTCGAACAACGGCTCACAAGAGATCAGCCCAAACCTCCAGCAACCTGGAGTATTTCTCCGGTGATCCATCCGCTATCCGGCGAGGCCAGAAAAGCCGCGACCGGCGCAATGTCCTGCGGCTGCCCGAGGCGACCGAGCGGCGTTTGTGCAATCATCTGCTGCTCAAAGTCGCTGCCCGCAAATCCCAGCGTGTGAAAGCCCTCAGTCTCGACTCCGCCGGGATTGATCGAGTTCACGCGGATCTTCTTTGGCCCAAGCTCCTTGGCCAATACTCGGGTAATGGTACTCACAGCACCCTTGGTTGCCGCGTAAACCACACTCGTCGGCGGCGTCAGCGAAGTTACGGTCGAGCCAATGTTGACGACGCTGCCACCATCGTTGCCAAAATACTTCACTGCCTCGCGCGTTGCCAGGATAAGGCCCAGAACGTTAGTATTGAATTCCCGATGGAACTCATCCTCAGTGACTTCTTCCAGCGGGGCGAACCGATAAACGCCTGCGTTATTGACTAGAATATCGAGCCGGCCGAATGCCTTGTTCGCTTCGGCAAACAGACGCTCGATGTCTGCTGTTTTCGCCACGTCGCCCTGAACGGCGATCGCTTTGCCACCCTGCGCGATAATCTCATTCACCACTTGATCCGCGCCTTCTTTTGAAGAGGCGTAGTTGACCACGACGGCCGCTCCTTCGGCGGCGAGTTGTTTGGCAATGCCCGCGCCGATGCCTTTCGAGGCGCCCGTAACTACTGCTACTTTCCCTACTAGTTTCTTGTTTGACATCTTAATTCGTTTTCCTTTCTGATTCATGAACCATCAATGCCCAGCCAGGCTGAGCAACCAACATCTCAACTCCTCTTACGGAGTTCTGGAACAGTCATTCCAGAACATCGCAAAAATTTTAGTCCAGCACTGAAAGCGTGACTTTAACTACATCATTCAGCAGCTTTCGATCACGCGTCGCCTTGGCTATCAGGAGCAATCCCTGAAGATTGCTATAGAGAAAGCGCGCCACCGCGCGAGTGTCGCTAACCCGCCGCAGTTCCCCTTGCTCTTTTCCTCTTTGTAGGGCCTTCTGGAACATTTTCTCCGTCGAGGCCACGCTGTTACAGGTTCTAGTGGCTGTCTCTTTGCAGCGGCCCGCCAACTCGGACATGGAGTTGCCGACAAAACAGCCTCGTCGTCCTTCTGCCTAGAGAGACCTCGCAACCACCTCTTCAAATAACTGGCGCAGATTCTTTTTCATCGAACCAGGTCTTTCGAGCACCTCGAATACCTTCCGGCTCTGGATCTCACGATAACGATCCAGCGCCTCAAGAAAGAGCGAATGCTTGTCGCCAAAGGTGTCGTACATACTTTGGCGATTGATCCCCATGTGCTTCACCAGATCCTCGATCGATGCTCCCTCGTAACCGCGCGTCCAGAAAACCTCCATGGCTTTATGGAGAACTTCATCCCGATCGAACTCTTTCTGCCGCGCCATTCGTTTTGCCTCGGCAATCTTTATACTCTTTTCTGGAACGAACAGTCAAGAATCAAACGAGTTCAAAGGGAAACCCCGGGCAACTCCACACTGTAGGTGCCCCGTACGCAGGTAGGCCCGTAGCGGAAGTAGCCTTTACTTCTTGAGCGAGGCCTCCAGGTTGCCCAGCACACCGAGCTGGGCGAGCATGATGGTTCCGGCGTAGTAGCAGTCGAACGCGCTCACCTTCCCGTCCTCAAGACGAAAGACATCGACGCACGGTACGTGGAATTCGTTACCGGTAGCGGGGATCGTTCCCAGGCCGATGGGAAGATCGCCTTGGTGGGTTCCGTTCAGCGACAGCTGAACGACGACGACGTCGCCGTCGACGTAGAGCTCGTCGAGTGCGCGGTGCATGTCCGGAAAAGCAGCAGAGTAGATGTCGGCCGCACGAGCGATGTCGTCGCCGTGGTACTTGACTCCGGCAGGAACGTCCCACCAGTAGCCGTTCTGGGTGAATAGTGACCGAAACCTCTTGGGTTCCTTCTCTGCGACCGCGTAGAGATTGCGGATAATCTCTTCGTTTGAAGCCAACATCGTCTCCTCCTATTTACTGCCGTGTACCGGTTGACTCTATGGCGCGATCTCCTCAGCCATTAGCATCCCCGTCCGGACAGGGAAATTCACGTGTGCCCATGCAGCGAACTTAGTCGTTGGCCTGCCCGCTATTTTCTTTGCGAGCGTAATTCGATCGGACCAATCCGAACCCAGATAAGTATGGGCTTCCCAGTAACTGAACATCTCGGCAATTTCGATTGCTCCAGGAAAGGCACCAGCGAAGCTTTCCTTTGGGATCTGCTTGTATGAAAAGTTATGCCCTTGTCGATTTAGGGTCTCAACGATTTCATTAAAGCTCATGAAATCACCGACGAGTGGCAGGTACTCACCATTGCCTGCCTCATCCGGATGTGCGAAGGCGCCGGCCACGATGTCGCCGAGTTCGTCGATGTCGCCCATGTGAATGACCCGCAGAGTCGGATCAAGAGGAAGAACCCAGCCCATGGATCCGTCTGCCTGCTTGTGCGGGGCGATGGCGCCCGCAAGATTTTGGTAGTAGAAAGGCGCGATGACGAAGGTGTAATTCTCAAACCCGCCCTGCTTCACTACCCGATCGATTTTGGCCTTGCCGGTAAAGTGGGGAACGTTGAACTTGTCCCCGCTGATCGCTTCTACGTCAGGCAGGGTTGACCAGATAAAGTGTTTGACCCCGGCATCTTTGGCCGCGCGTATGGCCGCCGTAGCCTGCTTAAGCTCGTCGGTTCCCGCCTCCTGAAAATTGGTGACCAGGAAAACTCCGTGTGCCCCTTGAAATGCAGTTTTGAGTGTCTCCGGTTTGCCTAAATCTGCCTCGACGACTTCCTCTGCGAGTTCGCGATGCTTGTCTGGAGTGCGAGTCAGTGCGCGCACCCTGAATTGTCCGCGGGCTTTCAGGGCACGTAGGACTCCGCCTCCCTGCTGGCCCGTTGCGCCGATCACGGCGATCAGTTTCTTATTGTTGGATAACATCTTTACCGCTCCTTCTATTCGATCATTCAAGAGTTAATCGCGCCCATCCGGCCCCGACGGTAATCTTCAAACGCCTGATGGATTTCTGTCTCTGTGTTCATCACGAACGGTCCATAGCGCGCGATTGGTTCATTCAAGGGCGCACCGGCGATGACCAATACTTCCAGCTTTGCCTTTGCGTCTGCTGGATTTTCGATTCTTACTTCGTCGCCATCCGGAGCGAACATCACCATCTGTCCGTCAGCGCCAAGCTCGCCCTCTGCTCCGAACAATCCCGCTCCGTCAACGACGTAGGCGAAGGCGTTGTAGTCATGCGGCACTTGCTGCATCACCACGCCTCGCGGCTCGATCCGGTAATGCAAGTAGATGATCGGCGTGCGCGTTTCAATGACGGCCTTCTCGCCCATCGCTTCGCCCGCAATCACGCTCACTGAGACCAAGCCGTCAGCCGATGTCGCTTTTGGAATCCGCGAACTCGGAATTTCCTGGTACCGCGGCTTAACCATCTTGTCCTGCCGCGGCAGGTTCACCCAGAGTTGGAACCCGTGCATCACTCCGCCCGTGCGCATGAACTCAGCGGAAGGCATCTCGGCATGGACCACGCCCGACCCGGCCGTCATCCACTGCACGTCACCCGATCTGAGCCGTCCGGCGTGCCCACTGGAATCCTTATGTTCCATATCACCCGAGAGCATATAGGTGACCGTCTCGAATCCGCGATGCGGATGATCGGGTGCGCCTTTAGCTTTAACGGGAGCCACATCCATCGGCCCCATCTCATCAAGCAACAGAAACGGATCAAAGTCTGAAAACAATGCCTTGGGAAACGGCCGGCGCACCAGGAATCCCCCACCTTCCAGAGTCTCAATACTGTTGACGATTCCTGCGACGGTCCGTCCTTCATTTGTTTTCGTCTCTTCAGTTCTCAATGCTTCTTTCACCATCGGCATAAATCTCACCTCTCTAAAACTTGTATTCTGTTTCGAATCACGCAGCGTCTTCTTCACGCTACTCTGCCGCCTTGTAACCAATCTTTTTTAACAGGCTGATAAGGGTTCTGCGCTCTGCTTTTGTCAGGGAAGCAGCCGCAAGCTTTTCCATGTCGCCGGCGTGCTCTCCATAAATGCGCGTGATTAGCTTCCTACCTTCCAACGTTAAGTTAACGATCCTAGCCCGCCGGTCGGTGCCGTGCGCGCGCCGCTCAACCAGTCCCCTCTTTGCCAGGCGGTCAACTGCCACTGTGATCTAACCGCTCGTCAACAGGATCTTTTTCCCGATTTCGTTAACCGGAAGCGGTCCTTTGTGGAGCAAGGCTTCTAGTACGGCGAAGTCACTACCGCACATCTCCAAGTCGGTGATGCTCTTTTCCGCATAGGACTCAACCGCCCGCGCCGCCTTCCAGAGAACTAGAAAAACGTGGACCCCGCTCCCGCCCGATAATGATTCAAGTTTGGCCATCTTGCTCGTCTATGTGTGCGCCTTACTTTTTGTTTTTTTCCTTTTCTCTTGATGTCAAGATACTTTGTATAGAGATATAAGTCAAGGGGGGGGCGGCCTGAGCGGAGGGGATTATGAAGAAGGTTGTCAGTACCGATTCTCAGCGCCATCATTCAGGATGGAAGAAGGTGACCCTCTCACAAACATTGTAACGTTGACGAGCACTCGGTGCGTGGCGGTGGGTATCCTTTTGCGAGAGGGTCTTGGGAGCTGCGATTCGCTCCGCCCAACAAGATCAAATTTGTCGCGGTTTTGCTGACTAACCTTCAGAGATGAAGCTACCCCTCTCCATGTCAAGACAGGCGATGTGTTGGTGCTGCCGGCGGAACGAGCCTTCGTGATGGCTGGTGACTTGAACGCCCCTCGAACCGACGGCCTTACAGTATTTTCTGAAGCGACCGACAAGATAGGAAGGGTTGGTAATGGCAATGGCTTCTTCGCCGTTGGAGCACACATCGCTCTGGATCAGTGGCGGCAACAACTTCTGAGAGCAGTCTGCCGCGCTCTGCAGCGATACCTTGACGACCGCTAAGCCCGTGCTCTTCTTGGGCGGGTCTGAAGTTCAGGATCTTACATAAACTGAAGCAATCCATCTGACCACCTCGGACGAACCGGCAGGGTAAACCTCAACCAGAAATATATGTCGAATTCATGGTCCGGTCAGTGCACTGTCGGCGTCTGTCTGCCTGCCTTGACTCTCCTGAAAAGAAGCACCGCCGGGACGCACAGCAGGCACAGGAAGGCCAACAGCCGAAAATTATCAATGTAAGCCAGCATGGTCGCCTGCCCGACGAGCGTCTGATAAATCGCTCCGTACGCTTGCTGCGACGCCGTCATTGGATCGCCTCGCGCCGCGAACGCTGCCGCCAACTCACCCAGACGTTGCTGAAAGGCTGGATCGTAGGGCGTCAGATGCGAGACCATCGCTGCCTGGTGTACCTGCGATCCGCGTGCGAGCATAGTGGTTACACCGGCAATGCCAATACTACCGCCAAGATTTCGCATCAAGTTGAAGATACCGGTCGCATTTCCGATCTGCTCGGGCGTGAGTGTACCTGTTGCCATAAGGGTGAGCGGGACAAAAACAAAGCCCATCGCAAGCCCGCTAATGATCTGGGGCCAGACGATACTGCCCATCGAAATCTGTAAGTCGATGTCACTCAATAGGTAAGTAGAAAAACCCATCACCGCAAATCCGAACATGATGAGATAACGACCGTCAATCTTTCCGACCAGGCGGCCCACAATAAGCATTGAGAAGACTGCGCCGATTCCGCGTGGACTGACAGCTAGTCCGCTTTGCAACGCCGGATAGCCGACGAGTGTCTGCAAAAAGAGTGGCAATATTGCGATTGTGCCGTAGAGCACTGCCCCCATCGCCGCGATCAGTGCGGTTCCAACTGCGAAATTGCGATTAGCCAAGACGCGGAGGTTGACGATTGGCTCCTTTGCGCGGAGCTCCCAGATGATGAAGGCGACGAGTGACACGACTGCGATGACAATGGCCCAGGTTATGAAGGATGATGAGAACCAGTCGTCTTCCTGACCCTTGTCTAAAACTATCTGGAGAGTCGCGAGGCCCAGGGCCATCAGGCCAAAGCCTATGTAGTCAATACGGCCGGGTCGTTGATTTCTAATGTAAGGTGGATCTTCAACGAAAGAATGGGTCATCAACACTGCCAAAATCCCGATCGGAACGTTGATGTAGAAGATCCAGCGCCATGAATAGTTATCCGTAATCCAGCCACCGAGCGTTGGTCCGATGATCGGGGCGACTACCACGCCCAATCCATATACGGCCATTGCCGAGCCACGCTTCTCGGCGGGAAAGCTTTCCAGAAGCACAGCCTGCGCGATCGGCTGTAACGCACCGCCGCCCGCGCCCTGAAGGACGCGCGCAAAAAGCAACATGCCTAGGCTCGCCGCCGCGCCGCAAAGCGCCGATGACAGGGTGAAAATCACGACGCAAACCATCAAGAATCGCTTGCGACCGAAGTAGTGGCCCAGCCAATTAGCAGTGGGAAGGATGATGGCATTGGAAACCAGATAGCTCGTGAGCACCCAGGTTGACTCGTCCGTCGTAGCCGAAAGACTTCCGGCAATATGTGGCAGCGCCACGTTGGCAACTGAAGTGTCGAGAACTTCCATGAACGTGGCGAGCATTACGGACGCCGCAACGAGCCAAGGATTGAAGCTGGGCTTCCACACTTCCGGCGCTGAAACGGCCGTTGCCTTGGGGTTCCGCTTCGGTGTTGGCACCCCCGCAGAATTTGTACCCGCGAGCGCGTCACTCATCTCACAGCCACCTCGGGAACCACGGACATTCCCGGCGCGAGCAGGTGCTTCGGATCCGGCGGATCGTCGAAAACGATTTTGACAGGTACGCGTTGGACGACCTTGATATAGTTTCCGGTTGCGTTCTCCGGTGGAATCAAACTGAACTGTGCTCCGGTACCTGCCTGGATGCTGTCAACGTGTCCTTTGAACACCTTATCCGAGTAGGCATCTACCGTAATGTCCACTGGCTGGCCAGGTACCATTCTTCCGATTTGGCTCTCTTTGAAATTGGCGGTGACCCAAACGTTTGCAGGTACGATGGACAGAAGCGCTTGACCAACCTGAACAAGAGCGCCTTCTTCGACAGACTTTCGTGTCACCCTCCCGGCTTCGCTCGCATAGATTTTCGTGTAGGAGAGTTCAAGTTCTGCTTGATCGACCTGCGCCCGCAACTGTTCGACAGTTGCGCCGGCCGTCTCGTGCTGAGCCTGACTAACAGCCACTTGCTGTCGTGCGGTATTGGCCTGTGCCAGACGGCCGAGTGCTTCGCCAACACCCGCTTGTGCGCCGATTATCTGAGTCCTTGACTGTCGCGCAGTGTCGACTACCGCAGACTCAGAAGAGCGAGCCTCGTTAACCTGGGCCAGGCTGGCGACGACCTTCTGTCTCGCTGCATCGAGTTGGGCACTGGCGGTCCGTGCTGTCGCTACGGCCTGGTCCAATTGCTGTTTCGAAACCTCATCCTTGCCATAGAGCGCCTGGTAACGTTCGACATCAGCGTTAGCTCGTGTCGCCTCGGCTTCCGCAGCCAGCACTTGCGCGCGTGCCTGTTCGAGGTTTGCTTGGGCAGTTGAAACTGCCGAAGCTGCTTGACTCGCCCGGCTCTGCGAGCTGGCGGCAGCAGCACGCGACGACTCAACGCCCGAGCGCGCCTGGCTTACCGTCGCCGACGCCTGCTGAACGTTTGCTGCCCCTGTCGCACGTGTAAGCGACACGTTGGTTTTGGCTTCGTTCTGCCTTGCCAGTCCAGCATCCAGTGCTGCTTTAGCCTGGTCCAGTCTGGTCTGGTAATCGCGCTGGTCAAGTTCAACGAGCAGATCACCCGCTTTTACCTGCTGATTGTCATCGATGTGGACCTTCTTAACGTACGCGGAGACTTTCGGGCTTATTTGGATAATATGACCATCAATAAAAGCATCGTCGGTAGATTCATGCGCCCGCGCGTAAAGCCAGTAGCGCACGCCGATGGTCGCGCCGACAAGCAGGACAATAGCCGCTACGACGAGAACGGCCTGGCGTTTGTATAGAGGTTTCTTTACTGTCAGGGTCTGGGCATCATCGTTGGTTTCGACCGGCTGGGACTTCAACCCGGGTTCCTTTGTCGGCGCAGCGGCCTCAGGCGGTTCCTTGTCAGTTGGTGCTTCGACAAGAGTTCGTCCTGAGGTGTTCCTGTCCTTTTGCTCTTGCTTAGCTTCGACTTCGTCGATTACTTCCAACATAATTGTCTTTCCATCCTAAATTGCAGCCTCAACCCCGCTGTTACCAACGAACGTCGTAATATTTGTAGGGGCGTCCCTCCGTGGGCGCCCCACGTTTTGCGAACTCAGTCCTTTTCCGATCACGCTCCTCTGCGACGTTGGGGTGCCCACGGAGGGACACCCCTACAACCCACCGTCACCAGCGAAATGTCTCCGCGCGTCCAAGAGCCGCGGCCAGGTTCAAACGCGCAGCGTTGTGCTGCGACAATGCCGTCACTTGAGCATCACGCGCGCTTGCGAGCGAAGTCTGCGCTGTCACGACTTCGATATTGTCTGCCACGCCAGCCTGAAAACGGTCCCGAGCCATCTCGAGTTCACGCAGAGCGAGCACCACGCTTTCATCTGCCGCGCGCACTTGCACCGCTGTTGTTCTTAAAGTTGTTAATGCCAACCGCACATCTTCTTCAACCTGGCCGCGGACGTTCGAAAGCTCGAGTTCAGTTTGCCGTTCACGACTTGCGGCCGCAGTCACTTTTCCACGGGTCAAGCCACCATTGAAAATTGGCACGTTGACCTGGACGGCGACGCTACGCGTGGGGAGACTTGAGTTGGTAGGCGTGATTCCGCTAACTCCATAGTCGCCCACAAGCTCAACTGAAGGCAGGTACTCGGCACGTACAGCTTTGCGTTGGAGCTGACTCGCTTTGATCTGCTCCTCGGCAACCTGGACTTCGCGCCGATTCTGGCCAGCTTGCGCGACAGCTGTTTCGACCGCCGGCAGCGGCTCTTCGGTGAATCGCAGCTGCTCGGTCAAAGTCAGCGAACTTCCGAGCGGCAGGCCGACTACTCGTTGTAAGTTCAGCCGCGCCCGGTCAGATGTGGTTTGGGCCCGGGCCAACCCGACTTGTTGTTCCGCCAGGCGCGTTTGAGCACGAATGACATCCACTCCCGTCGCTATTCCTGCGTTACGCTGGTCTTGAGCGAGCTTGGTTAACGTTTGCGCCAACTCAACATTAGCTTGCGCGGCAACCACCGACGCGTCAGCGCGAAGCGCTTCGAGATAGATAAGACCCGTTCCGCTAGCGACCTGTTCGCGGGCCAAACCTTCCTGCAATTCCGCCACCCGAACACCAGCGCGCCCTGCCTGGAAGTTTCGAATTGCACTGAGGTCAAAAATTGTCTGCGTTAACAAAACGCGCGCGTCGAAATTCCTGAATGGACCAACGAACGTGGAATTGAAGCCGGGAATAGCTCCGGGCTGGAAACCAAGCGCCGCGAGGTTCTCCGTCAGGCTGGCCTGATAAGTAACACCGGAAACATTCGGCAGGAGTGGGGCCAGAGACTGCTGTTTATTCCCCCGCGCCTCGTTGCGGCGTTCGCGTGCTAGCAGAGTTCCCAAATTATTCTCAATTGCCAGTTGAATAGCCTGCTCGAAACTAAGTTCGGCCGGCTGTCTCAGCGTCACCCTCGCCGCACCAGAAATCTGAGGCGCGTTTCCCACTTGCACACCGCTACTACTCTGCTGCGCGGCGACTGAGGCAGTCCGCAACAACGTGACGATGACAATCAAAATGAGACAATAGAATTTCACACCAGACCTCACACTTCCGCACAACTTGCTCCAATAATTTCACGGGGCGGCGCGCTCTGTATTGTTTGAAGTTGTCAGGATTTACCGGGATTTGCTCGATTCGTGTAGGGAGCGTGGGTCAGACCATTTTCCATCCGCATCAAAGCCACCGGATGCATTAGCGCGCGGTTTCAGCAGCGACAGCACATCTGAGAGCGGCTCCATGGGTCTCCCGGACGATTGCGAAGATGTTACGGACGTTACAGTCTTACTCCTGCAAAAGAATGCAATTTTGGGCAAGAACCAGCAAGACAATGGGAGTTGTTGTTTGTAGCCTGAACGTAGCGTGGAACTGACGAAAAGAAGCCGAAAGAAGGTGAGGTAACTTCGTAAATAGCTTCGTCGTTTCAATTCGAACTTCGGTCGACTTCGGCCTTACAAAGGAGAGCTTGCATGAACACGATTATCACGAAAGATGGTACGCAGATCTATTACAAGGACTGGGGCGAGGGGCAACCCGTGGTGTTCAGCCACGGCTGGCCGCTTAGTTCCGACGCGTGGGAATCGCAGATGTATTTTCTCGCCAGCAACGGCTACCGCTGCATCGCCCACGACCGGCGCGGGCACGGGCGATCAAGCCAGCCCTGGCACGGCAATGACATGGACACCTACGCCGACGACCTGTCGGGGCTCTTTGAAGCACTCGATCTGAAGAACGCAGTCATGATCGGGCACTCCGCTGGCGGCGGCGAAGTCGCGCGTTACATCGGGCGCTACGGCACGAAGCGCGTGGCTGCGGCGGTGCTGATTGGGGCGGTGCCGCCGCTCATGCTGAAAACGCCGGCCAACCCCGGCGGGTCGCCCATGGAGGTCTTCGATGGCTTCCGCAAGGCATACCTTGCCGACCGCGCGCAGTTCTTCCTGGACGTGGCGAGCGGCCCGTTCTTCGGCTTCAACCGGCCCGGCGCCAAGGTTTCACGAGGGGTGATCCAGGCGTGGTGGCTACAGGGCATGATGTCCGGCCACAAGAACGGCTACGACTGCATCAAGGCGTTCTCGGAGACCGACTTCACCGAGGACCT
>JAMQPH010000122.1 GCA_023717605.1 Pyrinomonadaceae bacterium
GAGTAACCCACAACAGGCGCGCGCCAACGTAGCTGCGAGCGCACTCCCTCCTCTAGGTGAAGACTTGCATGCGCAGTTGAGAACGTTTTATGAAACGCAGGTTGCGTCTCACATCCGCGGATCGTACTAAAGGTAGGGCTAAAGCATATGAAAGCACCTCGAACGACACCATCTCTTTTCGCCAGACTGCTGGCGCTCGTTTGCTCGCTCGGTCTGGTTATCGTCCAGGCGCAAGTCGCCCTCGCACAAGCCGGCAATATCACTGTGCAAGTGGACAAGCCCGGCGCTTCGATCCCCAAGACACTCTATGGACTGTTCTTCGAAGACATTAACTTCGGCGCCGACGGCGGGCTCTATCCTGAACGCGTGAAGAACCGGTCGTTCGAATTTCCTGACCCGCTAATGGGTTGGAAACAGATCAACCCGGGCGATTCCAAGGGCGCTGTTTACATTCTCGATCAGGGTTCGGTCAAAGAGGTTCCAAACTCTCACTACTTGCGACTCAAGGTTGAGACACCGGGCGCCGGCTTTGGCCTGGTGAACGAAGGATTTCGCGGCATCGGCGTTGCGAAAGATGACGAGTACACTTTCTCCGTCAGGGCGCGTCGCGTCGATGGAGCGCCGGCAGGATTGATCGTTCTACTCGAAGACGCCAACGGGCATGTGCTAGGGCAAACAAAGATTTCCGGCTTGACACCCGAGTGGAAGAAATTCACATCCACGATCCGCAGCACCGGGACCGACACCAAAGCGCGGCTAAGCGTGTTGGCGGAGGGACGTGGCACGCTCGACCTCGACTTGATCTCTTTGTATCCGAAGGACACCTGGCAGAACCGCGAAAACGGATTGCGCTCCGACCTGGTAAAGTTGCTCAAGGAAATGAAGCCTGGCTTCCTCCGTTTTCCCGGAGGGTGCATCGTCGAAGGTAGTCACCTCGAGAGGCGCTACCAGTGGAAGACGACAATTGGTGATCTCGATGACCGGAGTCTGCTCATCAACCGTTGGAACTACGAATTCAGGCACCGCCCAGCGCCGGATTACTACCAATCATTCGGGCTAGGGTTTTACGGGTACTTCCAGTTGAGCGAAGACATCGGGGCCGAACCGCTGCCGATTCTCAACTGCGGCATGGCCTGTCAATTCAACACCGGCGAGTTAGTCCCGCTGGAACAACTCGATCATTACATCCAGGACGCCATCGACCTGATCGAATTCGCCAACGCTCCGGTCACCACCGACTGGGGCCGCAGACGAGCTGCGATGGGCCACCCTGCTCCTTTTAACCTGAAGATGATTGGCATTGGAAACGAACAGTGGGGCCCGCAATACGTCGAGCGGTACGAAATATTCGCCAGGGTGCTCAAGCAGAAGTATCCGAACGTGGCCCTTATTACCAGCGCTGGACCGGCCCCGGACGGAGATCGGTTCGACTTCCTGTGGGCAAAGATGCGCGAACTGAAAGCCGACCTCATTGACGAGCATTATTACATGGCGCCGAAATGGTTCCGCGACAACGCCGGGAGATATGACAATTACCCGCGTACCGGCCCGAAGGTTTTCGCCGGAGAGTACGCGGCGCAGAGCGTCGGCATCGCCAGTCCTGACAACCGCAACAACTGGGAGTGCGCGCTCTCCGAGGCCGCCTTCATCACCGGTCTCGACCGCAATGCCGACGTCGTGCAGATGTCCTCCTACGCGCCGCTCTTTGGTCACTTGGAGGCGTGGCAATGGACGCCGAACATGATCTGGTTCGACAACCTTCGCTCCTACGGCACGCCTAATTACTACGTGCAAAAACTGTTCAGCGTGAACCGCGGCACTAGAATCTTGCCGGTACTGCTGAACGGCTCCGCGACTAACGGACAGGGTGAACTCTTCACCAGCGCGTCGCTGGACGAAGAGTCCGGCGAAGTGATCATCAAAGTGGTGAACACCGCTTCGTCGACAAAGGAGGTTCGCATAAATCTCGCGGGTGCGAAAACGGTGGGCAAGAATGGAAAGGCATTCGTCCTGGAGAGTTCCGACTTGAAGGCCGAGAACAGTTTGGATAACCCGACGAAAGTCGCCCCTGTCGAAGGGCCATTGGTCATCCCATCAGGCGAGTTTGTGTTCACGCTTGCCCCGCAATCGTTCACCGTGATGCGGATCCCCGTGAAATGAGGGAGTTGTTGGCAAAAATACCTCTGAAGGGCGCTGTGTGAAAACCCAAGAAGGGCCTATGGTGATTTGCAGGTCAGGAAGGGTGGTTTACCCCCGCCGACTTTCATCGCTAGACAGGCGGGGGTAAACCACCCTTCCTGACCTGCAAAATTAGCGGAGCTTGAGCCGTTCTCTTGGGATCGGTTCTGGGTTTATCTGATCCGTGTCATCCGCGCGTGAATCCGCGGCTTAAAACCTTCCTCAAATGCGAATTCACAAAATCGAGAGTGACGCTAAACCGCGGGTCCGGTTTCGCCGAGCATCTTCGGCTTTGACTGCGCTGCTATTGTGCGCCGCTGTCGCGCACCTCCTTCGTGTTCACGCACAAACCACTCAAACCGCAACCATCTCAATTGACGCGCGCAAAGTCGAAAATCGGATTAGCCCATTACTCTACGGCCAGTTTCTCGAATTCATGTACGAGGGAATCAAGGGTGGGTTGCACGCGGAACTGATCCGCAACCGCAGCTTCGAAGAGCCGCCGAATGTCATTGGTCTTTCGCGCTACTGGGAGCGTTACCCCGACGACCGAAACGACGATTACGGACTCGCTTTCCTGTGGGACGGTGAGGTCGCTTACCCGCAGCACCGGAAGCTAAAGGTCGAGACTGGTGAAAGGGAAACGAAAGAGCACTCCCTGCGCGTGGAAGCCGGCAACGGAGTGATTCAGCGCCACGGGTTCTATCAGGCTCGCATTTCCATCCGCGCCGGCGCCGAATACCGTGGTTACCTCTGGCTCAGGGCCAATGATTACAAAGGCGCAGTCACGGTTGCGCTCGAATCAGATGTCAACGGCGGCAAGAGCTACGCCTCGGCGGATATCAACAGTGTCGGCGGTGATTGGCGCAAATATGAGTTCACCCTGAAACCAACACAGAGCGACCCACTCGCGCGGTTCGCAATCCTTTTCCCCGGACGAGGCCGAGTGTGGGTGGATCAGGTGACGCTACTGCCGGGCGATGCAATGCCTGGAGACGTGCGCCGCGACGTGTTTGAAAAGATTAGAGTCCTCAAGCCCGCCTTCATTCGCTGGCCTGGAGGAAACGTTGCGCAGGACTACCGCTGGCCATGGGGCACTGGGCCACGCGACGAGCGCGTGACGTGGGCCAATCTCTCCTGGAAGAATGAGCCAGAGCCGAGCGACTTTGGTACCGACGAGTTCATACTTTTCTCTCGTGCCGTCGGCGCTGAGCCTTCGATTACTGTCAATGTGGAAGGACGCGGGGCGACTGTCGAAGAGGCAGCGGCGTGGGTCGAATATTGCAATGGACCCACGACTACCAAGTATGGCGCGATGCGCGCGGCGAACGGACATCCGGCGCCGTTCGGCGTGAAGTTCTGGGAAGTGGGCAACGAAATCTGGGGTAACTGGGTGCGCGGTCACTCAGACGCCGATACCTATGCACGCAATTACAACCGCTACGCAAAGGCGATGCGCGCTGTCGATCCTTCGATCAAGCTCATCGCCGTGGGTGACAACAACATGAACTGGAACCGCACGGTTCTGCCCGCGGCGGGCGAGAGCATCGACTACCTGGCAATTCATCACTACTACGGCCGGAGCGAAATGGCAGGCGATCCGTTGAACTTGATGGCCCGGCCGCTATTCCTCGAGCGTTTCTACCTGGAGGTCGAACAGCTGCTGCGCGAGCTCGTCCCCCGTCACCGGATCAAACTTGCAATCAACGAGTGGGGACTCGACCTTCCGTCAGATCGTCAGTATTCAATGGAGTCGGCGCTCTATGGAGGGCGGCTGATGAATGTCTTCGAGCGCAGAGGCGATCTGGTTGAGATGAGCGCTGTCTCTGATCTCGTTAACGGCTGGCCCGGCGGCATCATACAGGCTGGGCGACACGGGCTCTTCGTCTCTCCGGTCTATCTGGTTAACCAGCTTTACAATGAGCACCGCGGCGATGAACGTCTGGCTGCCAGCGTCAGCTGCCCGCTATTTGATTCGAGCAATGAAGGCAAGAGAGTGCCCTACCTTGACGCGGTTGTGAGTCGCACAGCTGACGGCAGAAAGATCTTCATCAAGGCGGTGAACACCAGCCCGACGAGCGCATTGGCGACGACCATAAATGTCCAAGGTGCAACTCCCGCTTCCCGGGCAGAGATAAAGACTGTCACCGCTCCATCGCTCACAGCCTCAAATGATTTCGCGAGACCCGACGCGGTTTTCATTAAGAACGGAACGGTCAGCGGCGGCCGGAGCTTCGTTGTGACTCTACCGAAGCACTCGGTGTCTGTGATCA
>JAMQPH010000147.1 GCA_023717605.1 Pyrinomonadaceae bacterium
TCGTGCTTTGGCGCGAGTAACCCTCCTGCAATGACGCCACGATGGGGCGCCGACGGAGGGACGCCGCTACAATTATACTTTCGGATCAAGACTGGCAGAGAGCCACTCAAGATAAGGGGGTGAACCGGCCACGATGGGTAAGGCGATAATCTCGGGCGTCTCGTAACTGTGTAGCGCCCGAATTTCACGCTCGAGCTCTTCAAATCTCGAGCGCTCCGTTTTGGCGATGAGTAAGACCTCATTCTGGCGCTGGATCGTACCTTTCCAGAGAAATACGGAACTCATAGGCTGTAAGATCTGAACGCAACCCGCCAGCTGCGCGCCAACGAGCTTATCGGCGAGCCTTCCCGCTTCTGCTGCGTTTGCAGCAGTCATCAGTACCACAATGGCTTCCGAAGATTCTGTGCTCACGGCCTCTGGTTAGCCTCTGGCGCGCTCCGTCATCGCGTTCCCGCGTCCTCGCTCTCCTCGTCCTCGCCCGAACCACCGGTCAGCGGTGTCGTGTCACTGCCAAAGAAGGCGCTATAGAGTTCCTGCGCGCGATCGAAGTCACGCTCATCAACAAGCACCATACTGCCTTCCGCAGTGGACGACAAAAGCGGGGAGTGCGCATCAGCGCCTCCTGATTTCACCATAGAGCGAATTCCATTTTGCGTCAAAATATCGTTGACCATTTCGGCTTCAATAGGCGAGCCGAGTTTGTGCAGCGGCAAGAAGCGCGCGTCGCTATCGTCATGACCAGTGGTCGGGTCAAGACGTTCGACAAGTTCACTGTTGTCGTCAGGACAGCTCGTTATACCGGGCTGATACTCAGCTTCGCAAACAGGACAAAACATACGACCTCCGTGATCGGTGACAGACTTTCACACGATGAGTGATTGCGCGATGAGTACAAGATAAAGCGTAATCACTCACTTGTCACTACGGATTGCCACTGTTGTGCCTACCGATCACATTCCACGCGTCACTTACTACTCATTACTGCTTTTTCGAATGGAATCTCTTCGAAGTGGGTCATTTCCTTGAAAGCGTGAAACCGGTTGTTAATTTCCTGGTGGGTCAAGCGACGCACGCGTTCGGTACCAAATTCTTCCACATTGAATGAAGCCATTACGGAGCCGAAGATCATCGCCCGTCGCATGGCTGCTTCGTCGAGTTTCTCCTGGCTGGAGAGGTAACCCATGAAACCGCCGGCGAAGGTATCGCCGGCTCCGGTGGGATCAAAGACCGATTCGAGCGGATAGGCGGGAATCGCGAAGTAGCTCTGGGTCGTGAAAAGTGCCGCTCCATACTCGCCTCGTTTAACGATCAGCGCCCTGGGTCCCCATGACAGAATCGTCCGGGCCGCCTTAATGAGATTGGGAATCTGGGTCAGCTGCCTCGCTTCGGCATCATTAATGATGACGACATCTACGCCCTTGATGGTGCGCAGCAACGAGTCCCTGGCAGTATCGATCCAAAGGTTCATCGTATCGAGTGCTACGAGCTCAGCATTAGGGATTTGTTCCCGCACTTCGCGCTGCAGATCCGGCTGAATGTTTCCGAGGAAAACAAGTCGAGATCTTTTCGACTCCTCAGATAGCTTTGGCTTGAAGTCGGCGAAGACGTTGAGGTCGGTGCAGAGAGTGTGGGCGACGTTTAGATCGTAATCGTAGCGACCCTCCCAGCGAAAGGTCTTCCCGTCAGGGATGCGTTCGAGATCGCTGGTGTCGACACCATGCTTATCAAATACTTCCTGTTGGGCTTCGCTAAAATCGCCACCGACCACACCGACAATACGAACATTGGTGTAATAGCTGGCTGAGATCGAGAAGTGAGAGGCTGAACCGCCAAGCATCTTTTCGCATTTGCCAAACGGAGTTTCTACGGCGTCAAAGGCTACCGAGCCAACAACAAGGAGAGACATAGGTTTTTGGTCTTTGGTCTTTGGTCTTTGGTCTTTGGTTTTTGGGTTGGGTCTTCGGATCTGAGATCTCAGATCCCGCTCTGCCTTCGCCTGCTCATTTCCGCCTACTGCTTACTGCTTTCAGTCTTTACTTTCGCGGTGTCCAGTGCAGCCAGGTCTGCTTCAGCTTGCTTCCGAAAACTACTGTTCGGGTAATCGGTAATTAACCGAGTCAGGTATTCGCGACCCATTTTCCTGAATTCGTCAGCAGGTAGAGTAGGCTTTGCGTAGAGCGACGGACTCTGCTTGCCCTTGTTCTCGGCCAGAAAAAGGCTGCTCTCGCCAGCCATAAACAGGGCTTCTTCGATTCGGGCAAAATTTGGATTGCCGGCAATAATCTCTTCACAGCGTTTGAGCGCTGCGACGTAGGCCTTCTTGAGTTTGAAGTAGTTTCGGGCGACCTCGAGATTGTGTAGAGAGTCCTTCTCGAGATCCGGATCGCGAATCGTAGACGGATCCGGGCCGGTTTTAGCTTTACCCTGTGCCAAGACTGCCGGCGCACAAAGCAGCAACGCAAACACTAGAAAAGCAACTGACAAAAGATTCCTTCTCATAAATTTCCTCTTACTCAAAACTCTCCCAAGCCTCGGCGAGCATTGCCCGCCCCACAATTCAAGATGCAGCGTACTTTCTGATGATTGCTTCCAGCTTCTTCGTTGTCGCCTGCGGCCAAAGTTCGGGAGCGGTAAAGATTGCATTCTTGAGCGCCGACCCACATTTGCAGCTCCGCGGACGCTCGGTAAGCAGTTTGACCGCCTCTTTCATAATGATCTGGGCGTTACGAACATTCTTGTTCAAGTACTCAACCACAGTATCGACACTTACCGCATCGTGCCCTGAATGCCAGCAATCGTAATCCGTTACGAGCGCAAGAGTGGCGTAGCAAATCTCTGCTTCCCGAGCTAGCTTGGCTTCCTGCAGGTTCGTCATCCCGATAATGTCCATGCCCCACGAGCGATAAACGTTCGACTCAGCCACGGTCGAGAATGCCGGTCCCTCCATACAAAGATACGTACCACCACGATGAGCGTTGACGTCGGCCGCTTTGCAAGACTCTTGAAGCACGTCACCCAAATCATTACAGACAGGATGTGCAAAGGTCACGTGTGCAACAATTCCTTCTCCGAAGAACGTCGACTCGCGGGTTCGGGCTCGCGTACGGTCGAAGAACTGATCCGGGATCACCATATCAAGCGGCGCGTATTCTTCCTGCAGTGATCCAACCGCGGAAGCGGAAAGCACACGTTCAACGCCTAGTAGTTTCATGCCGTAGATGTTTGCTCGGAAGGGGACCTCCGTAGGCGTAAAGCGATGCCCTCTCCCATGGCGAGGTAGAAAGGCAACTCGCTGGCCTTCCAGCGTGCCAATAATGAACGCATCTGAAGGACTGCCAAAAGGAGTGTCAACTTTAACTTCCTCAACGTCCTTCAGTTCCGGCATCTGATACAACCCGCTGCCGCCTATGATTCCGATCTTTGCTGTATTCATTATTTGTCGTGAGCTCTACGCGTAGATCAGTCGGCCCTTCGGCTCCGGAATAGAGCGGCCGTCCTCCTTCGCAGTATCAATCCATTCCTGAATGACCCGCTCAGCATTCGTGACCGCTTCCTGATAATTAGAGCCATCCGCCATGCAGCCGGGTAATTCGGGAACTTCCACAACGAAGGCACCGTCAGCCTCGCTCAAAAAGATTACCATCTCATACTTAGACATCATCTTCCCCAGATTGTATTTGACTATAATCTACAGCCCGAAGCTTTCCGTCTTCCTCGATCACTCTGCCCAGCGGCGACACCGGCTCGTGATAAAACAAGCACAGCCATTTCTCCCGTACTGCTTGTGGCAAAAGCCTTTTCTTTGCCTCCAGCGTTTCCGTGGGAAACAGGTCGTATCCCATGATCCATGCGTAAGGCACATGGGAGCGCATCGGCACTAGATCAGCAAAACCAAAGATGGTGCGGTCCCCTTGCTCCAAGCGCCAACACTGCATCGTCCGATTGTGTCCAGGGTGAGTTTCCATGTGCAGACCCGGTAGCACTTCGTAATCCGCTTCTTTCAACTCCAGCTGCCCGGTTTTCCTAAGCGGCTGCCAATTCTCGGGTAGGTAGCTGGCTCGATCGCGTTCGGTGGGCTTTTCGCCATGCTCAAACTCAGCCCGAGAGACAAAATACCTGGCATTCGGAAAGGCCGGAGTGAGCTTGCCATCTTTGTCCAGGGCCGTGTTGCCACCGGCGTGATCGAAATGCAAGTGCGTATTGATTACGATCGTTATTGCTTCCGGACCAACTCCGGTTATAGCCCGCAACGAATCTGCTAAGGGTCGCTCCCGAGTGATGCCGTAGATGCGAGTTTGCTTGTCTGAGAACTTCTCGCCGATGCCGGTCTCGATCAATATCCGTTCAGAACCAGCTTCGATGAACACACAATTCATGTTCATTCGGATCCGATTCTGATCGTCGGGCGGACACACCTGCGACCAGAGATTGCGCGGGACGACACCGAACATCGCCCCTCCGTCGAGGCGAAACTCTGTGTCAGGCACAATCTCGACGCGGTAATCGCCAAACTGCATGCGGAATTATTGACGCAGCGCGGTCACTTCTGTCGCGGCTTCGCGCTGTTCTTCGAACCTTGAGCCTTTGGTTTCTCCTGGGTTTGTGCTGGCTCTCCAGGATGAGCTTCCCCCGCCCCTTCCTGGCCTGGAGCAAACTGCGGCGGCATGCCCGGCATTTGTTGCGGCTCGGGCGCCTTCACTTGAAAGTTCTCGGCAACGGTAACGTGCGAACGCTTTACTATGTCGTCGACAACCTGCTTCTGCTTTTCCTGTTCCACGGCAGCACGTGCCTGCTCGCGGCCGGATTTTGGCGGCGCGAAGGGGTTGTCGGCCTGTCCGCTATCACCAATCAAAATGTGTCTAGCGTGGACCTGTTCTTCCTTCTTGCCTTCTTTCGTCTCGGTCCGACGTTCTTCGAGCTTGATGATGTGGAAGCCAAACTGGCTCTCAACCACTTCGCTGATCTCTCCCGGCTTCAAGGCAAAAGCTGCTTTCTCAAACTCAGGCACCATCTGACCTGGCCCAAACCAACCCAGGTCGCCGCCCTTTGCCTTGCTTCCATCGGTTGAGAATTCGGCAGCCAACTTCCCAAAGTCCTCACCGGCACGAGCTCTCTTCAAGATCTCTTCGGCCTTCACGCGTTTTTGCTTGGGATCGAGCTCAGGGTGCTTAGCAATGTAGGCATCAATCTCAGGGTCAGTGGCTTTCATTTTCTCTGCCAACTGCTCCTGAGCGTAGGTTTGCGCCAGCAAGCGGGCATGTTCGAGTAGGATCTGCAAGTGCACTTTGCGCTGCTTGTCCACACCGGCAGCAATTCCTTTTCGTTCGCCGATCAGCACCTGACCCAATTGAGTTCGCACCTGTTTGATTTGCTCTTCAGGGATCTGACCACTCGCTAGTTGCGGGTTCTTCGCCTTGGCATCATTTATGAACTGATCAAACTTAGCCGAATTTACAGGATCCTTAAAAAACTCTTCCACTTCCTGGTCGGTAGCGTTCGAAGCCGCCTGTCCGGGCCCCTGCGACTTCATGTAGTTTTCCGCGATAACTACCGCACGCACGAGGTCGAGCTGCCGTTTAATGTCGGCCCTACCACCAACGCCCTTGGCCCGCGCCTCTTCAGCAACTGCTAGTAAACTTTTGAGGTTCTCAGCAAAATCCTTACGAGATTTTTCATCCGAAGCCAGTCGACTGCGAAACTGAGGCGGCTGGTCCTCAGCAATCATTGCCATGTCTTCAGAATTCAAATTGACGGCCTCGGTGCGCCGGGCTTTAACCTGCCACGCAATCAATCCCGCCGAAAAAACTACCGCAACGGCAGCAGCAATCCATGCTTTTGTTGTTGAAGTCAAAATACTTTCCTTTCAAAAATTGAAAACTATTGCTGCTGCACTAGCTCGAGCAGCACACCATTTGTTGATGAGGGGTGAATAAAAGCTACAAGACAATCCCCGGCACCGATACGAGGCGTTTCGTCAATCAAACGAGCCCCTTTTTCTTTCAGTTGTTCCAACGCCATGCGAATATCGTCAACCCGGATCGCGATATGATGAATCCCGGGGCCCCGCCTGTCCAGAAACTTCCCTATTGGCGATTCTGGGGTCAGTGGCTCTAATAGCTCGATATGGGTTTCGCCAATAGGCAGCATCGCGATGCGCACTCCCTGTTCGCCAACAACCTCCGTGGAGTCGACTTCAAGTCCCAGGGCGTCCTGCCAGAGTGCGATTGCCTCTTTCAGTTGGCGGGTGGCGATACCGATGTGGTCGATCTTCATTAATTAGTTCTTACCAATCAACTCCTCCACAGCAGAATAAGGGTCGCTCCGGCGCGTGGCAACCTCCTCGGCAAGGCGGTCGAGTGTGTCAGATGCGGAATCAGAAGCCAGGGTTCGCGCGAGCAACCGCTCCCGAAGGAGCTCAAGTATTCGCCAACGAGCTATCGCGCGTCTCCGTTGAGTACCCAAATCCGCCTTAAAATGGAAGTTTTGGTAGTTTTCAATCGCGGCTGCCAGGTCGTCGATGCCCTTATTTTCGGTCGCTATTGTCTTGATGATTGGCGGCTGCCAACCATCCACTCGGCCAGAAAGCGACAACAAGGCCTCCAGCTCTTTTTCCGTGCTGTAAACTCCCTCGCGATCAGCCTTATTGATCACGAAGATATCGCCAATCTCCATGATTCCGGCTTTGATCGCCTGAATATCGTCGCCCATTCCCGGCACAAGCACAACCACCGAGACATCGGCCGCCTTTACGATCTCGACTTCATCCTGCCCCACGCCAACCGTTTCCACTACGACCTTGGAGTATCCGGCTGCATCCAGTATGGAAACTGCATCCACTGTTGCTCGGGCAAGTCCACCAAGATTGCCGCGAGTAGCCATGGATCGAATGAACACCCCGGGATCGAGACCCAGCGCCTGCATCCTGATCCGATCGCCAAGAATCGCGCCTCCGGAGAATGGGCTGGAAGGATCAACGGCGACAATGCCAACACGCTCCTTCCGGTCCCGGTAAAGCATCGCCAGTTTATCGACCAGCGACGACTTTCCCGCTCCCGGCGCTCCCGTTATTCCAACAACCAGTCCGCGCCCCGTGTGCGGGAAGATGTCCTTCATCAGGTGAGCCGCGTCTTCACTGCCATCCTCCACTTTGGAGATGGCGCGCGCCACAGCTCGAGTATCACCCGCAATAACCCGCTCTATTAGGGAAGGCTTTTCTGTGGTAGCGCCCATCGGAAAATTTCGGGAAAATCTCGATTGCCTTAGGCCTGCCTCAAGATCTCTCGCGCAATGATCATCCTTTGAATCTCAGATGTGCCTTCACCGATTGTGCAGAGCTTTGAATCCCGCCAGTATTTTTCCGGAGGATAGTCCTTGGTGTAGCCATACCCACCGTGCACCTGGATTGCTTCATCGCAAACGTTCACGCTTATCTCGGAAGCAAACAGCTTGGCCATCGACGATTCCTTTGTCGTTTTCTTCCCCTGATCCTTCAACCAGGCAGCTCGATACATGAGCAGGCGGGCCGCATCAATTTGCGTGGCCATGTTCGCCAGCTTGAATTGGATCGCCTGAAACTCGCAGATGGGTTTACCAAACTGCTGTCTTTCCTGCGCATATCTCAACGCTGACTCATATGCTCCCTGGGCGATGCCCACCGCCAGAGCAGCTATCGAGATACGCCCGCCGTCCAGGATTTGCATGGCGTTTATGAATCCCTGGCCTTCCGTGCCCAAGCGGTGCTCGTCGGAAACAAAACAATCTTCGAAAACAACGCTGGCTGTCTCCGAAGCGCGAAGTCCCAACTTATTCTCTTTCTTGGAAGGGGAGAAGCCCTTCATTCCCTTCTCGAAGATAAAAGCCGATATTCCTTTGCTCTTCTGCGAACGATCGGTGACGGCAAAAGCGACGCAGGTATCGGCGTGAATCGCATGAGTAATAAAATTCTTCGAGCCGTTCACCATCCATCCGCCATCTTGTCGCACAGCCGTAGACCTGGTGCCGGAGGCGTCCGAGCCGGCACTCGGTTCGGTTAGGCCCCAGGCGCCGAGGTGTTCTCCACGAGCCAGCGGTTCGAGGTACTTCTTCTTCTGAGCTTCTGTTCCGTACTGGTAGATATGGTTCGAGCAAAGCGAATTATGTGCGGCTACCGAAATTCCCACAGAGCCGTCGACTCGGGACAACTCCTCGATGATGGAAGCGTATTCGACGTAACCCATACCCGCGCCGCCATACTCTTCGGGGAAGATCACTCCCATCAAACCGAGTTCAGCCAGCTTGGGCTTTAGTTCAATCGGAAAGTGTTGTGCTTCGTCCCACTCCAGGACGTGCGGGGCGATCTCCGCCTCGGCAAACTCGCGCACGCTCATCTTGATCTGTTTCTGCTCTTCGCTTAATTCAAATTCCATCCTGCTCCCTAACAACACCGGATTCCACGTGACAAAGGCATCCTCGCCTGTCTACTAAACAGGCAAGAATGCCTGCCTGACAACAAAACACTAGCCGTTCAGCCGGAATTATTCTACCTCAACGCCAGCCTGAACCGTGACCAGCAGAAGATAGTGTGTCTTAATCTGTAGGGGCGTCCCCGCGGGCGCCCCTACAGATTAAGACACTACCCGGCCGAACGCGCCCGACTTGCTTTCGCCGGTCTGCTCTTACGTTGCGGTTTGATTAGGCGATTGACCTCGGCAGGCGTTAGCAGGCGCCAGTAACCGGGTCTCAGATCGTCATCCTGTAGAGATCCGATGCGCGCTCGCCGCAACTTCACCACCGAATGACCAATCACATCGAACATGCGTCTAATCTGCTGATTGCGTCCTTGATGGAGAACCACCTCAAACCAGGCATTAGATCCGGTCTCCTCAACTTTAGTAATTTTGGCTGGGGCTGTCTTAGTCCCATCGTCGAGTACCACACCGCGTCTGATCCGCTCGATTGCAGGTTCAGGAGGCAAACCCTTCACCTTTGCTTCGTAAACCTTTTCTACGCGATTGCGGGCAGCCGTGATGAAATTGGTGAAATCGCCGTCATTCGTCAGCAGCAGGAGACCTTCGGTATTGAAGTCTAAACGGCCGACAGGGTGAAGCCGCCCCAGAGAAGGTGGTAAAAGTTCAGTTACCAATGGACGACCCTCCGGGTCAGAGACGCTTGACAGATAACCTTTCGGCTTATTGAGCAGTACGTAAACCTTTTCACGCTTCGCCAAAACAGGATTGATTAGCTTCCCACGAACTTTGATGTGATCGCGTTTGGCGTCCGCTTTCGTTCCGAGTTCTGTTACGAGCTGGCCATTTACCGTAACCAGGCCGGCAGTAATCAACTCCTCGGCATGCCGGCGCGAGGCAATTCCGGCGGCGGCGATGAGCTTTTGTAGACGTTCTTCCATAACTAGTGGGCAGGAGGCAGGGGCCGTCCATTTCTCATTGTCATATCTCGTTTGTCATTTCCCCATTTCTAGTGAACATTAGGGCAACATCTTACCAATGGCCATCTGATAAATGAGAAATGACAAATGAGAAATGGATTGCTCCTGCCGTTTGCTTCCTGACTTACACGACGCCGCTCGCGAGATCCTCAAAATCCTCGATGCTCGGCAGTTCAGAAAGATCTTTCAGTCCAAACTGGAGCAGGAACTCCTTCGATGTGCCGTACATCATCGGGCGGCCAATAGTCTCTTTCCGTCCCTTCGCGACAATTAGTTTCTTATCAAGAAGGGTTTTGATCGACGACGGCGATTGCACTCCGCGGATATCCAGAATCTCCGGCACCGTTATTGGCTGCTTATAAGCGATAACTGCCAGGGTCTCGAGTGACGCCAGCGATAGCTTCGCGCTGGGCTTCCATTTCAAAAAAGCGCGGACGTGTTCGTGATACTCGGGACGAGTGGCAAACTGCCAACCTCCTGCGACCTCTCTCAACTGTAAGTCGCTGTTGCGTCCGTTGAACTCCTCTACCAAACTGCTGATTCCTGCTTCAATCACAGACTGATCCTCTTTCAGCACTTCGGCAATAGACTTCGCATTCAATGGCTCATCTGAGACGTAGATCAATGCTTCGATTATGGCCTTTCGCTCTCCCCTGCTCTGGACGGTAAGCGGCGTTAAATCGGCGCCCTCATCCTCGGCCCCTGTCAAAGACTCGCGGCTGGCCAGTTCGACTTCGGCCTCGGCAGCGAGCGAATCCTCATCAAATGCCTGTTCAGTGCCTTGCTGTTTTGTCACTTCGTTCACCTTCCTGTAAGTCTGCCGCGACAGCACCGGAGCTAGCTGGCGACGCGAGCAAGGATCTCTCCGAACGTCTCCCGTTGAAATAACCTGATCTCAGTCGTTCGGACAAGTTCCAGCACCGAAAGAAAAGCCAGCACCAACTCGCGGCGCGACCGAGCTCGCTCGAAAAACACTCGCAAGTTCAGTTCACCCGTGGACATTACCATGTTGCGCAGTCTCTCAATCATCTCCGCCATCGATATCTCTTCGCGTTCGATCTCCAGCAGCACCTCGTCTTTATGTCGCGCCAAAATCTCCTGAAACACTTTCAGCAGATCGAAAACACCAACAACAACTTCCGGGTTGTTCTTATCAGTCTCCAATTCAGCGCGCTTGAAAACAGCCCGCTCGACTGTTGCCCGCGACCAGAGCATCTGCGCCGCTGCTTTGTATTTTTGATACTCCAACAACTGATCAACCAACTCATTGCGAGGATCCGCTTCCTCTTCCGCAGCTGCGAACGGATCGCGAGGCAGCAGCATCTTTGTCTTAAGCTCGATCAACGTCGCGGCCATGACTAAGAAATCACCTGCCACAGCCATGTCCAAATTTTGCATATGCTGCAAATAGCGTAAGTATTCGTCAGTGATACGGGCGACTGGAATGTCGTAGATGCTAACCTGCTCCTGTCGAATCAGGTGCAATAGCAAATCCAGCGGACCCTCAAATTCACCCATGATGATTTTGAGGTCGTCGCTGTTACTATCGGCAACAAGCTCTGGCCTTGAACCCGCTACGTTTAAAGTTGCGGGCAGGTTCACGTCTTCAACAGTTGCCGGCTCAATTGATTCCGGTGTTTCGTCCATGACTTGCTACTACTCGCTGGTACCAGCTCCGACAACTCCCATCGCCGCGTAGACGTTGGAGAGCGTGGTGCTGGCAATCTTGCTAGCTTTCTCCCGCCCCTGGCCCAAAAGGCGATTCAATTGTTCAGTCCCGATTCCGTTTACACGCTCCTGGAAGGGCCGCAGAAACTCAACCGTAACATCAGCCAGATCCTGCTTCAACTGTGCGTAACCCTTGCCGGCAAAATGAGATTCAATCTCATCACTCGTTTTACCGGTCAGCAGTTGGTAGATAGTCAACAGGTTGCTGATCGCTGGACGCGAGTCGTCGAATCTAATCTCCGTTCCCGAGTCAGTCACGTCGCGTTTGAACTTTCGGCTGACGGCGTCAGCATCATCGAGCATCATCACACAACCGTTCGGATCGTCATCGGACTTGGACATCTTCTTCGTCGGATCCGAGAGCGACATGATGCGTGCGCCAACTTTCGGGATGTAGGCCTCAGGCACGCGAAACGTGTCGCCGTAATCCCGGTTGAATCGTATTGCGAGATCACGTGTGAGTTCAAGGTGCTGCCTCTGATCTTCACCAACGGGTACCAGGTCTGTCTGGTAAAGAAGGATGTCGGAGGCCATCAGGACCGGATAGTCAAACAATCCGGCGCTCACATTCTCACTTTTTCGCGACTTGTCCTTGAACTGAGTCATCCGCTCAAGCTCAGACATGCGGGCCACGCAATTGAGAATCCACGTCAACTCAGCGTGCTGGTGAACATCAGACTGGACGAAGATCGTGGAGACGTCAGGATCGATCCCAACGGCGAGATAGATGCGCGTTAGTTCCCTGGTCTTCTCGGCCAGCAGTTTCGGGTCTTGCGGGATAGTGACGGCGTGAAGATTGACGATACAGAAGAAGCTTTCGTACTCGTGTTGTAGTGCTACCCAATTGCGCAGCGCGCCTAGATAGTTGCCGAGATGCACGTTGCCGGTGGGCTGGGCACCGCTGAAGATTCTCTTGGGCATTCTTTCTTATAGTCTTACGGAGCCAAATGATGCTGACGTTCCTAGTCACCGGATTCCGAGGAATAGCAGGTAATTCACGATGCCCATCACCGGTCTCATGATTGCGCTAAAAAAGCCCATATACATCAAGACCATCAATATAATAAAGCCAAACTGCTCCAGGAAGGCTAACATTGAACGCGCACTATCTGGCAGGAAGGTTTCCAGAATCTTACTGCCATCCAACGGAGGGAAGGGCAGAAGATTAAAGATAGCCAGCGAAAGATTCATTATCAGAAAATATTCAAGGAGTAGGGTAGCCGGCTCTCTCACCGATTCAGGGATCGAAGCAAAACCTCCCGTCATTAAGAGCACTTTGATAATCGTGAAGGCGCAGATTGCGATAAAGAGATTGGCCATTATTCCGGCCGCAGAAACCATGACGTTTGCTAAGTCCTTGTTCCGCCACCGGAGCGGATTGACAGGTGTTGGTTTACCCCAACCAATAAGCGGGATCGCTGATCCCATGCTCCCAATGACGAAGCCGACTATCGGTATCAGCAGCGTGCCAATCGGGTCGATATGGGCGTTCGGATTCAACGTGATCCGGCCTAATAGGCGAGCCGTGTCGTCGCCAAACCTGTTTGACATCCAGGCATGTGCCGCCTCGTGAGCTGAGATCGCAAACAGCAGCACGATCATGTATATCAATAGTTGCGGTATTAGTTCTGAGGTCACGTAGTCCTAATTACCAGTAAGATATATAAGGAGCGGTCAAGTTAGCATCCCACTACTTGGCTGTCAAAAGTGTGCTCCAGATTCAAGCGCGTTGATAAACCGACGCTTCGATAGACTACAAGCGACCTTTTATTCCCAAAGGCAAGCTGTAAACTGAGTCGTTAGAAGCCACCACCATATCGCCACCTTCACTAAATACCAGTCCGACCAGGTTCATTCCGGCGACAAACAGTTCCGCATCTCCGCCAGGCGATATCCGCACGATCCCGCGTCGCCCTTTGAGCGACGCGGCGAGATAAAGATTGCCGTCGTTGTCGAAAGCGAGTCCCTGAGGCCGCCCGAGACCTTTATAGAAAATCCCTACCTCGCCATGCTGATCGATGCGATATACCGAATCGAAGCTGGATACCGTTGGCCCGGTCACGTACAGCGTGTTCTCGGGACCAAAAGCAAGGTGGTAGGCAGACACTGATGGTTCAAGCTGAACCCAGGCTTTCTCTTCGCCAATGCCATTGACCTTATAGATCGTGCCCGTGCGGTCGCCTACGTACATCGTTCCAGCGTTGTCGAAAGCCATTCCCGTCGCAATCCCAAGATTTCTGACAAATGCCACCGCTTCCCTAAACGGGTTGACACGGTAAACGGTTCCATCTACCCGACTGGTGACGAACATCTGTCCGTCCTTGTCAAATGCGATTGCCGTGGGGTTAGTGATGTCACCGGAGAATTCACTTACTTCGCCATTCGGTTCGATACGAAACAGCGACACCGGCAACTGCTCGCCGCGTGAGCCGGAACGCGTTACGAAGAGAGCCCCCTCATCGGGATCAAAAGCCGGATTCGTCACCGGATGGAGATCTTCCGCAATTCTCTTGCCGACCTCAAACATCGCCGGCGCGCTTCGCTTACCCGGGCTTTCCAGAATCACCTCCACCGGTCCACTCTGTTTGAGCTCGGGCACCAGGGCCACGACGCGGTGCGGACCCAGCGCAACGATGTGAGCCTCCTCGGTTGCAAACCAAACCGTACACTTCGCGGGTTCGCTGGTATCGAAGCGGTCACATTCAATGGTCACTTCGCCGCCCGCAATTCCAGACGCGGGAGATATCCTGATATTCGGTTCTGGACTACTCATCACAAAGCAAACCTGCCGCTTGATGGGTCCGCGGCCTATTCCCTTCAACCACCACCTGATGAAGGCTTTAAGTTAAACGAAAGGCTTTTCATAATACGACGCCGTAACAGGCATGTCTAACCCGACATACCCCTGCTTGCATCTCTTCGCGTATGTTATAATCGCCCTCGCTAAAGCGGCTCCCGTGCGGTCTCGATAACTCTTGTTAACGAGTGTTCTCCAGAAACGTGAAGTTCGCAAGACACGAATGGTAATGCTCAAGCGAATAAGCGAAGCGACATCGCAGAGCAACATCAAAGCAGACTTACCGGCGTCCGAAATCCACCGCTCGCACCAATCTCACTGTACCTGCAGCGCTCCGAGATTCCGAACACATTTAGACTTTCTGGGGTGTCGCTCGCATTGCGTCTATTTATTTGTGATCCGAGCCAAGAGGAGCAATTTCGATTAGTAGCGTATTAGGAAACACCCTGGGTCTAAAGCCCAATCAGCTGCGTCGCATAGAGAAACTCTACACGCGGCGCATTCCTCCTAACCAGATCCTGACCGCAGAATTTGCCCGGCAGATAGCCGAACTTTCGCATGAGACACGTAGGCAGATTGGTGTCCTGATAGATCGGAAGGGTCACATCGATTACGTAATGGTAGGCGATAACCGCCGCATCGAGCTGCCTGACTTCAAACGTATTCGGGTGGCCACCGGCCGCTTCCGCGGGCTCCGGTGCGTTCATACCCATCTGCGGGGCGAAGACCTAACCCAGGACGACCTGACCGATCTGGCGCTGTTGCGTCTGGACCTAATGGTTGTGATCGACGTAGATCCAGAGACAGCTCTTCCCGGCCTGGTGCGAGCTGCACACTTACTGCCCATGCACTCAGGTGAACAGCGACAGGTGAACTCGTCTGAGGCATATGCGTTTATCGAGCCTAGAATACCCTCGCAACTTGATCTGGATTTCCTCGCTTTGATCAATTCACTCGAGGAAGAAATGGCGCGGAATCGTCGCGTCTCCCAACGCGCTGAGATTAGAGAGCGCACGATTCTGGTCAGCGTTACCACTGGTCCATTGTTAGATGCGGAAGAGTCGATGGCCGAACTTTCCGAGCTCGCGACTTCCGCCGGAGTCGTGGTCCAAGACAAGATTATCCAACGGCGGCAAGCCATCGACCCGCGTACCGTCCTTGGGCGAGGTAAGCTTGATGAACTCTTGATTCGCGCACTTCAGTTAGGCGCAGACATGCTTGTCTTCGATCGTGAACTGGCGGCGGCGCAAGTCAAATCGCTGTCAGAAGCCACCGACTTGAAAATCATCGACCGCTCGCAACTGATCCTCGACATCTTTGCGCAAAGGGCGCAATCACGAGAGGGTAAGATTCAGGTGGAGCTGGCGCAGCTGAAGTACCTATTGCCTCGACTGATCACGGGCCAGGACTCGGCTTTTTCCCGACTCGCCGGTGGCATTGGTGGAAGGGGACCCGGCGAAACAAAGCTCGAGACCGATCGTCGCCGAGTGCGCGATCGCATTAATCGTTTAGAGAAGGAGATCGAAACGCAGCGACAACGGCGCCAGGAGCGACGCAAAGAAAGAACCCGGAACGGACTGCCCGTCGTTTCGATAGTCGGCTACACAAATGCGGGTAAGTCGACTCTACTTAACACGCTCACTGCCAGCGAGGTTCGCGCCGAACAGCGAATGTTTGCGACGCTGGATCCAACCTCGCGGCGACTTCGTTTGCCACACGAACAGGAAGTGATCATTAACGACACGGTTGGTTTCATACGGGACCTGCCGCCTGACCTCCTGTCTGCCTTCCGCGCGACGCTGGAAGAGATTAGTGAAAGCAGGCTGCTGATTCACCTGGTCGATGCCTCGAATCCGCGCTTCGTTCAGCAGATTGGATCCGTCGAAAGAATTCTGAGGGAGCTCCACCTCGCTGAGATACCCACAATTCTGGCTCTAAATAAAGCAGACCTGGTCGATGCGAACACCATTCAAGCGGTATTCAGACAAGTTACTCAGGAACGGACAAGAGATGCCGTCGTTATTTCCGCCACGGACGCTCGTTCGATTGAGCCATTACTCGCGAAGGCTGGCGCGATCCTGGCTCGCAATTTGACAGCCCGGCTTCCTCACCAGGGAGATCGCGAAGCCGAGCAGCTTTCCCGAATCGCATAAAAGAAATGGGACTTCGTCCGCGATTTACAACTCCGCTGAGTCGGGCGCGCGATGCCTTCGCTCGTTACCTGGTGCGCCCCTTTGAACTATTCCAACCTCGCACTCGTCTGCTCGTGGGCTTTGCCTTTTTGGTAATAGTCACAACGCTATTGCTCCTCAGTGGCTATTCGTCCGGCTTCTCTGAAGAATACAAAGAAGGCGAGATCGTCAGGAGGACAGTCGTGGCCCCGGCCGACATTACCACGACTGATATTCTCGAAACCGAGAAACGACGCGCCGTGGCCAGAGAGAGTACCCGTCCCGTTTTTAACTTTGATTCTACTCGGGGCGCCAGTTCTGCCCAGAGCTTCCGAGCCGCCTGGGAGGATCTAGAACACCAGGTAGGGTCAAAGACCGCCGGCAACAAGGCGCCAACGTGGAGAGGTGAAGGAGGTTCAGCCGTTGCCCATGCAATTATTGCTCACGGTTTTGATGATGCCGAACTCGAACGCCTAACATCACTGATCCGTGAGATAGGCGATGGTTACATTTATGACGATGGCGACTCGGACCGACTTCGGCAGGAAATCGTCCTGGTTGACGTGCGAAATCCCGCCGCCCAAATGATAGTCCCGTCGCCGCGCACGCGGATGACACCGCTGACGGCCACGCGACGAGATCTCGAACTTCGCGTCTTGAATCTTCGCGGATGGTCCCAGGAAGAGAAGAGTGCTCTGGTCGAGGCGATGGTGCCTCTCATCCGCCCAAACGTGGTACTGGACCAAACAGCCACAGCAACTGCGAGAGAAGCGGAAGCCAACAGAATCCGCGAGAGTCAGATCTCGCTTAAGAGAAACCAAATAGTAGCCCGAGAGGGAGAACCCGTAACGCCAGGAATGCTCGCGCAGTTTGCCGCGATTAAGAACACTGGCCACAGCGGCAGGCCCTGGCACTACATGGTGGGACTGCTGCTCATTGTTTTTGCCATCTATTGGTCGGTGTGGAAGTTCACGGAGCATAGAACCTCAGGGGCAGTGTTATCGCTATCAAAGCGAAGGGCATTTGCGCTAGTTGGCTCGGCTATCGTCGTTGAAACTGCTCTGATGCGCGTAGGGTTTATCTTTGGCGACAGTGTTGCGGCGCGAATGGTCAGCGCACCTTTCAACGACCCGACAATCTGGAATTTTGCAATTCCTTTCGCTGCCGCTGCGCTGCTGGTAGCGTTGCTGGTTGATACACAACTCGCGTTTCTCACCGGTATCGTTACTGCGCTGTTTGCGGGGATGCTGGCCCCAAGTGGAATTCAGATAGCGGTCTACGCAATGATTTCGTGTTCGGCAGCTATTTACGGAATCGGTCGGTATCGAGAGCGCCAGTCAGTCACCCTGGCGGGACTCTTCACTGTGGGCGCCAACGTAGTGATGGCCCTTGCGTTGATCGCCTATGCTGAGCAGCCTTTTAACTTCAACACTCTCATGCTTGCAGTCGGCTGCGGCTTTGCTGGCGGCCTGCTGACAGCTATTTTTACCGCGGGTGGGTTGCCGATAAATGAAACGGTCTTCGGAATTCTCACAGACGTCAAACTACTGGAGCTTTCCAACGCCGATCTACCCGTCCTGGGCCAACTGGCGTTACGAGCCCCTGGCACGAACCAACACTCTCATGCGGTAGGTCAACTTGCAGAGGATGCTTGTCGAGCAGTGGGAGCGAATCCTCTCCTGGCCCGCATCGGAGCCCTTTATCACGATATCGGGAAACTCGCGGCACCTGAGTACTTTGTGGAAAACCAGCAGGGTGAGAATCCTCATGACCATCTCCGACCAACGCATAGCGCCAAGATCATCACCAGCCACGTGACATATGGTTCCAAACTTGCCAAAGAGATCAGCCTGCCAAAAAAGATCGCCGACTTTATTCCTCAGCACCACGGGACACGAACACTTCATTTTTTCCTGCGCAAAGCTCAGGCGCAGGCAAAACCTGATGAAACTGTGGACGAAACAGACTTTCGTTACCCTGGTCCGAAACCTGAATTCAAGGAAGCTGCGATCATGATGTTGGCCGATTCATGCGAGGCGGCGGCGCGGTCGCTGGCGCGTCCCGACCCCGAAAACATTCGCGCTATTGTGGTCAAGATCATCGACGCCATCGTGAGCGATGGTCAGCTTGACGACTGCGATCTTACTCTCCGTGAACTCACCACCATCAGGGAAGCATTGATCGGCGCCTTGACTGCAATCTATCACGCGCGCATTGACTATCCTGGTTTTAATCCGCCGCCGATCACTGGCCCACTAACGCCACTCCCGCAGGCCAACCTCGACAGCGAGGAGCGCGGGGTTACGTACCGCAAGCTTTCCGAAGTACCGATAAATGATGCTGGTGAGGTCGAAGACGAAGCCATCACCCGCACAGTGGCAAAGCGCTAGTTAGTTTCTAAGCACTGTCTGTGTAATCTGTGGATATGGTCTGTTCAGAACTTGCCACGCAACTTGTGGTATGTAGTGACGAGATCTTCAGGCAGGACGCGTGTCCCCCCGACTGTAGACATGAAATTGGAATCGCCAATCCAGCGCGGCAAAATGTGAAGATGAATGTGGTCCACAATGCCGGCGCCGGCAGCGGCGCCCAGATTCATCCCAATATTATAGCCCGAAGGTTTGTAGGCTTCGCGAAGCAAGGTTTGTGAGCGTTTGGTCAAATCCATCATTTCGTTGGTCGTGTCACTCGACGTGGAGTCGAGGTCGCTGACGTGCTGGTAAGGAACGATTAACAAGTGCCCGGGGATGTAGGGATGGATATTGAGCACAACGAAATTGTGTTTCGCTCGGTGCAGGACGAAGTTCTTCTCGTCTTTGCTGGGATCACGTTGGATCTCGCAGAAAACACACCCGCCAGGCTTTGAGTCAGCGCTGCTGCCAGCGGCGATATACTCACTGCGCCAGGGACTCCACAGCCTGTCCAAGTTCAGTTACCTCGAGTCTGCGAAGTTTATAAGATTGGTGGCTGGCGGGTATCGTCCGGGTTGTTGACTGAGGACGCGTCAGAGGACGTATGAGCCGGAGGCCCATCATCATTGATTAACTCTTTAAGTTCCTTACCCGGTTTGAAATAGGGAACGCGCTTGGCCGGGATATTAACAGGATCTCCGGTCTTGGGATTGCGACCGCGGCGGGCACCTCGTTCACGAACGCGAAAACTGCCAAATCCACGGAGCTCGATCTTCTCGCCCTGATTCAATGTTTCAATGATGCTCTCGAAGACGATTTCAACCAAACGCTCCGCATCTTTTTTCGTAAGTTCCGCCGCTCGCGCAACGTCTTCAACGAGTTCCGCTTTTGTCATTCATCACCTCAGAATTAGGCAAGCTCCCCTTGGCCTGGCGAATAGATTGCGAAAGCGAATTTCAAGGTACGGTAACCGAGTGGCGAGGTAGTGTTCGCAGGTACACTATCAGAAACGATATTCCCCAGCAAGACTATTAAGTCCCGGAGTTAAGCTGGTTGACCAACCAACGGGCGCAAAAAGCCCCGCCAGACCAGTCCGCATGTTTTGATCGTGTGCGGAGCAATCATGCGCCGAGTCTTATGCTCTCGGCAGTCTCACTATTCCTGATCGGGTTCAGTTCTGCCCAGGCCGAAATCAGCTAGCTCACCGAGCGAGGCCATCCCACTTCCCGCCTCGGACGAGTATACCTTGGTATCGATGATGGGCTCGTCATCCTTGCCGACAGCTCGCGCGGACAAGCCTATCTTCTTGCTCTCAGCGTCGATTCTGAGAATCTTGAATTCCATTTCCTGGCCCAGCTGGACCACGTCCTCGGGTTTCGCCACCCGTTCGTCCGAAAGCTCTGATATGTGACACAGTCCTTCCAGGTTGTCGTCCAACTCGACAAACGCGCCGAAGTTTGCGAAGCGAGCAATCTTGCCACGCACCACATCGCCGGGCTTATGTTCATTTACGAATCGCTCCCACGCATTAGGCTCAAGATCTTTGATAGAAAGCGATAAACGGCGATTCTCCGTATCGATGCTGGTAATGATCGCGTCGATCTCCTGTCCTTTTTTCAAAACCTCGCTCGGGTGTTTGATGCGTCTGGACCAGGAGATGTCCGAAACGTGCACCAGTCCATCAACGCCGTCTTCGATTTCAATGAAGGCACCGAAGTCTGTAAGGTTACGTACCCGCCCGTGAACGCGCGTGCCAATCTGGTAGCGATCATGCAGCGTTTGCCACGGGTTTTCCTGGATTTGCTTCATGCCAAGACTGATGCGACGAGCCTTGGGGTCAACGCTGAGCACCTCAACTTCAACTGAGTCGCCCGGATTAACAATCTTGCTGGGATGCTTGACGCGTTTCGACCAGCTCATTTCCGACACATGAACGAGCCCTTCGACCCCGTTTTCCAATTCTACAAACGCGCCGTAGTCGGCAACGCTCGCGATGCGGCCGCCCACTCTGGTACCGATAGGAAAACGTTCCTCAACGCTTGACCATGGGTCGGGCAAAAGCTGCTTGTAACCGAGAGAAACTCGTTCGCGGTCGCGATCGAATTTGAGAACTTTGACCTGGATGTTGTCGCCAACCTTAAAGAGCTCACTAGGATTCTGGAGGCGTCCCCACGACATGTCAGTAACATGGAGCAAGCCATCTACACCGCCAAGGTCAACGAAGGCGCCGTAGTCAGTCAAGTTCTTAATCTGACCCTCGACAATAATATCTTCTTCAATCTGGCCCAGAGTCTGATCTTTCCGGCCGGCGTTCTCACCCTCAATCACCGCTTTTCGGGACAGCACAACGTTGGACCGCTTGCGATTGAGCTTAATGACCTTCGCTTCGATCTCCTGGTTTCTCAGGCTGTCCAGATTGCGGACTGGCCGCACGTCGACCTGCGAGCCGGTCAAGAAGGCCGCGATGCCATCAATATCAATGCGAAGCCCACCCTTGATGCGCTCCATTACTCGACCTTTAACAGTCGAGCCCTCCTGGTAGGCCTTCTCCAAATCATCCCAGGCCTTCATGCGTACCGCATCCGCGCGCGATAAAACCGGAAGGCCATCGGCAGTTTCCATGCTCTTTACCAGCACTTCGACTTCGTCACCGGCCTTGACGGTTATGACGCCATCTTCAGTAAACTCAGCGGGATTGACGATGCCTTCGGACTTGTATCCAAAATCGATGACGACGCCTCGTTCACTTATTCCGACCACTGTGCCGCGAACAACCTCACCCTCTTGCAGGGTCGCTTGCTCCTGCTCAAATTGGTCGAGTAGTTGTCCAAAGTCGACATCACCGGCCGGGCGGCTGTCATCATCATCCTGAGTGGGATCAGCTAAAGACACTGGTTCCCTGCTGGGCGCCTGTGCGGTTGCGGTTTGCTGCGGAGAGCCTTCCGACTCACCGGAAGGTGTTTTCTCTTCTGTCGCGTCGCTGTGATTCAGCTTCGGTTCTTCACTAAACATGCAGACTCCTGTGGGCTTCCCGGGCAATATCAGCGTGTCATAGATCATATCGCGCTGCATTGCCGCATACTATCCGCAACAGTCACAATTGGCGGACAGTAGTTCAAGCGGCCTGTTGGCTTGACGTTGGCAAGTTGTCGGATTTTGCAGTGGAGCGCGGAATGCGAGCCGTTTAGATTTGGAAAAGGAGTGTTTTATGTGTTTCGATTTCCGCCGTGCCCGTAGTCACCCGCTTGCTCCGACATAACCGGCCGCTTTTTACCGGGTAGGTCGGGAAATGTACACGCCAGAATGAGCGCGTGTCAAGGCGAGCTAACATCCTGAAGGCAAACAAAAAAACTTAACGCACCGAGGTGTCCGGTTACCTCAATGCTGGACCGGCGACAAGCTCACCGGCTGTCAGCTGAAACAGTTTCACTCCGACGTGCTACTACATAAACGCCCGCGGAATGCGAGCCCACGAAGAGTGTGTTCTGATCCTGCGAATCAAATGCTAGTGACCAGATTCTCTGGCTTGCGAGTCGATGTTCCTTGAGATCAATGCGCGCCCACGTCTTGCCGGCGTTGACGGTGCGATATACGCCTCCGCCTATCTCACCGTTTTGATAAGCATTGCCCACGAAGATTTCGTCGGATTTTCTAGGATTGACCAGAATGCTGGTAAAGTCGCCGAAAGGCAGGTTACCACCGCGGCGACTCCAATTCGCGCCGTCGTCATGGGACGAGTAAAACGCCTGCTTCGTGCCAACGTAGACGTAGCCTGGACGCTGCGGATCCTGGACCACCGTATTTACCGGAGCGTCAGTGGGAATGCCCTCAACTTGCCTCCACGTTTGCCCCGAGTCACGCGAGACAATCACGCCTGCAGCCGCAGTGCCAGCCCAGATAACTTCCGGCCGCTTCAGATTAGTTGAGATAGAGGTAGTACGAGGATCAATTGCTGAACCATACGGGAGTTTCTGCCAGCCCTTGCCTGGGTCGAGGCTCCGATAGAGACCTACGTTGGTCGCGGCCAGGAAGCTGGGCTTACCGCTGGACACGTCTATCGTGTGCACCAGCGCATTGATAGCATCGGTGATAATCAAAGATGCTGCCGCTTGCTCTTCCGCCGCGCTGGA
>JAMQPH010000154.1 GCA_023717605.1 Pyrinomonadaceae bacterium
CCTCTCTGGCATCTTCAGCGAAGGGACGGAGGCGGCCGCCGAATTCGTTACGACGCGGAATCACTTGACTCTCCTTGGCCACCGTCTGCGTCAACTCGGCGAACAGAACGCGCCTCCGAAGTACTACCAGGCGCTTCTCAAAGTCGAAGTCGAGAACGGAACTCCAACAACTATCACTCTTCTTTCTCTCCGCGCATTGCCTGAGGCAGGCAAGTAGAAGTTTGTCAGTGGTCAGTTGGTCTTTGGCATTTGGGCTAAGGATTTATGCCCGAAGTTAGACCCCGGATTCACTTACAAAGGATCACCTCCGCAAGGATCAAAAACCAAAAAACCAACTGACCGCTGACAATTCTATTTGTAGCATACGAACATGTTGTTAACGCGCGCACCTCGATCGATCCTACGCCCCTTCGTAAGGACACTCTGGGCAATGGATCAGTCGGACTCACCATTTTCGACACTTGCTGATCGCGAGCGCGTTTTGCCGACGGGAACGACGCACCTCGCAATTCGCCTCTCAAGCCACCCGCTCCGTCTCTTCGACGATGTCCACGATTGCACCAAGCGGGAGATCGGCTACGCTATCGTTGGAGGAGTCCGCAGCACTTACTACGTGCGTGACATATCGGAGCCGGCAAGTTCGGTGGGCGCGCAGCTACTCCCGGGCTCTGCTGAGCTCCTCTTCGGTGTAACCGCGGACGAGCTTGCCGGACGCCACACCCCACTCGAAGACCTCTGGGGGCATTCTGCTTTTGAGACCCGAGAACGACTTCTCGAGGGCGGCTCTCTCGAGCGGCAGCTGGATATGTTCGAGTCGTTTCTTGTTGCCAGGCTTCCGCGTGTCCGCGGTCTTCACCCGGCGGTGGCCCATGCGCTCGAGCAGTTCTCGACAACGAGCGACGTGCGCGAGGTGGTCAGACAGACCGGCTACAGTCACCGACGATTTATCGAGTTGTTTGGCCGGGCTGTCGGGCTAACCCCAAAGCTCTACTGTCGGGTACTCAGATTTCAGCACGTTGTGGGGCTGACTGCTGCAAAGCAGTCCGGTTCCTGGATCGACGTGGCCCTCGCCGCTGGCTACAGTGATCAGTCCCATTTCAACCGCCAGTTCCGAGAGTTTGCCGGCGTAACCCCAGGTGAGTACCACGCGCTCTCTCCGTCGTCCCCAAATCACGTTCCCATCCTCCGATCACCACGTTAACAGACTGCGGGTCAATTTCGTTCAATACACGTAGTCGCTATGGAAGTATCTTGATACCGTTGTTCATTCTTGTGAGGAGTACATTCAATGAAAATTCACGAGCTGTTTGCTTATCTGTGCGTCTCAGACTCAGCCAGGGCCATTGAGTTTTATACGAAGGCTTTCGGCGCTCAAGAAAAGTTCCGCCTCACCGAGCCGAGCGGTCGTATCGGCCACGCTGAGTTAGACTTCGGAGGAACCACCCTGATGCTGTCAGACGAGTTTCCCGAGTTTGGTATCAAGGGTCCGCTGGCAATTGGTGGCACCGCGGTCACGATTCATATCCACGTCGATGACGCGGATGAAATGATTCGGCGCGCAGTGGAAGCCGGCGCCGAAATCGAAAGAGAGCCTCAGGACGCGTTCTATGG
>JAMQPH010000167.1 GCA_023717605.1 Pyrinomonadaceae bacterium
CTGAAAGAAGTGATGGATCGCAGTAAGTCTCTCATCCGCAAGGACGATCAGACACTGCGGATCGAAGCGGCGTAGTTTGGTTTGACTCGCCTGGGACAGACACTGCCGTCCGCGGCAGTGTCTGTCCCAGTCTTCACTTGCCTACGACGGCGACCTTGACCGACCCAGACCCCGATGCTAGAGTCCCGCCACTACGGCCCCTGCTGCCGGAGTGGCGAAATTGGCAGACGCAAGGGACTTAAAATCCTATCCAGGGGGGTTGCTCAAGTCATTGACGACATGGGCAATCCCCTTGTCATTACTGGCGATTGACACATTCAGCTGTTCATTTCTACTCGGCTCTTCTTGTCGCTAATCCAGTCAGTTTGGCGCTATTACTAACACCCTAATAACACCTGTAGCGACAGCATGAAAGGGCAGGTGCTTAGTGCTCCCAGCAGCGCCGAGCTTTTCGAGACAGTGAGCGTAAGGGGGTAGCCCTGGGGGGCCACCTTTGCAAAGGGGTGTCAGTTGTGGGGCGGTTGCCAGACAGGTAAAGGGAGGTACATTGCTCAGAGAAAAGAGCTTCCAAAAAATTGGGGAATTTCAAAAAGGCTTGGAGTAGGGCACTTGATTAATACCCCTATATAAAAGATTTGTCGGCAGGCGGGGGCTGGTTTAGGGAATCCGACGTCTACCCTTGTCTACGCATGACATCTCGCCCCATGCAGAACATGGGAGTGGCACCTCACTGAACACATTTCGGAGTCGAGGGTGGGTGTCCGGCTCAATCACAAGATTCTCGCCCCCAAAATCCTAGCCTCTCACCCACCGCACGACCGTGACAGGCACCTGCTGGGTTGCTTATGGAGCGGTCCCGACAGCCTCATTAGAGAGAGAGCTTTGGCCGGCATTATTGTAGGCTCTGACTACGAAATAATACCTCGTGTTTGGCTGCAACCCTCGCACCGTATATACCTGGACAGGCCCAGGAGGCACAGCGCCTGTATCGATCAACGAATCGTACGGTCCTCCCTGCGTCGTGCCGTAGAAGATCTTATAGCCACGGACAGGTGGCGGTGGTGCGTCCCAACTCAACGTTACACTACCTGACGGGGTTTTCGTATCGGTGCTTGATGAAGCCGCTGATAGGCTTCCCAATCCCATCAAAAGACAGGCAGAAAGACACCCGGAGATAACGATTTGTTTGGCCATAACGTCACTCCCTTCATTACTGGTTCGGTCTCCTTCCCGGAGGCCCCTGGACTCACCCTCGTATCTGAGGCAATCGTCTCTCGCTGAAAAATCTCCCCGGTAAACGCTTGCCTTCTCGACCACCGCGCCACCAACGCAGAGTTCCACTAGCCACTGACAAACTCTGGTTCTAGGACTCACCGAAAGGGAGGGCGCCTAGCCTCTTGGACCAAAAAAATCACATCATTCTCATCACAGAGGAATCCTGCGCCAGCACACAGAGTGGAACAATTCCTCGTTGGAGGGGTGTGAGGGAAACGGTGAACCTGGAGCGAGCTAGGTGGATGGGTGGAGAAAATGGACGTATTTCACAACGGACGAGAACTCGTCACCGTCGCCACTCCCACGGCGGCACACCGGATGGGGATCAGCCCACAAGCCTTTCCTCGCTTCTCGGGCATCTTTCTCTAGCCCTTCTAGCGCTGTATCTGCCGGCGCATACTTCCGATACCACCAGCACTACCCGCATCTAATCAACTTTGATTCAGCACCGAATCGTTTTCGATTCACGTAGACCGCTGTCCCTTCTGCTGCCGCAGCTTACATGGAGGCGCAATGCGAGGAAAAACCGCAGTCTGCGACTGAGGACACGTGAATTTCAGATAGGGTACGCGGCTTGCTTTGTAATCGGTTAGTTCGTCTCTCGCTCTCCGCGATGCCGCACCCAGAGGCCAGTCGGCAGGGGGCACAATGCGACCTGCAGCGCTTCAACCGTCGATTCAATCCGCGCCACGCGACCCTCGCGTGGATTATGGGAATGTTGCTTTATGGCGCAGGGCTTCGCGTAATGGAATACCGTTGCCTGCGCTTAAAAGGCGTGTACAGAGTACCATGCTTGGGCAAACGCCAACTTCTCTAGCCCTTGTTATTTGCTTACTATTAGCGTCCTGTACATCGTATAAGGTAGTGCAGATTCCTGACAATATAGATAGTGAGATTCATGAAGGCGACATAGTAAAAATCGTTACAAAAGATGGTCGAGATTTA
>JAMQPH010000181.1 GCA_023717605.1 Pyrinomonadaceae bacterium
AAATGGAAAATGAGCCCTTCCCGACTCAAAATGAAGAACCAGGGGGTGGCTGTCCTCAGGCCTTCACCTGCCAAGGTGTTATACTGACCCCGCAATTCAGTCTGACGTCGGAGGTCTAAGACAGGGGAGTAATTCATGGTAGATACGTCACGATTCACAATCATCTGCCCGTGCTGCGATTCTAAGTTGACGGTTGACGCCCAGACAGGCGCGCTGATTTCCCACGAGGAGAAGACCAAACCACTGGCGTCATTTGATGAGATGGTTAAAGGGCTGGATAAGCAAAAACAGGTGCGTGAACAAATCTTCGCGCAGGAACTTAACTCTATGAAGGACCGCGATCGGCTCCTCGAGGAGAAGTTTCAAGAGGCTATGAAGAGGGCCGAGAAAGAGAGGGACAAACCCTATATCAACCCGCTTGACCTCGACTGATCGAGATGCTTTGCTTCATCGCCCGCCCGAAGAAAGGCAACACCCTGCCGTTAGTTGATCATCGAAAAGCCCGACAAACGTCTATAGTCCACAAGTTCATATCATTGGAGCAAAATACGATGCAGCGGAAATCGAGCGCGCTCTTAGCGCTATTCATAGCCATATTGTTGACCACTGTGGTTACCAACTCTGTGGCCCAGGTGACGATGCCGCGCATCAGTTATCGAGATCGTACGTTAGCTAACGGCTTGCGGGTCTTGAGCGCTGAAGACCATTCGAGCCCCACCGTCGCAATTCAGGTTTGGTACAAGGTGGGTTCAAAGGACGATCCCGAGGGCCGGAGTGGCTTTGCCCATCTCTTCGAGCACATGCTCTTCAAGGGCACGAGGAACATGAAAGACGAGATGATGGATCGTCTAACGGAGGACGTGGGCGGTTTCAATAGCGCTTCTACGTGGGACGACTTCACTAACTACTACGAAGTGGTGCCGTCAAATTATCTGGAAACTCTGCTCTGGGCAGAGGCTGACCGAATGGGATCGTTGAATGTTGATGATAAGAACTTCAAGTCAGAGCGCGATGCAGTCAAAGAGGAGTTTCGCTCACGAGTTCTGGCCCCGCCGTATGGTCGCTTCTTCTATGCCATCGAAAAATATTCCTTTTCGGCGCATCCGTATCGGCGGACCGGAATCGGGAGCATCGAAGAACTTGATGCGGCGACTCTGGAAGACGTACGTTCATTCCATTCAACTTTCTACCGTCCGGATAACGCCACTTTAGTGGTTGTGGGAGACTTCGATCAGAAACAGCTGGACACATGGGTGGACAAGTATTTCGGGCGGGTGGCCAAACCCGATCGCCCACTCCCGCGAGTTACCATAAAAGAGCCGGAGAGGGTCGCCGAAAAGCGAATCAACGAGTATGCACCGAACGTACCGTTACCGGCGATCGCTCTGACTTACCTGACACCTGCGGTAAAAGCAGATGACGCTTATGCGTTGCGCGTCGCCGAATCCATCCTGTCCAGCGGAGAGTCTTCGCGCTTGTACCAGTCGCTTGTTTACCAGCAGCAGATTGCTGTGGAAGCGTTTGCCGAAGCTGACTTGCGTGAGGACCTTGGACTCTTTGTCCTGGGTGCAATCCTGGCAAGCGATAAGAAACCGGAGGAGGCCGAACGATCTCTCCTTGCCGAACTCAAGCAGATGCAAGACGCGACGGTAACGGCCGCCGAACTCGATAAGGCAAAGAATCAGCTAATCACCAACGAACTTCGCGAACGCGAAACCAGCGAGGGCAAATCGTTTGCACTGGCACGGGCCGCGGTGTTGCTTGGTGATGCAACTCAAGTAAACACCGGAATGGAGAAGCTTCAGGCCGTTACTGCAGTCGATGTTCAAAGGGTGATGAAAAAATATTTCAAC
>JAMQPH010000187.1 GCA_023717605.1 Pyrinomonadaceae bacterium
TCGCGTCCGTGCTGTAGGAGAGTTGCTTGAGAACCAGTTCCGCATTGGACTTGAGCGGATGGAGCGAGCCATTAAGGAGAAGATGTCGATCCATCAAGAGATGCAGACGACAATGCCTCGCGATCTGATCAACGCCAAGCCGGTGACGGCCGCTGTGCGCGAGTTCTTTGGATCGAGCCAACTCTCGCAGTTCATGGATCAGACCAATCCGCTTTCCGAGATTACCCACAAGCGGCGGCTATCCGCCCTGGGACCGGGTGGACTCTCTCGTGAACGCGCTGGGTTCGAAGTGCGCGACGTGCACCCGACCCACTACGGTCGCATTTGTCCTATCGAGACGCCGGAAGGTCCGAACATCGGACTTATCTCGAGTCTCTCCTGCTTTGCGCGCATCAACGAGTTTGGTTTTATCGAAGCCCCTTATCGTAAGGTCAGTGATGGCCGCGTACTTGAATACGTGCGGGTCATAAACGGGGGCGACACTAAGCTGAAGCACGGTGAACATATTCCGCAGGAAGACGTCGAGAAAGCGAACAAGAAACTTGGTTCGGGCGGAAAGAGGGCGGAGTTCGAGCCCTGGCCATTTTATTTGACGGCCTGGGAAGAGGATAAACACGTCGTTGGACAGGCGAACATTCAGCTCGACGAAAATGGCTACATTGTTAATGAGCGCAATGCCGCGCGCAAAGCAGGAGAATTCATTCTCGCCCTGCGCAAGGACATTGAATACGTTGACGTTTCACCAAAGCAGCTCGTTTCGGTGGCCGCGTCGCTGATTCCGTTTTTGGAGAACGACGACGCAAACCGCGCGCTGATGGGTTCAAACATGCAGCGTCAGTCGGTTCCCCTGCTGCGCGCAGAGGCGCCATATATCGGAACCGGAATGGAGCAGACCACTGCTCGCGATTCGGGAGCGGTGGTTGTGGCTAAACGCGACGGCGTAGTTGACTACGTTGATTCCGAACGTTGCATCGTCAAGGCTGATCACAACGTGGATGGCACCATTTCACGGGAAGTAACTGCGGATATCTACACGCTAATCAAGTTCAAGCGTTCGAACCAGAACACCTGTATCAATCAACGACCCATCGTGCACGTGGGCGAGCGAGTTTCAAAGGGCCAGGTCATTGCGGATGGTCCCTGCACCGATCGCGGTGAGCTGGCGCTGGGCCGCAATGTGCTGGTCGCGTTCATGCCCTGGCGTGGCTACAACTTCGAGGACGCGATTCTTGTTTCCGAGCGCCTTGTGAAAGAGGACTACTACACCTCAATTCACATCGAAGAGCTGGAAATTGAAGCGCGCGATACGAAGCTGGGACCGGAAGAGATTACCCGCGATATTCCCAACGTCGGCGAGAACATGCTGCGCGACCTCGACGAGAGCGGGATTATTCGCATTGGCGCACAGGTTAAGCCAGGCTCGATACTCGTAGGCAAAGTGACACCTAAGGGTGAAACACAACTAACCGCGGAAGAGAAACTGCTGCGGGCGATTTTCGGTGAGAAGGCCGGCGACGTAAAGGATGCATCGCTGGTTTCTCCGCCGGGTATTGATGGCACGGTGGTTGACGTTCAAGTCTTCACTCGCAAGGGCCAGGAAAAAGATGCACGCTCGCTGGCGATTGAGCAGGAAGAAGAAGATCGTCTGCGACGCGATCTTGAGGACGAAATCCGTATCCTGCGCGAGCAGCGTGACCAGCGGATCTTCGAGTTGCTTGAAGGCCGCAAGCTTGCCGCCGATCTTACAGTGAATCGCGAAGTGGTCATTCCAAAAGGCGAGTCCATTACCCGCGAGATGCTGGTCAATGTCGAGGCCAAGGTGCTGCGCAAGGTACAGTTGGCTTCATCCCGCATTGATGTCGGTTCAGAGATCAAAGAATACGAAGATCGCACTGAGCGTCAGATCAAGATCCTGTCTGATATCTACGAAGAGAAGATCGCGAAACTGCGTCAGGGCGATGAGCTCGCTCCCGGCGTCATCAAGATGGTCAAGGTCTTCATCGCCATGAAGCGCAAACTTTCAGTGGGCGATAAGATGGCCGGACGCCACGGTAACAAGGGTGTCATCGCCCGGATTCTGCCGGAAGAGGACATGCCTTACTTGCCTGATGGGACGCCGGTAGAGATTGTGCTCAATCCGTTAGGTGTGCCGTCGCGCATGAACGTGGGTCAAATTCTCGAGACTCACCTGGGGTGGGCAGCTCGCGTTCTGGGTCTTCACTTTGCAACCCCCGTCTTCGACGGAGCAACTGAATCTGAGATTAAAGAAAAGTTGCGCCTTGCCGGCGACCGGGCTACTGAACTCGGACTTCCTGAGATCGTTAGCGAATCAGGCAAGGCAATTCTGTATGACGGTCTGTCGGGCGATCCCTTCGAGCAGAAGGTCACGGTTGGGTATATCTACATGCTGAAACTGTCGCACCTGGTCGACGACAAGATTCACGCACGCTCAATTGGACCGTACAGCTTGATTACGCAACAGCCGCTTGGTGGTAAGGCCCAGTTCGGTGGCCAGCGATTTGGCGAGATGGAAGTCTGGGCGCTTGAGGCCTACGGTGCGGCGCACATCCTTCAGGAATTGCTAACCGCAAAGTCTGACGACGTCGCGGGCCGGTCCAAGATTTACGAGGCCATTGTCAAAGGCGAAGCTGATTTCGATCCGGGTCTACCGGAATCGTTCAACGTACTGGTGCGTGAGCTGCAATCGCTCTGCCTTGACGTTGAGCTAATCAACAAAAAAGTCAGCAGCAATGGCGCGGGCGACGAAGAGGGTGTCGGCGAGGCGCTGGTCACCAGTGGCGTAGAAGGATAGGTTATTTTCGATTGCCAATTGCCAATTGCCGATTGGTCTTTGGCTTCGATCTTAAGTCTTTGGTTGGTTCCTCCGATCTACTAACGCGAGAGACCAATCGGAAATTGGCAATCGGCAATTGGCAATGGAGACTGACGTGTTTAGATTCCAACAAGAAAAGCAGCAACTAGCTCCTGACTTTGAAGCGATTCGGATCTCGCTGGCCTCACCGGAAAAGATCCGGCAGTGGTCACACGGTGAGGTGACGAAACCGGAAACTATTAATTACCGGACCTTCAAGCCTGAGCGCGATGGACTCTTCTGCGCGCGCATCTTCGGCCCGGTCGCTGACTGGGAGTGTCTGTGCGGCAAGTACAAGCGCATGAAACATCGCGGAGTGATCTGCGACAAATGCGGTGTCGAGGTCACTCAGGCGAAGGTGCGACGCGAGCGGCTGGGTCACATCGACCTGGCCAGTCCGTGTTCGCACGTGTGGTTCTTCAAGGGACTACCCAGTCGTATCGGACACCTGCTGGATATCCCGCTGCGCGAGCTGGAAAAGGTGCTCTACTTCGAGTCGTACATTGTGATCGACCCAGGCGACGTGCCCGGTATTAAAGAGCGAGAGCTACTTACCGATGAGCGTTATCGGGAGTTGGTGCGTGATCACCCAGCGCAGTTCGTAGCCAAAATGGGTGCGGAAGCGATCAAAGAACTGCTGTCGATGGTCAACATTGAAGAGCTGGCCACAGAGTTGCGCAAGCGAATGCGTGAAGAAACGTCGCAGCAGAAGAAACTGAAATTCTCCAAGCGCCTGAAAGTTGCCACCTCTTTCTTGAAGAGCGGCAACCATCCGGAATGGATGATTCTCGACGTTATCCCGGTAATTCCACCTGAACTCCGGCCCCTGGTGCCCCTGGATGGTGGACGCTTCGCCACGTCGGACCTCAACGACCTTTATCGGCGCGTAATCAATCGCAATAACCGTCTCAAGAAGTTGATGGAGCTGCGCGCGCCGGAAGTCATTGTACGCAACGAAAAACGGATGCTTCAGGAAGCCGTCGACGCTCTCTTTGACAATGGGCGCCGTGGTCGCGTGTTGCGAGGTGTAAACAACCGGCCACTGAAGTCCCTAAGCGGAACGCTTAAGGGCAAACAGGGACGCTTCCGGCAGAATCTGCTAGGCAAACGAGTCGACTACTCAGGTCGTTCGGTGATCGTCGTTGGTCCTGAGCTCAAGTTACACCAGTGTGGCTTGCCCAAAAAGATGGCGCTCGAGCTTTTCAAGCCGTTCATTTATAACCAGCTTGAGAAGCAGGGGCATGCGGCAACCATTAAACAGGCGCGCGAAATGGTCGAGCGCCAGGAGCCTGTAGTTTGGGACATCCTGGAAGAAGTCATTCGAGAGCATCCAGTTCTTTTGAACCGCGCCCCGACACTTCACCGTCTCGGTATTCAAGCTTTCGAGCCGGTGCTGGTCGAAGGTAAGGCGATCAAGATTCATCCCCTCGTCTGCACAGCGTTCAACGCTGACTTCGACGGCGATCAAATGGCTGTGCACATTCCGCTCAGCCCGGAGGCCCAGATTGAAGCGGCTGTGTTGATGCTCTCCAGCAACAACATCCTGAGTCCGGCAAGCGGTCAGCCAATCGCCGTTCCTTCGCAGGACATAGTGCTCGGCATCTACTATCTGACGCGGGACAAAGAAGGCGCCAAGGGCGAAGGCCGGGTGTTCGCATCGTTGGAAGAAGTACTGCTTGCGCTAGACGCCAAAGAAGTGACGACGCAGACGCCCATCAAACTGCGTATCCAGGGCGACCTCATCGATCTCACGCAAGAACACGATCCGCAGGACATTCTCCGCGCGGCCGTGCAGGAGAATGTGCATCGGGTGGTGAATACTACCGTTGGCCGCGTAATTTTTAACGACTCCATACCTGCCGGGCTGCCATTCTTCAATGGCACACTCAAGAAGAAAGGTCTGCAGTCGTTGGTTAACTATTCTCACATTCGCCTGGGCCATGAGATGACAGTCAAGATGCTTGACGATCTCAAGACGCTGGGGTTCCTGTACGCGACAAAGGCAGGCATCTCAATCGGCATCGACGACCTGGTGACTCCTGATGCCAAGAAGGGCCTGATCGACAAGGCGTAGAAGGAAGTAATATCCGTCGAACAACAGTATCT
>JAMQPH010000191.1 GCA_023717605.1 Pyrinomonadaceae bacterium
CATTGCCTACGCAGCGAGAACTACATCAACGTGATCGTCAGCGATAAGCAGCCGCACCTTCAGTACCTGACAATGGATGAAGCGATCACACACTGCACGAGGGGCGTTAGTATCTGGGGCTGGGCCAGCAACGATCACGGACAAGAACCGGATGTAGTGATGGCTTGCGCGGGAGATATCCCGACGCAGGAAGCGCTCGCGGCAACCGCGCTTCTCCGAAGTGAATTCCCCGATTTGAAAATCCGCTTTGTAAATGTGGTTGACCTGTTCAAGCTGCAAGCGGACAGAGAGCACCCGCACGGTCTGAGTGACCGGGACTTTGACAGCCTATTTACGGTTGACAAGCCGATCGTCTTCAACTTCCACGGCTACCCGTGGCTGATACACCGGCTCGCCTACACACGGACTAATCATCGGAACCTGCACGTGCGGGGCTACAAGGAACGCGGCAACATCAACACGCCGATGGAGCTGGCGATCAATAACGAGATCGACCGCTTCACACTCGCAATCGATGTCATAGACAGAGTCCCTAAATTGAAAACAACGGGCGCGCACGCGAAAGAGAAATTCAAGAATGAGCAGATGGCGTGTAAGCGATATGCACACGAGTTCGGGATTGACCGTCCCGACATCGTCCAGTGGCGGTGGCCGTCTTAATAAGGAGCGTGATCATGACCGCGGCGAGCCAGGCGAAGCTGACGAATCGTCAAAGTTGGAAGACGCTAGGAACTCATTACGAGAGTATCCGCAATGTGCATCTTCGAACGTTGTTCGAAGATGATTTCAAACGAGGCGAGCGCTTCACTCTTGAAGCTGCCGGATTATTCCTGGACTACTCCAAGAACCGAATCACCGACGAAACCGTTGCGCTCCTCTGCCAATTGGCGCGGGAGTGCGGCCTCGGCTCGCGAATCCAAGCAATGTTCGGCGGCGACAAAATAAACGTCACCGAAGATCGCGCCGTCTTGCACGTCGCGCTGCGCATGCCGCGATCCAAATCCATGGTGGTTGACGGCAGGGATGTGGTTGCTGACGTTCACACAATGCTCGACAAGATGGCCGACTTTAGCGAGCGGGTGCGCAGTGGCGCGTGGAAAGGGCACACCGGCAAACGCATCCTCAACGTGATCAATATCGGTATCGGAGGCTCGGACCTGGGACCGGTGATGGCCTACGAGGCGCTTAAGTATTACGCCACCCGATCGATCAATTTCAGGTTCGTTTCCAACATCGACAGCACGGACATCGTCGAAGCTCTTCGCGATCTCGATCCAGCAGAGACACTCTTCATTGTCTCATCGAAGACCTTCACTACGCTCGAAACAATGACGAACGCAAACTCGGCTCGTGAATGGTTAGTGAATGGCCTGGGAGACGCAAAGGCTGTTGAACGCCATTTCGTGGCGGTCTCGACCAACGCGAAGATAGTTGCTGAATTCGGTATCGACCCGGCGAACATGTTCGAGTTCTGGGATTGGGTGGGTGGACGTTACTCGATGGAGTCGGCGATCGGACTCTCGACGATGCTGGCGATCGGAGCGGAGAACTTTCGCGCCATGCTCGCGGGCTTTCACGAGATGGACGAGCACTTTCGCACTGCCCCGTTCGACAAAAACCTGCCCGTGCTGATGGCCTTGCTCAGTATTTGGTATGTCGACTTCGCCGGCGCACACACGATAGCGGTGTTGCCTTACGAACAATACCTCAAGCGGTTTCCGGCGTATCTGCAACAGTTGACGATGGAGAGTAACGGTAAGCGAGTCACATTTGAAAGCGACGTCGTGGAGTACGAGACCAGTCCGATCTACTGGGGCGAGCCGGGCACAAATGGGCAGCACTCGTTTTATCAATTGATACACCAGGGAACACGGCTGACCCCTTGCGACTTCATCGCATTCACACGCTCGCTCAACGAGCTTGGCTCGCATCACGACGTGCTTTTGGCGAATGTGTTCGCACAGGCGGCGGCATTGGCGTTTGGTAAATCGGCGGAAGAAGTAAGAGCCGAGGGCAGCCCCGACTGGATCGTTCCTCACCGCGTCTTTGAGGGCAACAGGCCATCGAACGTGATCCTCGCTGAACGGCTGACACC
>JAMQPH010000228.1 GCA_023717605.1 Pyrinomonadaceae bacterium
ACGAAGCACCACGAAATGAGATTCAGAAAATGACCAATGAAAAATGTCAAATCCCAAATGGAAAATGATCCGTTTCTAACGCTGTTGAAGAGGGGAGCGCGGCTGCGATGGCAGTCACAGCCGCGCCAGCAGGGCAGGAACCCGAGAACGTGTGGTTTCAAGCAGGAGACTTGCGGCGTCAATCGGGCAGGCGAAAACTAAATCGGGCACCCCTCCGATGCGAACGAGCTTCTCCTTTTGCTCATTCGACGGGTACTACAATCTCATTAGGCCGAACCATGTTGAGCCGGCTCCGTGCGGCCGACTCGATAGTGCGGGGGTCATTGCGTAACTGCTCAACCTCCAGTCGCAACGACTGATTACTGCCGCGCAACGCCTGCACATCCGTCTGCATTTTGACGAACTGCTGAGAAGCCAGGTTCATCCTGGCCCGCGTGCGCATTGTGACTGTGACGCAAACAGCAAATGTCGCCAGTATGATCATTCCAAAGATCACCCATGACGGTATGATTCCCCCACGCCGACGAACCTCAGCACGAGTACCAATAATGTCCGACGAAATCTCACGCACTGGAGCAAAAGGAGAGGCTGCCCTTGGTGCTACCCGCTGCGATCGAATTCGTTCATCAACCCAATATGTATTTGCGACCCTGCTCAAGAAGCACCTCCAAGTCCTTTGCTGATTCTGATTCCGCGTAAATGCGGACGAGCGGTTCTGTGCCCGACGGGCGCATCAGTAACCAGGAACCGTCCGCGAAAATGAACTTCACTCCATCTGTGCGATTCGTCTCGGCAACGTGACGGCCGCCAATCTCGCTGGCGTCTCGTTGTAGTTTCTCGCCGAGAGAGCCCATCAGTTCCGGTGTCAAACGCACACCAATTCTTCCCGACTCAAGTCTGCCCACCTGGGCGTAAAGCGCATCGAGCTGCTCAGTCAGACTCGCGCCGCGCGCCGCAACTGCCTCCGCTGCAAGCAGGCACGCAAGGATGCCATCTTTCTCCGGATAGTGACCTTTGATTGACAGTCCCGCCGATTCTTCGCCGCCAAGAATAATCTTGTCTTCATTGATTAATTCTCCGATGTACTTAAATCCAACGGGCGTCTCAAACACGGGCAGGCCGCGTTTTCGAGCCACGCGGTCCACCAGGTGCGATGTTGCCACCGAGCGGGCTACGCCTCCATTCCACTTTCTTGACTCTGCCAGGTAATCGAACAGAACAGCGATGAGTTGATTCGGAGTGATGAACGCGCCATTTGAGTCGACTACTCCAAAACGATCTCCATCTCCGTCAGTCGCCAGACCAAGTGCGCATCCCTTCGCCAGGACCAGAGCGCGAAGTTCTTCGAGGTGGCTGGCTTCTGGCTCCGGGGCGCGCCCGCCGAAGAGGACGTCGCGCCAGTCGTGAATCGTTTCAACGTCGAGTCCATGCATCCGGAGTGCTTGGTCAAGGTATCCGCGGCCCGTGCCCCACAGCGGGTCAAAACCGTAACGTCCAGCGGCACCGGCAATTACGTTGAAATTGACCTTGTTTTCGAGATCCGCCAAATAGGCTAACCGCGGCGAATGAGTTTCATAGGGCGTTTTGCCGCTCTTGTCGTCACTCGTTGAAGAGCGGAGAACGCGCGGCTCTGAAATCAGACTCTCGACGTGACGAGTGATCTCCGGAAGAGCCGGAGCGCCGTCGGATGTGGAGAGCTTCATACCACTGTCTTCCGGCGGATTATGGGAGGCGGTAAAATTGATGCCGCAAACGGCACTCTCAGTGAGAATTGCGTGGGAAATCACCGGAGTAGGTGTCGGATCGGTGCAAAGCAGAGCCCGGAATCCGTTTGCTGAGACTATGCCCGCGCACTCAGCCGCAAAACGCTCGCCCAGGAACCTGGTATCGTGCCCCACAACGATGGGGGCGTTAGCCTGGGCGGCGCTCTGAAAATGTGCGCAGATAGCTTCCGTCACTGTGCGAACGCCGGCAAAAGTGAACTCGTCCGCGATTACTGCGCGCCATCCTGAGGTTCCGAAGCGAATTGACATTGCGAGTTTTTAAGAAGCTGCTTAACTGAGACTTTCGACCCGACCACAATATACTTGGTGTTTCGTGCCCTGCTGCCCCAAGGGAATGTGCTTTTGCGGCTCCCAATTCGTTGCCAGTCAACACTTTAGCAACAAGATGCCGGAATGTAGCATCCGTGCTTAAGGTAGTAAAGACTTTTCTTTGCAATCAGTTAACCACCTAAGTTCAACGTTTACTTGAACTAAGGGCGCTTAATGGACCAAATAGGCGAACGCTTGGCGAACGGTAATCAGTCACCTGTAGCAGGATCATTTGGCAGTCGTTAAAACCTGTTGACAGTGCTCCCTCTTGAAGTCTAGACTCGCACTCGGTTGGATTAACCAGCCTGGAAACCGAGCGAAAGCAGTTCACTCACTAGTTCTTGCCCACTCTCAAACTCGTGTCGCGACGTGATAGATGCTCCAGTCGCCACACCCAAGAAGAATCAATTAGAACGGAAGGAGGGATATGTCCAGCTCGGTGGAATTGCGTTCGAGTACCGTGGAACAAAACTCTCTAGATCACAACACTCTTCCTATAAGCTCGATCGTGCGCGCGGTTTGCCAGGCAGCAAGCTCCGGCCCCGATCTGCTTTACGAGGTGATGCTGAAACTGAGTTTGATGGTGGAAGCAACCGCTCCCACGTACGGCTTATCCATCTGGACACTAACAACCGGTCAGCGTCCACGTTTGAAATGGGCAGAAGGTCTCGAGGAGGATGAAATTGCCAAGGGTCAAAATGTCGTTGCTGAGACTCTCAGCGCAGCTGGTGCATTTCCGACGATTACCGCTGGTTCCTCGGCTTTCTGCTTTGTGTTGGCCGCTCCGACCGGCTGGCGTGAAGGTGCAGCGCTCTATGGGTGTTGTGTACGACCGCTCACCGAACAGCAAGCAAAGAATCTGCGTGCGCTGCTGGATGTAGCCCATCTCGCACACTCACATGTCGCAACGGCAAAAACCCCGATTCCCAACGAGCGGGAAGAAGTGGACACGCGAGTGGCAAGCTCCTCGCTTCCCGGAATGGTGTTTACAAGTCGGGCGATGGCGGAAGTGGCCCGCTCGGTTGAGCGCGTCAAAGACTCGGATTCGACGGTGCTGGTTACGGGTGAATCCGGAACCGGCAAGGATCTGATCGCGCGAGCTATTCACCGGCTTAGCAAAAGATCGGAAAAGGAGTTTGTTCCTTTCAACTGTTCCGCTGTTCCAGCGGAATTGATTGAAAGCATGCTGTTCGGCCATCGAAAGGGAACTTTCACCGGTGCGCTTTCGGATCACGAAGGGCTAATTCGAGCAGCTGAAAACGGCACACTATTTCTGGACGAAATTGGTGACCTGCCGCTACCGCTTCAACCAAAGCTGCTGCGTTTTCTCCAGGAGGGTGAAATTCACACGCTCGGGGAACGTATGCCGCGGAAGGTAAACGTTCGAGTCATTGCTGCAACTCACAAGAACATCGAGGAGTTGGTGCGCGCTAAGTTCTTTCGGGAAGACCTCTACTATAGAATTGCCGCGCTAACCATCAAAGTTCCGCCCCTTCGGGAGCGGCCGGATGATGTTTCTACTCTTATCTCCTACTTCCTCACTCATTACGCTCGGAGAAATGACCGTGAAATTGCCGGCATCACCTGGGAAGCTATTCGGATATTGGAAGAACACACCTGGCCCGGCAATGTTCGGGAACTGGCGGCGGAAATTGAACGTCTGGTTCTATACGCGGATGAGAACGGATATATTACTCCCGAACACATTAGCGGGCACATCCTGCCCCAACGATTTCATGATGGTGCTTCAGAAGGGCGTTCGCCCGAGAACCTGGAGGCCTTACTCGACGACTATGAGCGCCGGGTAATCACTGAAGCCCTGAAGCGCAACGACTGCAATGTAGCGCGAGCCAGCGAGGCCCTCGGCTTGGGCTCGCGGCAAACTCTCTATAAGAAGCTCAAACGCTTAGCTATAGATATCGGTGATTTTCTCCAGGAAGACACAGAGCCTGGGCTTCAGCTTCGTACACCAACCCGTTAAAGCCGCTCGCAGTCGCACCTCATCGGTTTTGTCATCTTCGTTAACTCCGGGCGCATGAACTGCGGGCTAGTCGATCCGAAATAAACAAACGCTCCTGAAGTCGCCAGTGAAGTCAGATCATATCGGTTCTGACGTTCTCGAGGTCCCGACTTGGAAGAATAATGTGGGCGAGGCGGAACAGAAAGCGAGGAGCCGTTGCATGCGCCGCTTCCGGGTAGACAAACAACGTGCGATTAGAATCCACTACGTGCGATTAGAATGTCTCCGGTCCAAAAGATCAGGGTCAGCCGGAAGTTAGCACCGGGACTAACGAAGGGACCTAATTACTTGAACAAGCTCGTAATCCGAATAGGCAGCCTCATAGAACGCAGGCTTAACCGTCCCTACATTCAATTCATTTGTTTTCTCGTGCTGTCGATATATCTGGTTGTGTTAGCAGTGTCTTTCGCCACCAACGTAAGAGGTCGGACGATATTTGGGCCTTACCTGGGTGCTGACTTTGGCGCATTTTATATCGCGGGCAGGATCTTCAACACTCATCCGGCCGATCGAATCTATGACGCCGGGCTCCACGACCGTCTCTATCGTGAACAGTTTCCTGATGCCCCGCCCGATAGCCATTTGCCATACGTCAATGCGCCGTTTTTCATCCTGCCTTTCACGGTGCTGGCCCGTTTGCGCTATTCCTGGGCCTACTTCCTCTGGCTAGCGCTGTCAGTAGTTCTTTACGTCGCGGGCTTCTTCCTAATCTGGAGAACTCTGGACGGAATACCCAGGGACGCCTGGCTCATGGGGTTGCTGCTAGCTGTGTCGTTTATGCCTTTTTTGGTCGAGTGTTTGGCGGGAGGGCAGACATCGGCGGTTGGCTTCTTTTGCCTGGCATTGGCTATTGTCGGTGAACGTCGCGGCCACCCCATTTTAAGCGGAATAGCTCTCTCGCTGTGTACGTACAAGCCGACATTGCTGGTGCTCATGCTTCCCATGCTGGTATTAACGCGGCGCTACTTAACGGTTCTTGGTTTCATTGCCGGCGGCGGACTCCTGACACTCATTTCGTTGCTCATTGTAGGATGGCAGGGGTGCCTTGGTTACATTAACAAGCTCCTGTACTTCACTCAGACCTCGACAAGTGCTGCATCCGGTCTGCGCTCCTGGAAATATGTGGACATTAACTCCTTTTTCAGGCTCCTCGTGGGTGACTACCCATATCTGAGATGGACACTGACCGGTGCGGTCTTTGTCATTCTCCTGCCGGTTATCTTCAGGCTCTGGTGGAAGGCAGACAGGAAGCAGCCGAATAATCAGCGCCTTGTGTGGGCTACGACGCTAACCTGGACTCTGGTGCTGAACCTATATTTGGGAATCTATGACACCACTCTGGCAGTGCTCAGCGTTTTACTTATGACCGATGTTTTCTATCGTCAAGGAGATAGCGATCGGTTGCCGTTATCGCCGGCTTACAAGCTCATTCTGCTTTCACTATACCTCGTGCCCTGGATCACTCAACCCATTGCTCGCTTGTCTGGTGTTCAGCTCTATACTTTAGTGCTCGCTTTCCTGGGTAGCTATCAACTCATCCAATTCAGTCGGCTGACTGGCATTAGTCCCAAAGCCGGATGACTTCGGAGCTTGATCCCGTGGATCTAAACCATCTGACCTCCGCGTTTGCGAAGCGGAATCGCCGATGGATAAATGAATTTCGGGAAGCGGCGACGGATATTAAGGCCGCAATTGGACTCGATAGAGTATGTAGTTGCCAACCTGCTCACCCTGGTCTCGTTGGTACCAGCGATCCAGATTCGATAGGTCCAGTCCTCCATCACCGGGAGCAATCACAAATGACAGGATATGCCGGCTTGCCCGTTCGCGGGTGAAGGAAGCCACGTATGCCTGATAGTCAGCGACCTTCCGCGCTATTTCCTCACTTGTAATAGGTTGGGGCTGGACAGACAAATCAGGTATGACGCGCTCGTGGCCGAAGGCCGCGGCAGTCAAAACACTCATGGGCTGGCCCAGTTCCTTCATGAGTTGGTTGCTGTCGGTACCTGTGTAGTAGAGATATTCGTAGAAACGCTCACTGCTTTCTCCTGGTTCAAGATTCAAGAAGTCGAAGTTCGGCGCCCAGAAAACGGCCAGTGGGGCAAAGGTCGGTAATATCAACGAGAGTTTGGTATCTCTAGCTAACACCAGGGGGCGGGGATTTGTTCCCTGACTAGTCGTTGCGATTAACCCATCAGTGTTCGATAGTTGTCGCAGTCGCCGGCCGACTCCTGCCGCGCGATCTGTGAACTGGCTATCTTTGATTATCACGTTTGTGGGGGCGAGGACTTCAATGGCCGCCCACCAGAAAGCAACGAAGACGACACGAGCCGCTACGCGATAGCGAATTGGTCGTTGTTCACTTTCAGGTCCACGCCAGAGGATTACACCTACTACTACCGCACCAACCAGCGCCAAATAGTTCGCGATGAAAGCTTCGTAGTGAAAGGGCTGCAGCGAGTAGCCCGAGATAACTTGCTGGTTGAAGACCACAAAGGGCATCAAAGCAAAGGAGCCGGCAAACAAGCTCACTGGCGCCCTCCAGTTAATCCTTCCGCGAACGACGCCCCAGATGATTACGGCGATCACGGCAAATCCGAGCAACTCGGGTATGCGGAACAAATCAGGAGCGTGCGAGATTGTCAACTTTTGCCCCTTATCCATTGTCGGTGACCGGCGCGCCAGCAGGATGGCATACGGCACAAGTGCAGCGACCGTCAGCAACCCAATCGTTCCGAAGCGGCCGGCATATCGTCGCCACTGTCCGGGACGGGCAACAAACCAAAGAAATGCCAGGCATACTAACCAGGCCAGCGCGCTGGTCCAGAGAAAGAAATAGGAGAAAATGAGTATGGAGAGAGTCAGTCCTGCGGCAACCGCCCAACCGAAATCCGCGCGGCCGTCGGTGCTTAAGGATTTCCAAACAAAAGTGCAGAACAAAAAGAACAGCGGAAAGGGCAAGGCAGGATCGAACCTTCTTAAGAAAGGAAGGAATGAGTACGAAAGGCCGGAGCTGAAAACTTGTACTATCCCAACGCCGGCGGCAAGGCCGCCAAAGCAAAGCACCATGATGGATCCGGCGGCGGCAAGTCGATGATCTTGAGTCAGATTCGCGATCAAGCAGAAGATGGCAAGACAACTGAAGAACGGAACCAGGAATGCAAGGGCGATAAAAGCTGTTGACGAGGATATCCCGAGCAGCCGGGCCGGCATGGCAATCAAATATGCCGGCACAAACTGAATAGAAAAAAGCGACTCCGGCTGGGGCTGACCTGGTCGGTCATCCCTTCCGGTATAGGGATCGTTACGGCGTGGCCGGCCATCGATCAAAGCCTGCACATACGCGGAATAGACACTCTCGTCGCCATGGAATTCGGCATAAGCACCGTTCCATTGGCGCCCCCGAACACCCCACATCAAAAGCTGCGGATATAGCGATAGCAGCGTAACTGCCAGCGCACCCCATATCGCGAATTTCCATCCTTTGGTTTTTGATGCATGCATAGGAACGGGTAGGGAATCCAAAAAGGAATGGCCCAGGTGGGCGGTTAAAAGCCTTGTAGAAGTTCCACGAAGACCAAACGGAAAGACTGGCTCGACTCTCCTACTGTCGCAATTGCACTCGATAAAGGACGTGGTCCCCGATGTGCTCGCCAATGTCCCGCTGATACCAGCGATCCAGGTTGGATAAGTCAATACTGCCGTCTGCCGGAACAATCACGTAAGAGAGCAGGTGTTCAGCGGCCTCTTCGCGACTAAACGAATTCGTATATGCCTTATAGTCGAATACCTTCTTCGCGATTTCTTCACTCGTGATAGGCCTGGACATGACAGACTGACCTAGTATTACGCGCTCGCGGCCAAACGCGGCAGCCGCAAAGTTGCTCATGGGCTCACCCAACTCTTTAGTAAGCTTGTTACCGTCGATGCCAATGTAATATAGATGCTTGTAGAAGCGCTCGCTCGTTTCATCAGGCTGCAAGTTCAAGAACTCGAAGTGTGACTCCCAAAGCAAGGCCTGTGGCGCAAACACCGGTAAGATTAACGCGACTTTGTCATCGCTCGCTAATACTAGTGGTCGAGGGTCGGATCGATTGGTGCTAGTTGTTACCTCTCTGTCAGATTTCGCCAGATGCCGCAGCCGCTGGCAGACTGCTGCCGCACGATCTGTGAATTCGCTAAATCGTATAATCAGTTTCGTAGGTGCCACTACCTCAACGACTGCCCACAAAACTGCCACAAACACCGCCCGAGCAACAATTGAGTAAGGAACCGCTCGCTTAGGACCGTCTGTCCCACGCCAGGTGATCACAACGGCCAGGACAGCTCCAACAAGAGCTGCATAGTTGGCGATGAATACCTCATAGTGAAAAGGCTGCAAGGATCTCCCTGTGATCACCTGTTGGTTAAAGACAACGAGCGGCATAAGGGAAAACGAAGCGGCGAACAAGCTGTCAGGCGCGCGCCAATTGATTCTTCTCTTTAAGGCTCCTAACACCATCAATGCGATCACTCCAAATCCGAGCAACTCTGGGATGCGAAATAGATCCGGAGCGTGGGAAAGAGCTAACTTTTGCCCGCTGTCCATGGTAGGCGACCGCCTCGACAGCAGGATGACATAAGGAACAAGTGCTGCAACGGCGAACACCAGGATCGTAATTAGGGACCTGGCTGGCTGTCGCAGATTTTCGGGGCGTGCGATAAACCACAAGAGCGCGACGCACGCCAACCATGCCGCTGCGCTTGTCCAAAGGTAAAAATAGGAAAAGACGAGTAAACCCAGGGTAAGACCCGCAGCCGCTGCCCAAGCTATGGAGTTACGCCGTGTTGTGGTCAACGCTTTCCAGACGAAGGTGCAGAACAGAAAGAACAGCGGAAAGGGCGCCAAAGGTTCATAGCGTCTTAAAAAAAGAAAATGGCTGTAGCCGTAATCTGAGATCAAGAGGGCTACTAGCCCTTGGCCGGCCGCAAGTGCGCCGAAACAAATGACGATTAGGGTTCCAGCTGCCGCAAGCCTCGGATCGTTAACAATATTCTCGATCAGCCAAAAGATAGCGAGGCACGAAAAGAAAGGGCCCAGGATACCTAAGACGATAAATGCTGTTGATGAGGATAGGCCCAGGAAGCGTGCTGGAACGGCAAGCAGATAGGCAGGCACATACTGAATAGAAAACAGGGATTCGGGCTGGGGACGGTCTGGCTGATCATCGCGACCGGTATACGGATCATTACGACGCGGCCGCCCGTCGATCAAAGCCTGGACATAAGCCGCGTAGACCCATTCGTCGGCGTCACCCTCGGCGAACGAACCGTTCCACTGTTGACCACGTAGGCCCCACATCACTAGCTGGGGGTACACTGAGAGCAACGTTATCGCCAAGGCGGCCCAAATTCCCCATTTCCAGTTCTCAATTCCACGGCAACGCATTCCGGTTTAGCTTGGTGATGAAGGGCAATCCTGCTGATGAGCTCCGCAGATCCAAGTCTTTCTGGCCAGTCCAATGATTGGGACTCAATAGATTCCCGGGATGAGTCGGGCGGTCTTTGATTTATAAGCCTGATACTCCGGAAACGCCATTTCCAGAACCGCCTCCTCATTTTTCATCCGCTGAAATTGTAGGAAACAATAGGCGAGGAATATTAGAACCGTGAAAAAGGAGAGAAACTGCAGCATGACGCCTAATGATGCCACTGTTTCAAAGATGTATAAAGGATGTCGCACGATTCGATAAGGTCCCGTCGTAACCAGTCTTCTTGCTTCAGCCATCAGACTGAATGAGCGCCCCAGGTGTGCGAGCGCAAATACTGAGAGGCCCGTTCCCACAAGGCTTAACAAACTGGCCACGACTGTTTGAGTCATTGACAGATTCGCTCGAGGGAAGAAAGTCACCAGGGCCACGAAGAAGGTACCGGCTATCGCCATAGCTCTGGGCCAGATTCCTTTTGCCTTTTTGATCGGCTCAAGTCGAATGAGAAACAAGACCGCCAGAAGACCCAGAAAACAAATGGCTGAAGATCGGGATACCAAGTCGGCGACAAATTTCCACGCCGGCTCATTGCCGGGCGACTGACCCTTCATCATAAAGGCATACTGTTCATTTGCCTTCTGCAATACGACAAGCAGGAAAAATGTCGATGGCACAATTCGTGTGACCAGATCCAAGAGCTTGACCCGATCAAGAAACAATGGTTTCCGAACATCGTTCGCGGTTATCTCTCGCTCATCTACCAGATCCATAAGAGGTCTCTCTTTGAGTGTATTGACGCTACTTTCAAAGGTGAGTTGGAGGAAAGCTCAGGTTAGCAAATCGGAAGAATCCCACCCTTGTTAGCGGGATTCACCCTGAAACAGTCAGCAATTATTGTGCGCTAATCAGCTTAAGAGGAACGTGCGTAGGGGTTTTTCTTCGGCCGAAGCCCTGACATTGCCGTTACTAAGGCGGAATGCGGATCTTTTTCACATTCGATTCTCCCTCAAATCAGGTCAAACCCTCAATTTTCGTCAAACTACAATTCAATCTGATTGATTTCTGCTCTACTCCCGTCCCTCGGAGTTAAATCTTCGACACCTCTTGTCAACTGAGGGCGACAACCGCAAAAACTCGCGTGAGTGAGGGGGTTTCACCGATTTCAGGATCTTGAGAGCTCTTCAACTCCCGCGCTTGTTGTTAACGCTGGGCGACAACGAGTCGATTTGCCTCCCCGGTAAAAGCCCCAATAAATCAAGACTTTGAGCGTTTCTGACGAACGGCACGCGCCTTGTAATAGGGTTCATCGCCTGAAGGGATCGAGTCAACGACGACTGCAATCCCAAGGGGTGGACAAAACTTATGAAGAGTGTGAACCGCAAAGTTCTAATGACCTTGTTAGGCATGGTGTTCAAAACACCAATCCGCGACAACACTAATCTGCGAGGGGCGTCCACTACCAGTCCTGGTTACTAATTCGCAGCAAGGTTAGTCCTGCCACCAGGTTCTGGTAGGTAAGGGCGCAAAGCTTGAACACGTCACTCTGAACACAATCTAGAAGGAGCAAAAACATGATTAAGAATTTTCTTCGCGATGAGACTGGTCTTGAACTGTCGGAATACGCAGTTGCCGCAGCGTTGGTTGCAATCGCCGTCGTCGCCGCATTTACCCTGCTCGGCACGAACATCAGCACCAGAATCAACCAGCTGGCCAACACCATCAATCCGTAAGGCCAATCAACGCAAAAGACCAGGCGCGCTTTTAGTCGATGATCTTTAGTTCGGCTAAAGCGCGCCAGCGGTCTTCCATTTCGCGAGCGCAGACAGTCCCAGGCTCGCAATGCCTCCTAATCCTGACATCCTAGGAGTGAAAAACAAGATGTACAAATTCCTCTCAGATGAAACAGGTCTTGAGCTGTCTGAATATGCCGTCGCGGCGGCGTTGGTGGCGATAGCCGTTGTGGCTGCGTTCACGTTGCTTGGAACGACAATTGGCGCCCGGCTCAACGTACTGGCAAGTCGCGTCCAATAAGCACCAGCTGCGAAATCGGGACAAGCGGAAGCCGCTTTTCCGAGAGAATACCTCGAGGTTACCAGAGATGTCCGAAACGGTTGCAATCATAGTTCTTCTTCTACCGTTGGCGATCATCATTACTTACTACGATGTTCGGTATCGTCGTATTCCGAATGCATTTGTATTGGCGACGCTCGCCAGCGGTCTGGCGATCAATTCCATATTCGGTGGGCTGGCTGGACTTTACGGGAGCCTGGGTGGTTGTGCCCTGGCATTTGTCTTGATGTTTATGCTGCATATCTTCGGAGCGATGGGCGCAGGAGACGTCAAGCTGTTTGCGGCAATAGGAGCTGTTACCGGCGCCCCCCTTGTCCTGCCAACTTTTCTCGTGGTGGTACTGACTGGTGGCCTGCTGGCAGTAGTTTCGATCGTTCGTGCCGGCGTGGTGATCAGCACGATGCAGCGAGTCTTCCAGATATTAGTCGGATTGTTGCCGGGCTGGGAGATGCCGAAGTTCGCGGTCCCCGCAGATCGCAGTCACACAATTCCTTACGGCGTAGCAATCACAATAGGCAGCATTATTTCAACAGCCATTTTTCGCGCTTGAAACGGCGCGATATTTAGTCTGGTCAACCTGATCACACGGAGAGTAAACTATGCGCAACAAACGCTTTTTTATCGTTCTGGCTGGTGCACTTTTATTTGGCCTGCTAGCGGCATTTTCAGTGAGCCGCTATTTGTCGAGTGCCCAGGCCTACACCAAGAGTCTTAACGGCGTCGCTGTCGCTGCGGTGGCGATCCCCGTGGGAACGAAAATCGTGGCTGAACATGTCACAGTGGTCCAGTTCCCGAAGGAATCGACTCCCGACGGCGCATTCGATTCGCCTGCGAAGTTGGTCGGGCGTGTTGCGGTCACAAACATAGCTCCCCGCGAACCCGTGACCGAAGCACGACTCGCCCCCGAAGGCACCGCTGGTGGGCTCTCCGCAGTGATCCCCGAAGGTTACCGAGCGATGACAGTCAAGGTTGACGATGTCGTCGGTATCTCCGGTTTCATCATGCCCGGGACTCTAGTGGACGTCGTCGTTGTGATCGTCCCTTCTAATGATTCCAGTTCGCAGGGTCCTATTTCCAAGATCGTTCTGCAGAACATCAAGGTTCTTGCTAACGGACAGAATATCGACCAGCCCGAGGATCAGCGTGAACCGAATAGTGTCAAGGCCGTCACACTTCTGGTTACTCCCGAACAAGCAGAAAAACTTGCGCTCGCGGCGACCGAAGGAAAACTGCAGCTCGTGATGCGTAACTCGACTGACCAGGGGGACGAACAGACGATCGGAATCAACAAGCAGCGCTTGCTCTCCGGTGACGTAGCAGTACCTGCGCCGGAACCGGGATCACTTAAGAGTGAGCAGCCCGCGCGGCCGCCGAAGCCGCGACGAGTTCGAGCACACACCGAGGTTAAGCCGGCGGCCACTTCACAGACTCCAGAAAAGCCACGCTCGTCCGTTGAGATGATCGAGGGCGCAAAGAAACGCAGCGTTGATTTTCCGTAAGGCGAATCAGACTGGCACTTAGTCCACACGAACCGAATTGCAATCCGATGATGCTGGTCCATTGACTGGCCACTATAAGGAGCTACCGATCATGCATAGACGTCCCTCGACCATACGCCGTGTCAGCCTGCTGCTGGCGACCCTGACACTCTTACTCGTCAATTCCGTGGCTCACGGCCAGGAGATGACTTACAAAGCCTCCTTCGCTGTTAATAAGGAGCCGATCCCCGTCAATGTTCTCGTCGGACAGTCGCGCGTGATCAACTTTGACAGACCCGTGGGACGCTTCTCAGTTTCAAATCCGGACATCGCCGAGGCTGTGCTGGTGACGCCCGACCAGGTGCTGGTTAACGGCAAGGCGTTCGGCCAGGTCAACTTTATCGCCTGGGAGCAGTCGGGCGGCGAGTATCTGGTATTCGACGTCTACGTGCGCGCCAATCTTTCCTTGATAGATTCGCAAATGCGCGCCCTGTTTCCGAAGGACGACATTCGTCTGAGCCAGGCAAATGGCTCGGTGGTGATGTCTGGTAGCGTCTCCGATCCGATGACCGCAACCCAGGCACAGAGCGTGGTGGAAGCTGCCGGATTCAAGACCGTCAACATGCTGGCATCACCTGTTAAAAACATGTCCCAGGTTCAGTTGCAAGTTCGCGTTGCCGAAGTAAGCAGGAACAAACTGAAGGATCTGGGGCTGTCCTACGCCTACCAGGGCAGCAGCTCAGGCGTCTATGCCAACAGTGGGCAAGGTCCAAGCTCACTAGGTAGCGTAACTAACGGGATACTCAACGGCACACTCTCCAGTGCACTGAATCTTTTCGTGATGGCTGGGAACACGGCGAGTATGATTCGCGCCCTCCAGACACAAGGCGCGATACGCCAACTGGCAGAGCCCAACCTCATTGCAATGGATGGTCAATCAGCTAGCTTCCTGGCTGGCGGCGAATTTCCCATCCCGATAGTCCAGGGCGGCTCTAATGGAAACTCAGTGAGCGTGGTGTTCAAAGAATATGGTATTCGTCTCAACTTCAAGCCTACGATCATAGATGAAGATCACATCAGGCTGGAGTTAGAGCCGGAAGTTTCGACGATTGATTTCTCGAACGGTGTGAAGTTTGACGGATTCTTGATCCCAGCGCTCAAAACTCGCCGCGCCAAGACAGGCGTCGAGCTTCGTGACGGGCAATCATTTGCGTTGGCCGGTCTGCTGGACAACAACGAAGTAAACTCGCTCTCAAAGGTTCCGGTGCTCGGAGACATACCCGTGCTCGGTTCGTTGTTTAGGTCAAAATCGTTCCAGAAGAACGAGACTGAGCTGATGTTCCTTGTTACCGCAGTATTGGTGAAGCCCGTGAACCGCGACGACCTGCCACAGATGCGCGGCATGGATGGCCTGAAGAATGGGTCACCACTGGGTGTCGAGCCCAAGGGCGCAGAAATCCAGGGTAAGACAGGCTTCTCAACCACCGGACAACCGACAGAGATGGTGCCTTCCGTGACCCCGAAGACTGCAGAACCCGAGAAGGCCGTGGAGCCGAAAGCCAAAAGCACTGAAACTACCGAGTCGACCGGCGCTACGTCGGTTTCGAGCACTCGTCGCATTAACCAAACACTTCCAATCGCAAAAGCGATGCCTGCTAGTTTTACCTATGCGCTAGTTAGTCCTTAGTTTGGAAATACTTGGCGCGCGAGTATAGGTGCCAGCAGGTTTAGTCGACGCAGGAAGGAGACTGTATGAACCAACAACGAACGCGGAAAGAAAACAAGAGGCGGAGTGAGAGAGGATCCATATTAGCCGCTACTGCTCTGAGTATGGTTTCTATGATTCTGGCGGCGGGCCTGGCGATTGACATCAGCCACTTCTACACAGCCAAAGCAGAACTGCAGAACGCGGCGGATGCGGCGGCCCTGGCGGCTGCATCGCAAATGAATTCGACCTCTGGAGGGATAAAAAGCGCTGTTACGGAGGCAACGAAAGCGCTGAATAAGTATGACTTTGCAAAGTCCCTGACTATCACCAGCTCCGATGTCACTTTTGCCAAGAACCTCAATGGAACTTACGTTGACAGCGCCACTGCCATCGGCGCTCCCAGTGAGCTCCGCTTTGTAAAAGTAACGCTTTCGCCGCAGGCCGTGAATACCACATTTTCAAGTATGGTACTAGGCAATTCCCAGAACCTTTCGGCTAGCGCGACGGCCGGCTTGTCGGTCGGGCTATCAATGAATAAGTTCTACACGGCATATGCATTCATCGAGTCTGCGGCCTCGCCGCTGGTGGAGGGCCAGACGTATGCACTCGACGCTAAGGGGTATAACGATACCACGCCAAACAGCTATCGCGTCCTCGATGGACCGGATGGCAGTCTTATTACCACCGGGCAGATGCATGCATATGGATATATCGGAAGCGCTTACACCCTCGCCTTACTTAATGGCACTTCGCCGGCGGGCAACCTGACGGCGCCGAGCATGTGTCGTTACGCACAGATTGGCGTAAACACCCGTTTTGGCGATTACACCGTCCATCCCGGCGTGAATTATACCGACCAACCTCCTGATGCAATCACGGCCCAGGGCATCACGTATGCGGAATATACGAACCGACAGGGCGACGGAGTGGTCGAAACGATTCCCGGTGTTCCTTCAGGGGCCTACGCCAACAACCGTCGCATCATGACCCTCCCCATCGCCTTGAACACGATGCCCGACTATAACGTCGGCACCCGGAAAGTCATTTCCGACCGTCTGGCCGCATTCTTCATTAAGAAGAAAGTGGGCACCGACTGCAAACTAGAAGTTGAGTATATTGGCGGTCCCCGGACGGTAGCGGTGGGAACATTCACACCCGGCGGCGACCATATGAGCGACCTATCCATTCCCATTCTCTACAAATGAGGTGAATCATGCGCAGTCGACCAATAATTTCCAAAACAGTTCTCCGCTTCCTTCGTCGAGAACGTGGTACGCAACTGGTAGAGCTGGCGATCGCTCTTCCGATGATGCTTATGCTTCTGGGGGGTATCGCAGAGTTTGGGCGCTTCTTCTATACCTATAGCACTCTGACAAACGCGGTACGTGCTGGCGCTCGTCATGCCATGAGGTGGGAACGGAACGCTGGATGGACCTTCCCTGAGACGAGCAACATGGTTGTTTATGGGGACTTCGGCGGTAGCGGCACCGCCATTCTGCCCGGACTGACGACAGCTAACGTGGACGTTATAGCAAATGGACCTGCAAACAACGTGTCGTCTGTAACGGTCAAGATTAAGAATTATCAGTATCAGCCGCTTTTCGACCTGGGAAAACTTACGGGCATACCGTCTCTTTCGCTCAATATCAATCTAACCCCCAGTGTGACTATGCATCAACTCTATAACGGTCCTACGGCTGGCTAACGATCGAGGGCCACAGCCACGGCTAAATAGGAGGAATCAGGTATGCATTTCAAAACCAATAAGAAAGAGCGCGGCGCGTCGCTGTTAGAGTTTGCCATCGCGGCAAGTGTGTTTCTCACCGTCCTTTTTGGCGTCCTTGAATGTGGACGCCTCCTTTGGACGCACAACGCACTCAAAGATGGCGTTCGAAAAGGCGCTCGATATGCGACTCTTCGCAGGAAGGACGCCGCCGGGATTCTGGCTATTCAGAAGATGGTCGTATATGGGGATCCCAATGCGAACCCCGCCACAGCAAACCCCATCGCGACTGGGTTGACTACTAGCGCTGTGGCGGTGACCTACAACAACAGCAACCCTGACAACGGCATTCAGATGAGTGATAGAGCCACTGTCAGTATCACGGGCTACCAGTTCAAGTTCGCCATTCCATTGATTGGCGGAACTCTAAACATGCCCAATTACAGGACGTCAATGCCAGGTGAAAGTTTCGGCTTTGTTCCGTGCGACAACCCCGCGGCAGGGGCAACTCTTGCTGCTTGCACCAACATCATTCCGAACTAGGGTCGACGATACGTCGACCCGAACGCCCCGCCTGTCGATAGCATGTCTCTAAAGGACCCCGAATGACGCAACCACTCTCCATCGTAGTTCTAAGCACGGATCTCGACAACTTCAAAGAGATCCGTGCCGCACTAACCAAAGACAGCCGTGTGCAATTGCTTGCCGGCGGAGATGATGCTGAACAACTTCACGGTGAAATCATCCGCCTTAAACCCGCCGCTGCGATCATCGCTCTCGGCTCCAATCCGGACCAGGCAATAAGGCTCATCAAAAAACTGAATTCCGAAGCGCCGACAACAGCGCTGATATCTGCGGGCCGTAACGCGTCGTCTGACCTGCTGCTGCAAAGCCTCCGAGCCGGTGCCCGAGAATTCCTCCAGCTTCCAGTGCGAGCTGAAGAGCTGAAAACGGTTCTCGATCGCATAGTCGAGTTTTGTGAGGCTCAGACCGGAGCACCAAAGAAAAAAGGCCGAATGATTGCGGTGTTTTCCAGCAAGGGCGGTTGCGGCACCTCTTTCATAGCTACCAACCTTGCGGTAGCGACTGGTGCGCGGACCGTGCTGGTAGATCTCAACCTGCAAGCCGGAGACCTGCCTCTTTTTCTTGGTGTCAATCCGAAGTATTCGTTTGCCGAAATGGCGGAAAACCGCGCGCGGCTGGATAACGCTCTGATTACCAGCTTCGTTACGCCTTATTCCTCCAATTTGTCCCTGCTGGCAGCCCCTAAAGAGGCCGACTCGGCCGACGAAATCGAGCCGGAACATGTTTTCGAAGTACTGCAAAGACTGCGCGAATCGTATGACTACGTGGTCCTTGATCCTCAGCACACCTTTGATTCCATAACCCTGGCGGCGCTCGACCAATCAGACCAAATCGTGCTGATTCTCAGTCTGGATATCCCCTCCATCCGGAGCACCCAACGAGCACTTGAGATTTTCGATAGGCTTGGCTATCCGCGTCAGAAGGTTCGCATAGTAGTTAACCGGTGGAGCAAACAGGTCGATCTTGACCTGCGCCAGGTTGAAAAGTTTCTCGGCGAGCCAGTAATAGGCTATGTGCCTAGTGATTACCAAACAGCAGTTACCTCAATCAATTTGGGCCAACCGCTGGTCCAGTCTGACCCTAATTCCAAGATTGCACTTGAAATCAAACGAATAGCCAGAACCCTGTCTGGCGGTGCGATTAAGATCGAAGAGAACGTACAACCGAGGCGGACAGTGTGGGATTCACTATTCAAGCGGCAGTCAGCTCAGAATCAATTCAAACTACAAGCTTCCATGGAGAAGTTCTAGTAACAAAATACCGGGTGGGTTAAAACTTATATGGCATTGAGAGAGAGACTAATCAAAGAAACCGTTGGTGGCCCGCCTTCCGGCAACGGAATCGGAACAGACAATAACGGTCAGCATTCATTCCAGGAGATGAAGTCGCGGCTCCATCGCACTCTCATCAACCGCATGGATCTGACCAAGCTGGGAACGCTAACGCCCGAGCAGGTGCATGCAGAAGTCTCCCGACTGGCCGAAACCGTTTTGGCCCAGGAAGCGATGCCTTTGTCTACTGCGGAACGGGACCGTCTGGTCAATGACGTTCAGCACGAGCTCTTTGGCCTGGGCCCACTCGAGCCGTTGTTGGCTGACCCCACGATCTCGGACATTCTCGTCAACTCGTATGGGAAGATCTACATTGAACGACGAGGAAAACTCGAAGTCTCTAACGTCGCTTTTAAGGACAATGAACACCTGATGCGGGTGATCGAGCGCATTGTTTCCTCCGTCGGCCGTCGTATTGATGAATCATCACCGATGGTTGATGCCCGACTTCGCGATGGCTCGCGCGTCAATGCCATTATTCCGCCGCTCTCTATCGACGGACCCGTGCTTTCAATTCGTCGCTTTGGTGCTGAGCCACTGCGGATGAATATGCTAATCGAGAACAAGGCGCTTACCAGGGACATCGCAGACATGCTCCAGATGTGCGTTACCGCGCGGCTCAATGTACTGATTTCCGGCGGAACAGGCGCCGGCAAGACTACATTACTTAATGCCCTCTCAGCCTACATTCCGGAAGATGAGCGCATCGTTACTATTGAAGACTCTGCCGAGTTGCAGCTGCAGCAGCCGCATGTGGTGCGGTTGGAAACCAGGCCGCCCAATATCGAAGGGCGTGGTGAGGTCACTCAGCGAGACCTCGTTCGGAATTCGCTGCGTATGCGTCCGGACCGCATTGTGATCGGTGAGGTGCGCGGCGGCGAAGCGATCGACATGTTGCAGGCGATGAATACAGGTCACGACGGAAGTTTAACTACGATTCACGCAAACACTCCACGAGACGCGCTGTCACGTTTGGAAACGATGATCCAGATGACCGGTATGCGGCTCTCCGATCGCGCAATGCGCCAGCAGATGGCCTCCGCTCTCGACATCGTGGTCCAGGTGGCGCGCCTCTCAGATGGCACACGTCGTCTCACCTCCATCGCTGAAATTACGGGAATGGAAGGTGAAACCATCACCATGCAGGAAATCTTCCTGTTCGAACGTACCGGTGTTGATGCTGGCGGACAGGTTATCGGCCGCTTCCGACCAACTGGTATTCGGCCGCGCTTTGCGGAACGGCTCAAGGCCACAGGAATGCAACTGCCTCGGGTCTTCTTTGAGGAGCCATAAAATCACATGCTGATCTCCTTTCTAGTCTTTGTATTCGGGCTATTTCTAGTTCTGGGCGCATATCTCCTGGCTACGCACGGAAGCGACGCGAAACGCGCCCGATTAAAACACCGGCTCTCAGAAGCCTTGCTGCATTCTGCACACACTGAAGATGTAGAGGTGGTACTCGCGCGCAATGAGCTGATGAGTGAGATCCCCTGGGTTAATCGCTCGCTTGTTCGCCTTCAGGCTGCCTTACACCTGAAACTGATGCTCGATCAGGCTGACCTGCATGTGACGCCATCGCGCCTGGTGATGTTCTCTGGAATGGCAGGCATTCTCGCTGCGCTGGCAGCATCAGTCATTAGCGTGTCCATTCTGTTGATCATTGGGGCAGGACTTGTAGCGGCGACCCTGCCATTTGCACACGTGTGGTGGAAACGCAAGAAGCGTTTTGAAGCATTTCTGGAGAGCTTGCCCGATGCGCTCGACTTAATGAGCCGCGCGCTTTCCGCCGGCCACGCTTTCTCCGAAGCGCTTCATATGGTTTCGACAGAGATGCCGGAACCGATCTCGGGCGAGTTTCGCAAGGCCTATGAAGAACAGAACCTCGGTCTGTCGCTCAAGCTTGCTATGGAGAATCTTACGGCGCGCATTCCGCTACTAGATCTGCGCATGTGCGTCACTGCGGTGATGATTCAGCGTGAGACGGGAGGAAACCTCGCTGAGATTCTGGAAAAAGTGGCCCACACTATTCGTGAGCGTTTCCGCATTATGGGCGACTTGAAGACGCTCACTACGAGCTCGCGAATGTCAGCCTGGCTGCTCTGTGGCCTGCCAATATTCGTCACGTTCGCCATCACCTACATGAATCCCGAATACATGGCCGTCCTCTGGAAGGATCAGCGAGGTCACTACTTGATTGCTGCGGCAATGTTCCTGCAAGTAACAGGCATGCTGATCGTGCGAAAGATCTTGGATATAAAGATTTGACCTTGGAACTTTGTACTTGGAACTTTGAACTTTGTGTCTCCGTCAAGGCCTGAATTTTCATAGCCCAGATTACTTAATCACGAAACACGAAGAACAAAGTACAAAGAACAAAGTACAAAGAACTGAAAGATTAAAGCCATGCTTCTAATCATCACCATCTCAATTTTTCTTTGCATCTCCCTCGGGATGCTGGGAGTCTACTGGCTCATGTACCGGCCCCAGAGCGCTGCCACCGAGCGCTTGAAGAGGCTTGGTGAAAGAACGCCTAACCCGGCCAGCAGCAATCTGTCGATCACTGACGATGGTTCGGCCGCTGAACTGGCGGAGCGTCTTGCTGCACCCCTCAGTAAGCTTCTGCCGCCGTCTGCGGCTGAGGCGAAAAAACTGCAAAAGCAATTAATGCAGGCTGGATTTAGATCCGCCGGTGCTCCAATTGTGTTCCGCGCCCTTCAACTCTTTACGCTTGCCGCGTTGCCGGGCATGGTAGCAATTGGCTGTGCGTTGATGGCTCGGCCCGTCGCCAACGCTCTTCTCTATATCCTGAGTGCTTTCGTCATTGCCTTCTTCCTTCCCCGCTATGTGTTGAATCGAAAGATCCGCCATCGTCAACAACTCGTGCGCTGGGGACTCGCCGATGCGTTGGACCTAATGGTCATTTCGATTGAAGCTGGTTTGGGATTGAACGCCGCGATGGTCAAGGTCAGCACTGAGCTTAAGGATGTGCACCCTGACATTAGTGAAGAATTCGAGATGGCTAATCTGGAAATGCGAGTAGGACGCGATCGTGAAGAGGCGCTGCGGAATCTTGCGGAAAGAACCGGCGTCGACGATCTGTGCAGCCTCGTGGCAATGCTGATCCAGACAGACAAGTTTGGTACGTCGATCACGCGCGCAATCAGAGCGTTCTCGGATTCACTGAGAACCAAGCGACGTCAGCGGGCAGAGCAGGCGGCACAGAAGGCCGCGGTGAAGTTGCTCTTTCCCCTGGCATGTTTTCTGTTTCCCACGTTGTTCATAGCCCTTCTTGGCCCTGCGGCCCTCCAACTAATGGATACGTTCGAAAATATGTAAGGAGTCGGCAATGCAAAAACGAAGAATAATCGCAATCCTGATCGCATTCGTACTGACGATCGCCGTAACCGCGATGTGGAGCGCTACCACCATCGAACGCGATGGCGATCCGGATGCCAACTTGCTCGAGGACGCAGGTTCGCTCGCCGGCGATGTGAACGAGAATGGTGAAGTGACCAAAAAGAAGGGCGGAAATAAAATCGCGCGCATCTTCACGGCTCCCTTCAAGGCGTTTGGGAAACTGTTTAAAGGCAAAGACGATAGGCTTCAGCGGATGACTGAGAGTGACGTTGCGAAGTTCGAGAGCGTCGGCGTCGAGCGGGTCGATGACAGTCGCTACCCTGACGCCCGGAAGGTCTCCACGTCTGGTTCAGCCAAGCAGCATCTCGAATCTGGTCGTGCGTTTCTCCACGATGGCCGGCTCAATGAGGCGATCTCAGAGTTGTCCACGGCCGCCTCTTTGGATCCTCGCCTCGGCGAAGCTCACAATCTCTTGGGCGTCGCATACACGCAGAAAGGTTTGCAGGATAGAGCGAAACAGTCTTACGAACGTGCCGTCAAGGTCGAGCCCGAGGATGCGCAGACTCTTAACAACCTTGGTTTCTCTCTCTATCAGAATGGAAACTACCGCGCTGCGATTGATCGGCTGAAGAGAGCCGTGAAACTCGCTCCTCGCGACGAACGCATCCTTAATAACCTGGGGCTGGCGCTCTGCCGCGTAGGGAAGTTTGAGGAAGCTTACAAAAACTTCGCGCGCGCGGGCGGCGAGCTAACCGGCAATCTGAATATCGCCAAGATGCTGGAAAGATTTGGCCGCGAAGAAGAGGCAATCAAATACTACGAAGGCGCGCGCCGTATCGATCCTCATTCTTCTATCGCCCTGCGCAGACTCGCCGACCTGTATCAGCGAATCGGAAAGACTCAGGAATCAGAGACTGCCCGTAATGAACTCGCGGCTCTTTCAGCTGAAGCAAACGTAGCGCTGAGCGGCAAGTGATTCTGGCGGCATGAAAGAGAAGACGATGATATCGCAAACAACCATACTGACGCGGTCGGAAGTTGAAACCATGGGTCCACCAGCTCCGGAAGAACTGAGGGACACCGGAGTGGGCGAGGGCTTTCTGTGCGAACTGGCACTCAAACACGTTGCCATGATGCCAGAGCCTACGACCGCGGCTATTGCGGATGGACTCCACCTGCCTCGCTCCTTGACGGAAGACATACTGCAAAAGCTCTATCGTGAAAAGCTGATTGAGGTGAAGGTACAGGCCACCGTTGGGTCCACGCGCTATGCAATGCTCGACCACGGGTGGGATCGGCTTGCAAGACTGCTTGCCATTTGTGGTTACAGCGGCGCAGCTCCGGTTTCTCTCGCGGACTACACGCATATGATGCGACTGCAGTCCATCCCAACCGATCCCGCTTCGATGGAGACTGCCGTTGCTGCCTTTCACGATCTGGTCCTGCCTGAGTCGCTGCTGCAGACACTTGGTTGTGTCATCAACTCGAGAAGATCACTATTCCTTACGGGCCTACCGGGCACTGGGAAAACGGCGGTGGCCGAACGCATTAACGGCGCCCTGCCTGGCGCGATCTGGATTCCCTACGCCGTCGAGATCGATGGGCAAATCATTCGGGTCTACGATTCACACTGTCACCGCAAGACTCCAGAGCTAGAACCAGAAGGGGAATACGATCGGCGTTGGGCACTCATCAAACGACCGCTGGTCATCGTTGGCGGTGAGTTGACACTTGAGAATGCAGACCTCACCTGGAGCCAGTCGGCCAAATTCTACGAGGCTCCGTTCCAGATGAAGTCGAACGGCGGCACGCTCGTCATTGATGATTTTGGGCGGCAGCGGGTCGCGCCTCAGGATCTTCTCAATCGCTGGATCGTTCCACTTGAGCGCCGGGTTGACTACTTGGCTCTCCACACTGGTAAGAAAATAGAGGTTCCTTTCGAGCAACTTGTGGTCTTCTCGACCAACCTCGAAGAAAAGGATCTTTCCGATCAGGCGTTCCTGCGACGCATGGGGTACCGTGCACGTGTCGAGCCACCGACACCAGGAGCTTGGTCCGAAATCTTCCGGCGGGCAGCCTACACTCGGGGAATTCGTTGTGATCAAACGATTCTGGACCACCTGCTTAACAAGTACCGGATTGAGCGCCGGCAGATGAAGGGTTGCGAACCGCGCGACCTGCTCGACCGCGTGACTGATATTTGCCTTTTTGAAGGCCAGGCGCTTGAGTTGAGTCCTCAGGTTCTGGACGTCGCATGGCGCAATTACTTCGGCGCGTCCCACACTTTTGCGCCACAGCAAACTCAGGAAACGATGATTGAGAGGACCCTCGCCGATCCACTCGAATTGTAATCCGAGAAGAGAGTTGCCAACTTGCACAGTCTGGAGCCCGATGAACCATACGCTAACCGTCTTGCGACTCTTTTCGCTTTGCACAGCTCTGCTGCTCTGCGGCAGCCTTTTCACCGCACACGCCAGGAAGCGTTCAAAACGTATCCGTAAGGCTGCCGATCAATCCGAGTCTGCAAAAGCTCAGTTACCCCAACTTGCTGAAGGCCAGGTTCGCCTCAAGCTCAGCGACGGCACACTCGTGCCGGTAGATGATGCCTGGGAGAGCGTACAGGGCATCTGGTACAAGCAGGGAGGAATCACTCATCTCTTACCGCGTGGCCGCGTGAAGGCAATCGAACGAGGCTCGGCTGTGACGCCGAAAACAGACCAGACTGCGAAAGTGAGCGACGTGGCGTCAACTCAAACTGTCGCTGCGGTGCAACCTGTTTGGATTCATCTTAAGGGTGGGGCAAAAGTTGAGGCCGACTCGGCAACCGAGTCTGCTGCCGGAGTCTGGTACAACCGCGACACACTCTCCATATTTATAGAACGCAGCCGCATCGACCACATTGAACGCGAACCTCTACAAACTCTGGCCGAGTCAAAGAAAGCGCGCGGCTGGAGTACCGGGCGTCCGAAGATTGATGCTCTGATCAGACACAGCGGCGCGAAATATGGCGTTGATCCTTACCTCATCTTTTGTGTTATGGAGCAGGAGTCGCATTTCAACACTTACGCGGAATCGCCGAAAGGGGCTCGGGGATTGATGCAATTGATGCCGGGAACTGGCGCCCGTTTTGGCGTTCGCCGCCCTTTTGATCCAGCCCAAAACATTGCCGGGGGCGCACGATTTTTGAAGCAACTCCTGCAGCGATTCAACGGCCGGGTGGATCTGGTGCTGGCCAGTTATAACGCTGGAGAAGGTGCCGTGGCTAAGTTCGGAGGTCGAGTGCCCCCTTACCGCGAGACGCGTAATTACGTCAAACGAGTCGGTTACCGCTACCGTCAGGTGAAATCACCTGTTCGTCCTGCCTCTGGCGCCTCAACGGGTGTGGGTGGGATGTGAGCCACTAGCCCTCGTTCAAGACGTCGCCTTGGGTGTAGAATCTGAACCCAATGAAATACTTATTCCTGAGAACCATACCCGTACTTACGCTGTGCGGGCTTTTCTTTTCATCGTCGGTAGCTGCTCAACAGCGCCCCGAACCTCCTCTGACTAATGCCGCCGTCGTCAAACTGGTCCGGGCCGGTTTTAAGGAGAAAACGGTCATCGCAATAATTAACAGCAGACCCAACCGCTTTGAACTTGATCCTGATCACCTGATCGACTTGAAGCGCAATGGAGTCACTGAGAACATCATTCTCACGATGCTGGCGCTGGACGAATCTTCTTTACCAGATGACGAGTGGAGCGATGAGTCCTTTTTCAAGCGGAACGGCAGGCCGACCGAGAATGGCGGAGGCGACCCACGAAGCGGGGAGTCTGAAATCTTCGGCTCGAGTGGAGGATCCAAAGGCCAAACAAGCGGACGCGGACAGAGCGGATCGCATCAAGGTGAAACCACAACGACGGGCAGCGCCACGGTCAGGATTATTCGCCCGCCGTCCGAAGCCGGCGGTGCGGCCTTGAAGCTTGAGAAAACGCCAACGCTCACCAACGAGTCGATAATCCAGCTCGTGGAAGCAGGTTTTTCGGAGGGCACGATTATTAAGCGAATTGAAGACTCTCCTGCTGAGTTTGATTTGTCTCCCGAGAAATTGACCGAACTACGAAAGCGCCGAGTCCCGGACACAATTATCACGGCAATGACCGCTGCCATGGACGACTCAGGGTTGAAGACAGGCGGCAGAAGCGGGGACAACTAGCCGGATGTTGGGCACGTTCTCTATCAGCGCGTCTTCTCTTCTCAAGCTGAAGCTCACACTTTGTCTCACGGCGTGCTTCGCAATAGCAGGTCTCCACTCAGCAAACGCCCAGGATCCCCAAGGCCCACCACCACCCATTCCTCGACTAAAGCCGAAAGTACAAGAGATTGATCCCGCCGATGTTATCTCCGTCACCACGACCGAAGTGCTATTGCCGGTGACGGTTCGTGATAACACCGGGCAACTGGTGTCTGGTCTAACTCGGACGAGCTTTCGCGTCTTTGAGGATGGTGCTGAGCAACCCCTTAGTGACTTAGCTTTACGACAGGTTCCCGTTGATGTCGTTCTCCTGGTGGATGCATCGTCATCTGTCTCGGACAATCTGGATGATTTTCGCAGAGCCGCAGAGGGTTTTACGTTGCACCTCGCGGCTGACGACCGCATTAGCTTGATTCAGTTCGACGATCGCGTGCTGTTGCTGCAGGATTGGACCAAGAGCATCGCGCAGTTGCGACGCGCGCTTCGACGCGTTGCACCCGGAATGTTCACGCGATTCAACGATGCAATGTTACTGGCCGCCCGAGATCAATTGCCCCGCGCAAATGCCCGGCACGCGATTATTGTTCTCACCGATGGCATTGACAGTGGACGTGGCTCAACCTTCGATGCCGCCCTGCGAGCGGCACTACAATCGCAGACAACTGTTTACGTGGTGAGCAATACCGAGATCGAAAGAGCAAAGAAGCAATCTGAGCTCTCGGTTCTGCTAACCGCGTCAGGCTCCGTCCAACGCTTCAACGAGCTCCGTATCGGCGATCTCCGGCTTGGTCTCGAAGCACTCGATGCCAGTGAGCGGAACCTGGACCAACTCACCCGAGCAACCGGCGGAAGGGTTTACAAGCCGACGACCTTTAACGATTTGGAAAGAATTTATAAAGAAGTCGCGGAAGAGCTGCGTCACCAGTACGCACTTTATTACTCACCCCTAAATAGAACTCGCGACGGCGGGTTTCGTCGGGTCCGGGTGGAAACGACCGAGTCTCAGCACCGGGTTTCCGCTCGGATAGGCTACTTCGCTCCCAAGTGAATCTCACCTGCCCGCCGATCAGTCCAATCAAGAATCCTAAATAATGCCAATAGCTACATAAGCTACTATTTGGGATGACTGCGATGGACCAGGAAATGAACATTGAGTGGAAATGGGGAATGCTGGCGGCGCTGGCCGTGATGCTCCTGGCACTTTATCCGCAGATGCACTTGTGGGCCCATGAGGGACGAAGCTGGGCCGGTGCGTACGCTTATTTCGATCGTGATGAAGTCGCATACTCGGCGTATTTGCAGGCCCTGATTGACGGCCGCCCGCGCCGCAATGACCCCTACACGGGTTATGACCAACACGGCGTAGTTCTGCCTGAGTCACTTTTTTCCATTCAGTTTGTTCCGGCTTACCTGGCCGCGATTCCAGCGCGTTTGCTCGGTTTGTCTGCGTCCACCGTTTTCATTGCACTCATGCCTGTCGTAGCTGTTTTATCGGCACTGGCTCTATTTTGGTTGCTCGCAATGATAACGAGCAACAGTAGGCTGGCGGCAGTGGGTGTTTTGGGCATCCTCTGCCTGTCTACGCTGGTGTCTGGTCAAGGTCCAATTGGTGCCGTATTAGGAGAGCAGTTCGGTTGGAGTTATCTCCCTTTTCTACGACGATATTTACCCGGCCTGCCTTTCCCTTTTTTCCTTGCGATGCTTGGCTTGGTCTGGCGGGCGATTTCCGCCGGCGGGAAGCAGGCTCTTGTTGCCTCCATTGGAGCCGGCTTATGCGTTGCCCTTCTCAATTTTTCCTATTTTTATCTTTGGTCCGGGGCAATCGCCTGGCTCGCGTGTCTTGCAATTGTCTGGCTGGTCGTACGCCCCGAGGGTTGGCGACGTCTTCTCTATTCTCTCTCACTGACAGGTGCGGTATCACTGCTCGCCGTGATCCCCTACCTCATACTGCTGCGGGGCCGAGCGGAGCATTCAGACCAGATCCAGGCCATGGTCCACACGCGGAGCCCTGATCTTTTTCGACCTTCCGAGCTGTTCTCCTTCCTTCTTTTGGCAGCAACTGCATATCTCATAGCCGTGCGGCGACTCTCACTAAAAGACAGTCGAGCGCTCTTCCTGATCTCATTACTGCTGCTGCCTCTTGTTGTGTTCAACCAACAGATTCTGACCGGTCGGTCACTACAACCGTTTCACTACGAGGAGTTCGTCACCAGCTACTGCGTCCTGATAGCAATAGTCATCGGCTGGGGGATCTTTTGTCGGCAACGCTTGCACGCATCATTCTGGGCATCCAAACGAGCGCTGTTTTGGATTGCTGTGGTTTCCTTTGCTTATGGAGCGAACGGTGCATCTGGTATTAGCCGGGCGGCATTCGACGACAATCTAGTCCATGATCAGAGCGTAGTTGTGGCCCATCGGCTGCGACAGCTTTATCCTCAGAATGAGGGAATTGTGTTCCCGATAGACCTCCGGCAAGGGGACATAATGCCTACTTTCGCTCCTGCCCCGGTGCTCTGGGCCGTACACATGTCAGTCTTTCCCGGTAGCCAGTTACCCGAACTCAAGGAGCGCTTCTATCACTTTTTGTACTATTCTCATATATCTTCCGATGAACTGCATAAGCTGCTCACTTCGAGGAGCTACGTAGTTTCGCTGGCACTCTTCGGTTACGAGCGGGTGGGGTCTCACTTTGTCAGAGATTTCAAGCCAATAACAGAGGCAGAAATCAGTCAGGAAGTGCGGCTTTATGCCGATTACGTCTCTTCCTTTAGCCGCGCAAATGCCGCCAAGTATGTGCTGGGCTACTTCATTGTGCCGGCAGGATCTGAATTCGATGCTTCAAGTCTGGACCGTTGGTACGAACGCGATAGGGGAGAGCGCCTCGGAGACTTTATGATTTACCAACTCAAACTCAAGCCTTGATAGTCTTTATCGCAAGTGCTCCAGGTTCGGTTGCAGGGGGCAGCGGCGGATCTCCTATTCCATCCGAGAATAACGCTCGGATTGGCTACCTCGCTCCCAAGTGAATCCCACCTGCGGGCAGCCCCGACTTACAACTCACGCCTAGCGCAAAATGCTACACTAGCGGCATGATCGTGCCGCCCGCGCCGTGATGACACATCTTAATCGCGGCAAAACTGCCTCGCCTCGATCCTAACTCTAACTATTTCTGCACTTAAGACATAGCGGGTTGGCGGCACGGTCATTGCCATAGGGTTAGCTTTGCAAGCGATCGTGCGGCTTTCCCTGCTTGCAATCAATCAATAAATCCGGATAAGAGGAAAAGAAGAGAGAGATGCGACCTATTAAACATGTCGAGAAGGGCCTAACGCTAGTTGCGGGAGCCGTCCATGCCACGATTCAGTCAGTAAATAAGTACAAACCGAATCCTTCATTTACCCCCAAATGGTCAGAGAAACCGCTGCTTAAATCATGGCAGAAGAGCAAGCCAACATTGGGTTGGCCGAGAACGACCGACTCGCTTTGTCCAAACTGCGTCATCGAGGCCAGGGAATCGATCCTCAGCGGCAAACAAGATGTCAGCGTTCTGATCAATGAGAAGGTAGGTGAGATCAAGGCCCAGATCATCGAACGCGATGGCGAGATCTGGATGGTGAAGGACTGTCAGATCCATGGGCACTTTGAAGACATGATGGCCATTGACTCGAAGTTTCTCACTCACATCGAGAAGATGTTTCCCGGTCGCGACATCGACGCGCACAACGACGAAAAACTTCACAACCACGGTACCAGCACAATCAAATATGGCCGCGGCGCCGTTCTGACGGTTGACTTAACAAATCGCTGCAACATGATGTGCGACCCGTGCTTCATGGACGCCAACCAGGTGGGTTTCGTTCATGAGTTGAGCATGGACGATATTAAGGAAATCCTGGACAACGCGATTTCGATTAAACCGCGTCGCCAGATGTCGGTACAGTTCTCAGGTGGTGAGCCCTCCATTTCGCCGCACTTCCTGGAGTCGATTAGGTACTCGCGAAAAGTTGGCTACAACAGCGTTCAAGCTGCCACCAACGGAATTGAGTTCGCCAAGAGCAAAGAGTTCTGCCGTCAGGCGGCCGAAGCAGGTCTGCGTTACGTGTATCTGCAGTTTGACGGCATCGGCAACGACGCCAATAGCCATCGTCAAGTCGGCAATCTCTTCGACGTCAAAATGCGGGCCATCAACAACCTGCACGAAGCAGGAGTTGAGATCGTGCTTGTGACAACGCTCGTAAATGGAATCAACAACGATCAGGTCGGCTCGATTATTCGATTCGCGCTCGACAATCCGAAGAAGATTGCCTTCCTCTCCTTCCAGCCTGTTTCGTTCACCGGCCGTGACGAAGAGATCACTGAGCAACGTCGGTTGCAGCAGCGCTACACGATTTCGCATTTGGCCCATGATGTGAAGAATCAGGTTGGCATCACCGAGCCGACGCGCGATTGGTTTCCGCTTTCGTTGATGGGCGCTTTCGCTGACTTTGCTGACCTCGTACATGGTCCGGAAGCTGAATGGGGCCAGGTGTCCTGCGGTTGTCACCCGAACTGTGGAGTTGGCACTGCCGTGATGGTGGACAAGGAAACGAGGGAAATGAGTCCCGTTCCGGAGTTTCTAAACATTCCGGGCTTGGTTAAGGACATGCAGAAGATTACCGACGCTGCCCGCGGTAAATGGATGTCGAATTTGATGATGGGACTGGCGCTCCTGAAACACTACAATCCTTACAAGTCGCCGACTCAGTTTACGCTTTATGAATTGTTCAAGAAGTTCGATAAATCGTTCGGCTTGACTGGTAAGGAATATGGCAAAGTCTCAGGTGATCGTACAACGGACGACATCCAGAAACGCCGCGCCGATCGTTGGAACTTCCTTTTCATCGCGGGCATGTGGTTCCAGGATCTCTTTAACTATGATTTCCGGCGCACCGAGATGTGCATTATCCCGTACGGTACTCAGGAAGGTGAGATCTCCTTCTGTGCTTACAACACAGGTATCGGCTGGAGAAACATTATCGAGAACATGCACCAGAATGCCACGGTTGCAAAATGGTATGAAGAGCACGGTCGCCATGAGATCTTCGCAAGAGGCAAAGAGGTTGAGCTGAGCGAAGCCGCGCATAACATGGTGCTCAACCCGATTGACCTCAGCCGACCGAACAAGCCGGAGATGGAAGGACCAAAGACCGCGCATGAAGAGTCTGTGATGATGCGCAAGCTATATCAGGAGCTCGTACTCAAGCAGCAGCTCGATACGAAGGAAGCGGATAAACCAGTCCAGATTCAGGGATTGACGAGAAAGAAAGCGCAGCCGGCGAAAGCTGAGGCTGTTGCGGTTTAAGGTTTTGCAATTCGGGCACTAACAGCCATAAGTCCGACTCTAAGGTCTGAAGTTTGTTCTTCGGATATTGGGTGTCGGACTTTCGGTTTGTGAAGCCGGCGCTATGCCAACTTGACCGCGGACGTTGTACGCGTGTTAAATATGTATCGCTGCATTACATTTGGACTAAACAGAAAGACGGAGAAAGAATGGCAATAGTTACGGTTAATCAAGGTGAATCGATCGAAAGCGCATTGCGACGTTTCAAGCGCAAGGTGATGACGGAAGAGATAATTAAGGACGCTAAGAAGCACGCGTTCTTCATCCCTCCTGGACAGAAGGCGAAACTAAAGTCTGCACTCGCGCGTAAGCGGAATAAAAAGAAAGGCCGCATGCGCAGTACCCCTCGCGACTAGTTGGGAAGCCTCCAGCAGTGCCGCACGCACTCGCCCATCTCTCATCAGTTAACCCCTAGGTGCAGAATCGGAAGCGGATGCGCTCGAGAGAACGGGCCACTGGGCGTGGCGCGCATTCGAGTGCTGGATCTCAACTTATCGCTCAGATTGTGGAGCCGATTCGAGACTGCTTTTCCATATGACGCGTATCCTTCTTACAAATGACGACGGCATTCATTCTGACGGCCTGATCCAGCTTGAACACGCCCTACGAGCCGTTGGCGATATTTATGTGGTTGCTCCGGCGTCGGAGATGAGCGGAGCGTCGCACAGTCTCACGCTAGCCCGACCGCTTCGTATCCGCCAGATTGATGAGCGTCATTGGACGGTGGATGGCACACCAACCGACTGCGTAACGCTGGCGCTAAACAAAATCCTCCCCGCCGAGGAATTGCCCGATATCTGTGTTTCAGGCATCAATCACGGTGGCAACCTGGGCGATGATGCAACGTATTCCGGCACTGTCGCCGGAGCATTGGAAGCGACGATCCTGGGTGTACCGGGGTTGGCGTTCAGTTTAGTGGCGCGAGAGAATTTTGATTTCACGGCGGCGGCGCAGTTTGCGATCATCGCAGTTCGAAAGGTCTTGGCCGAGGGACTGCCTGAGGGGACGCTGCTTAATATCAACTTTCCGCCCGGCGAGATCAAAGGCGTCAAGGTAACTCGACAGGGAATTAAGAACGCCCGGCCGGTAATCAGCGAACACATTGACCCCCGGGGAAAGCCCTACTTCTGGATTGGTGAAGAGTACTTTAATACCAACTCTGCCGACGGCACGGATTACTATGCCATTGATTCTGGCTTTGTATCGGTTACCCCGCTTAGAAGTGACATGACAGATCATCAAGCGTTGACGGCGATCGAGACATGGAACTACTTGAAAGGCGCCGAGTTGGTGCACGAGAGTTAACAACAAGTTTCGAGTTCAGAGTTTCGAGTTCCGCGTTCTGAGTACTGAGTACAACAGATAGATGAACGACACAAGAATCACAGAGCGATACGGCTGTGAGAGTGTTACAATTCGAGACTCTTCGAAACCCTAAACTCGAAACTCTGAACTCAAGCTCGAAACTTAAACTCGAAACTCTGAACTCGAAACTCGAAACTTCGTCTGTGCAATCAACAGGTCAACAGCCCTCCGAGCGGTCGCAAGACTACGCGATTCCACGCGAACGAATGGTCGCTCGGCTTCGCGAGCACTACGGCATTCGCGACTTGGCGGTCCTGGAGGCAATGCGCGCTGTACCCCGTCACGCGTTCGTGCCAGAGGCTCTTCAAGGCCGCGCCTATGGCGATCACGCCCTCCCCATCAGCGCTAATCAAACCATTTCCCAGCCCTACATCGTTGCCCGCATGACGGAACTGCTCCGAATTGACAAGGAGAGCCGCGTGTTGGAAGTTGGCGCAGGATCGGGTTATCAAACCGCTGTGCTGGCAAAAGTCGCTGGTCAAGTTTATGCGATGGAACGGATAGGGGATCTTGCGCGTGAAGCGCAAATGCGAATCCGTGCGTTGGGTATATATAACGCCACTGTGAAATGCTTCGACGGTACGCTGGGTTGGGCGGCTAATGCGCCCTACGATGCAATCCTTGTAGCCGCGGGTGGACCAAACATACCCGAACCTTTGGTGGCCCAACTAAAAATCGGTGGCCGCCTGGTAGTTCCAATCGGCGCGACGCGAGAATCACAGACTTTGGTGCGGATAATCAAAACGGAGAGGGGAGTTCAGCGAGAGGATCATGGCGCCTGCGCCTTCGTACCCCTCATAGGACAACACGGCTGGTCCGCTCCGCAGTAGGTCCAGTCTGCAAGCTCGTAATGTTAGGTGACGCATTCTGGGGTAGCACGATTTTAGTATTGGAGGTGCTCCTAGCGAGGGCTCAAGAAACGATCCACGAAATCACACTAAACATCACTAAGTTCTTCGTGTTGGTTCGTGTGATTTCGTGGATCGTCTCCTGTAAGAATCGCAATATGGCACGACCGATTTTGGCGACCTGAGATTTGGAAAACGGAGATTATGGATACGCTCTCAGAATTATTTCACCAACTGCGTGAGCTTCTCAATCCAAAGATTATTATTGAAACACTTCTGGCAAAGGGCGGCATCTTTGTCTACTTGGGACTAATCTTCATCGTCTTTGCTGAAACGGGACTAGCAGTCGGGTTTTTCCTGCCAGGCGATTCACTGCTGGTGGTGGCGGGCCTGTTTGCAGCAACTGGCAAACTAAATCTCGCGATACTGGTGAGTACCTTGTTCGTAGCGGCCGTGGTAGGCGATGCCGTAGGCTACTTCACCGGATTCAGACTGGGACCGCGCCTCTTCAAAAAACAGAAGTCACTCTTGTTTCGACCCAGTCACCTTCAGAAAGCGCATGCTTTTTATGAGAAGTACGGAGGTAAAACGATTGTTATCGCGCGGTTCGTACCAATCGTTCGCACTTTTGCGCCATTAGTCGCCGGAGCAGCGCAGATGCCTTATCGTCGCTTTGTAGTATTCAATGTTGCCGGTGGTTTACTCTGGATTTCCAGCATGCTCCTGAGCGGCTACTTCTTGGGAAGCCTGCTCAAGTCCAAGTTCGGTATTGACCTTGACGAGCATATCGAGTGGGTCGTCATTGTTGTCGTGACGCTCTCTTTGATCCCGCCGTTCGTTGAGTTCATCAAATCAAGACGCGAGAAAGCGCGCGCAACACGTGCCACCAGCGCAGAGGTTTGATTCAAGGCTCAGGGCAACGGCTCAGTGTGATTCAAGAAGTTTAGAGGGCAGCCTTCAGGTTGTGGTTTCGCGACCACAAACTAAAGTTTGAACTCTAAACTGCCGGACTACGGTCCAAGCGGCAATATTTGACTTAACGTTGCTCGTCACTTAGTATCCAGAGGCTTTCAGTTTTCTGTCGGGGCGTGGCTCAGCCTGGTAGAGCGCACGGTTCGGGACCGTGAGGTCGGAGGTTCGAATCCTCTCGCCCCGACCAATTAAATCAATCATTTACGGCCACCAGCAATGGTGGCCGTTCCTGCGTTGTGGCAAAATTGTGGCAGACCCTCTGACCAGTGATCCGCACCGCCTCAACAGCAGCTCTTTTAGCTCGATCCGTCGCATGCGTGTAGCGGCGTGTGGTTTCTGGATCAGAGTGGCCCATTAGATCAGCAATCGTCGCCTCACTAAAGCCGGCCTCAGCCAGCCTCGTCCCAAAGGTGTGACGCAGATCGTGCCAATGCAGGTTGTGAATCCCAGCTAACCGGCAGGCCGTTCCAAACGCTGTCTTTGGATCCATATATGGCTTGCCCGTTTTGGGATTGACGAAGACGTAACCAGAGCGCTTAGTTCCACTCCGAAGCTGAAGCAGCGTGTTTCTGACGTCCTCATTCATCGGTACCGAGTAGTCGTTCCCGGTCTTCGAATTCGGCACGTAGATCAGACCACGCTGGAAATCAACCTTCTCCCACAGCAGATTCAACTGGTCGCCTCGCCTCATCCCGGTGCCAATCGCCACAGTCACCAGATCTCGTAAGTGCGCACGTGGACCTGTGAGGACTGCAAGGAGCGCGGGCTCCTCTTCATCCAGCAGGTAGCGAACGCGCTTGTTGTTCTCAGGTAGCAGTGAGATCTCTGCGCACGGGCTTGTGTACGTGACTCCATACTTGATTGCGAGGGAGAAGACTTTAGAGATTATCTGTAACTCCCGGTTGATGGTTGAGGGCTTACGATTCTTTCCGCCCTTAACCTGCGAATCCCTTCGCTCCTTCTTATACTTTTCAAGGAGGAGCGGGGAGATCTGAGCGAAGGTCTTGCCCTTAAGACTCTTGCTTTCACAGATCATCGACAGCTTATACTTCTCATTGTTTCTAAAAGAACGCTTGTTCTCCAGGGCCCAGGGTTTATAGACTTCTTCCACAAATTTTCCGAAGTCCTTCTCGCCGGTTGGCCTACCGTACCGACCTTCGTAAACGTCCTGGCGAATTTTTGTCTCGGCCTTTTCAGCCTCGAACTTAGTCCGTGCTTCCGGAATAGCTCCCCGGAAGCGGACTCCGCGGATACAGAATGCGTAGTGCCATTTGTCTCCCCGTTTTTGAACTGGCATTGTCATGGTCCTTTCCCGAGGTGCAGCCACGGGCAGCCGCAATATACATCATTTAGGACTGACTGAGTCGTTGCTTTTAAAAGTCAACATTGTCCAGCTGAGAAGTCAGTGCCGTACCGCGTAACGTCGGGCTGAGATGTCAGTATCGTTACCGCCGTTGCGTCGGGATATGAGGTCAGTACCGCAACGCCGTAGCGTCGGGTCCACGGTTCCCAACTACAGATCCACGCCCTACCGGTAAGCCATCGTTACCCGACGACTTCCACTGCCTCCGCGATCGCTGCCGATCTCATCTAGGTTTGCGACCCTTCGTCCATGCCAGGATTTCTTCAAGCTCAAAGCGCAAGATGCTTGACCCTGGCGGCTTGCGATACGGGATGCGCTCCTTCGCCACCATCTCGTAAATCGTGCGTGGTTTGACACCAAGCATCTCTGCGACTTCCGGCACCTTGAGGAACTGTGGCCGAATTGGCGTTGCGCTAAGATAAGGATTTGTGCTCATAGCTCAACCTCAAAACTTGCTGCTAGTTGTTTCTGAAGAACTGAGTTTCAAGCGCTCGAGTCTGCTGTCGCCATTCACTCTGAGTGCAACTTGACTCAACGCGCTTATTCGATTGTTCGGATGGGCCTTGAATCAACTTCTGTGCCAATTGGAAGAGCATCCAATGCATTGGAGTTTACTTCGGAGAGGGCGCGACTATCGCAGAGTTGCGAAAGACCGCCGACGGTGAGGTCAATAGATTCGCAGCGTCAGGAAAACTGACGAACGTCAGGAAAGCTGACGCCGCGTCAGGAAAGCTGACGCGTGGCCAAAAAACTGCCGCCGCGTCAGGAAAGCTGTCGTGTCAGGAGTACTGACGCTTGGCGAAAAAATTGCCACGTGGCCAAAAAGCTGCCGCGTGGCGAAAAAAGTGCCGCGTCGGCCCGAAAAGTGCCAGATGGCGCAAAAGGTGCCACACCTGGCGCGAAGAGTGCCGCGTGGCCAGAAAATGGTCGGTCCTAGGTGCACTGTTTTCTTGTGCAGTGACCACGATCCCGATCAGTTATAGGCGACGGCCTTTGCCGGCGATAATTTCGGCTCAATCATGAGCTTGCTTTTCATTCTGATTCTCAAACCCAAAACGGATTGCCGCTTCAAGCACATCAGTGTTTATATCTTTTAGAGTTTTGAACCTAATGCAATACCCGGTCACGTTCGCCTTGCCGAGTTCTTTTCCATAAACTTCGGCTAAGTATTTCTTATCTTCGATACCGAGGATATAGACAGAGATACCAGTTTTGTTGGCGCTCAAACCAATTTGATAAAACTCTCTGGTTGTTCCATCAGCATATATTATGGTGTCAAGTCCATATCCAATATTAGGATTAGAAACAGTTTTACCTTCGCTGTTCTTACCATTCAGGAACCATAACTTGCATGCTGGCATTACTTGCAGAATGATGTCGTGCAACGCTTGCATCTCACCGCGTTTTGGTTCAGGTTGGCTCGCAAGATACTCTTTGATTTGTTCTTGTACGTTCATATAAATATAAAATTTAGGGTTGCTTACTTATGGCTTGGCATCGAGAAAGTCGTTAATCATCGGAACGATCGTTGTCATGCGGTTTATCAGCGTGACGTGTGTTGTGTCAGGCAATATGGCCAATCTCGATGCTGAGCGCTTCCCCAGGTCGCCAGAGATCCCGCCGCCCTTCAGGCTGAACATTTCCGAAATGTGATCGAGCCGCACGCCGTCGGCATCGCCGTAAATGAAGAACATGGGCGCTTTGGTGGCCTTGAGTTTGTCGGCGCCGAAGTCGAACGGTCTCGAAGCCATCGCTTTGATGTGATTTACAAGATCGGCGAATTTGTCGGGCGTCGGGCTCAGCTTCTTGTATTCGATTTCGATGGGCGCGCCTTTGAACGCTTCGGGCGTCAGCTTCGGGAACGCGTCGAGCCCTTCCTTGACCAAGCCGTCCTGGCGGAACCGGGCTGAAATGCTGACAACCTTGCGAACCTTCTCCGGATGGCGGATCGCACACTGCATCGCGACGCCGCCGCCCAAGCTGTAACCGATGATGTCCGCGTTTGGGATCTTAAGGTAATCGAGCAGCGCAGCCACATCGTCGGCGAGGTTTTCATAGCTGGAATCGCGTTTGATGTCGGCCGTGCGCGTGGCCCTACATTTCGACCGCAATCACTTTCCGCGTTTTGGAAAGTTCGCCGATCCACCTGGTCCAGTTGTTGGTAATGGTCATGAACGAGCCGTGGAGCAACACCACAGGATCGCCGCTTCCGTGGACTTCGTAGTACATTTTGAGTCCGTTGACCGGCGCGTAACCCGTAGTTGGCTTCATCTCCGCCGATACGACAGCCGGCACGAGCATCGTCAGGAGAAAAGCTATTGTCTTCATGTTTCATTCCTCGCATGGGCAAGTGTCACTCAAATAAGTCGAATGACGCTCCTCGCAATCGACGGCTATAGTGTTGGCCGTTCTGTCGAAAGCGAGCGAAGGTGCGTGAGCAATGCAACGCGACCTAACCCGCCAGTACTCCGTCGAGCTGCTTGTAGCTCATCTCCATTACGTCAGTCATGCCCGTCGACATCGCCGCATCGCGGTCCGCCTTCGAAGCAAACTTGATCGAGGTCGCCACGTTCGTGATCCCGTTGGTCTCGTTGAACGTGACCGTGACAATCGACGGCTCACCTCCCATCGATCCACCCAGGTCGCCCGGGTCGTAGATTTGCGTATGCGCGATCTTCGAATGCAACGCGACCTCAAGCATCTCTCCCGTGAACCCAAACTCCTGGCCATTCTCGTTGTTTCGCCAGCGCCAGCGATACTTCCCACCCACATGAGTAGCCATCTCGCACACCGGCATCGACCATCCGGGCATGGCCGTTAGCCAACGACGCATCAACGCGGGATCCGTATACGCCTGCCACACCAGATTGACCGGCGCATCAAAGCTCCGTTTCACCAGCACTTCTCGATCTGACGGCGTGCTCACTTCAGCAGGTTTCATTTCTTTCGCTCCTCTTGTTAGGAAAAGTTCAATTGCCGTCTTGTCGTCCCGACTGTTTTCAGAAACAAGCCCTTTGGCGAGAGCGTTGAAGGGCCTTCTCATCTACACGAAAGGAGATCCTGTTCTCATTGCTTTGACGACTTAGCATCGAGAAACTCGTTGATCATCGGGATGATCGTCTGTCCACGGAACATCAGCGCAACATGAGTCGTTCCGGGCAGAATGGCAAGGCTCGATTCTGAGCGCGGCCCCAGGTCGCCGGAGACGTCGCCCCCTTTGAGGCGGAACATTTCCGACATGTGTTCGAGCCGTACGCCGTCGGCGTCGCCGAAGATGAAGAACATCGGCGCTTTGGTGGCCTTGAACTTGTCGGCGCCGAAGTCGTACGGTTTCACGGCTGACGCCTTCAGGTGATTTACAAAATCGGCGAATTTGTCGGGCGTCGGGCTCAGGTTTTTGTACTCGGTTTCGATGGGCGACCCTTTGAAAGCTTCCGCGGTGATCTTGGGCATTGCGTCGTTCTTTTCCTTGACCCAACCGTCGCTGCGAAAGGCGAAAGAAATGATGACGACCTTATGTACTTTTTCCGGATGCCGGATCGCACACTGCATTGCCGCGCCGCCGCCGAGGCTGTAACCGATGATGTCCGCACTCGGGATCTTGAGATGATCGAACAACACGGAAACATCGTCGGCGAGGTTTTCAGGACTGATGTCACGATCGATGTCCGCGGTGCGCCCGTGACCCTGCATTTCGACCGCGATCACTTTCCGCGTTTTTGAAAGTTCGGCGATCCAGTTCGTCGTTCCATTACCCCATGGAGCCGTCCAGTTGCTGGTGATCGTCATGAACGCGCCGTGCAGCAACACCACGGGCTCGCCGCTCCCGTGAATTTCGTAATACATCTTGAGCCCATTAACCGGCGCGTAGCCCGTCGTCGGTTTCTGCTGCCCCGACACGCCCCCCGACGGGAGCATTGTCATAAGCATCGAAACGAAAAAAGCTGTTGTCTTCATGTTTGGATTCCAATTCATTATTTTTCTCATTGTTTTGTCTCCTTTGCCCGCAATAACTTCGCCAGCAGCTCTTCCAGATTTTTCAACTGAGCCTTTGCTCCTTCGACGAAGCCGAGTTCGATCATTCTCTCCAGGCGTTCCAGCGACTCGTTGTAAATAGAGATGCTGACCTTTGTCTTGCCCTCATGCTCGCTGAAACTCAGGTCCCAATCGGAGCCCGGCAATTCAGGATTCTCATCTTTGTCGGCAAAGGCGTTAAAGAACTTGAAATTGGTTTTTGGCGTAATGGAGGTATATTTCTGAACGGCCCAACCGAGCTCGTCACCTTCGGGGCTTACCATTGCATAAAATCTCCGTCCTCCGACCTTGAAGTCCATAACCTTTGTTCTTGAAGTCATGGGTTTTGGCGCCCACCACTGGTCAAGAAGTTCCGCCTTTGTATATGCGTCCCAAACCAATGAAAGCTCGGCCGCAAATTCTTTGGTTATAGAGACCGTTCTCGTCTCTTTGTCCACAATAAAATCCATTTGCATATTATTTTTCGTCTGTCTGTTTTTTGATCGTCGCCAGTACGTCTTCAAGTTGACTGAATCGGGTCTCCCAGATCTTTCTGTACTGCTCTAACCATTTGTCGATCTCTTTCATTTTTTCGATCTCCAGTTGATAGTAAATTTCTCTGCCTTGATGTTCTTGTTTTACGAGTTCGCATTCGGTCAGTATTCTCAGATGTTTGGATACTGCTTGCCGCGTCGTGTCAAAATGCTCGGCAAGTGCGTTTGGCGTCATTGCCTGCAAGGCAAGCAGAGCGATAATTGCTCGTCTTGTCGGGTCGGCGATGGCTTGGAAAACATCTCTTCTCATTTTGTCGGATCAGTTTATGAAACCGATTGGTTGCAAGTATATGCGCAACTGTTCGGTTTCGCAAGTTCTTTTTTTAGTTTTTTGAAAAGTCAAAAATTACGTAGGAATTTTCAGGCTTGGCGGGCGGTCGGCTCGAATGACTTGTTCGACGCAGCTTGGCTCTTAGAAGCCGCCGTAGGGTTCCTTCATCCAGGCTACGATTACCCAGTGTGATCGGCGACGGAATCCCGGCAGGGTGCCGAGAAATCATCGGCAGTGCCGAGAAAATATCGGCAGGGTGACAGTAGACCCGTGGTGAGTTTTTTACACAGTCGCCGGCGACGTCGGCCAAACTTCCATGACGAGATCTGGTGATTAATAACTACTTAGGTGAGCCTCCGGGTGGGCATTAAGGCAGCGGAATTTCTACGATCTCACCAGGTTTGATCCTGCCCAAGACCTCCTGAACGACAGGTGCTAACAACGCGACAACTGGAACTTGATTCGTGGGAAGCTGGACGATCGCCAGCTGTTTTCCGGTGAGGTTTTGTTGATAACGCAGGTTCTTATCAGTTGTTATGAAGACGTCAAACTGATCCTCTGCTTGCCTAACAATGTCCGTTCGTGACGCCCGTCCAACCCATCTCTTGTACGGTGGAAATCTCGAAACCGGAAAGCAAACGTTTCAGCAGCCGAGGCGTGCACTCATCCAACAGAATCTTCATTTGGACTGAGCCAAACGTTGTAACGTAGACCGGGAAAACCCCAGAACCTGAAGCGCCTGTTCCCGGGTTACGGTAGGAAAGTTCTCGAGGAATTCGTCCACGGTCAACCCTGCTTCAATATTGCTGAGTAGCGCATCCACCGGCACTCGAGTTCCCCGAAACACGGGAGTGCCACTCAGCACTTCGGGGTCTATCGAGATGGGCAATGAGTCGATTTCCTTCTCTTCGATTACCAGGGACATAACAGCTCCTCGCATGTGAAGTATAGTCGATCCAGGGCGACGCCGCGAAGATATTCAACTCGTGTCGCACCAACGAAGACCCTTCAGCTGGCCGACGTCCTTGGACAAAGAAAGGTGATTCGCGCCACTCGATCCTGACCTCAAACAAAGAACAAACGCGCAGTTGAGAGTTAACTGGGCGGCGCGGAGTCTGTGGTTTCGGCACTAGATTCAAAGTCAGATTGACGCTCAAGCATCGGCTTGTGCGAAGCCCAATTCGCGCCGTTTCAAGAACCAACGTGGCGAGAGTGTAGCGTGAGGAGTTGCTGCGCACCTGAAGTTTTTAGACACGTCACCCCTAAAGGAATTCGCGTCGAGCACACGGAGCATGCGCTGGCATGCTGGAGCAGGCACGCCGCTTGCTGAGCCTGCTGAAGCAGTAACAGGAGATAACGATCTCCAGCATGCAATGGCATGCCCGGCATGCCCGCGCATGCGCAGTCAATTAATAAGATGAACCAGAAAGGAAGACTGTCATGACCAAGAAAGGCCTTCGATTCCCACACACAATCTCTTATCGACTGACTGATGAGGACTTCCTCAAGCTTGAACAAGAGGTCAACGAGACAGGTCTCACTGCGCACGATTGGTGCCGCCTAGTGGTGTTGGATAGGCTGAATCAAGAATACGCATTGTCGAGGAATGAGCGCTTTCTGTTCGCGCAGGTGGCGCGCATTCAGTACCTGGTAAGCATAGGCTTTCAGATGCTGGCTGATGACAAACTGAGCACCGAACAGTGGAGAAAGATCCGAGTCTTCGCCAAAGAAAACGTCAATGTCGTCGCCTATAAAACCATGAAGGATTTTCGTTCCAGAACGGCTAGCGAAGGCCGGGGAGCAGGCTCCAGCAGGTAACGATAAACCAACTGATGAGCCCGGCGCGGGCGTGTCGGATGCCGACGCAACCGAGACGATCAAGGTGGATTAGTCAATTGG
>JAMQPH010000262.1 GCA_023717605.1 Pyrinomonadaceae bacterium
TTCGGCGTGCAAGATGCCGATAAGTATCAGGAAGCCACCTTGATCGTGAATCTGGCTGAATCGTCGGAAAAGAAGTTGGTGTGGCGGGCCGTGATCAGGGAAACGGTGGGAGACAGCTTGGAGAAGAATTTTGAAATGGTCAACAAGGGAGTCGCCAAGGCATTCAAAGACTACCCCCCGGCCAAATGAAGTGATCGGATGATCCCTACGTCAGTCGCGGAAGGATGTACCCCTTCGTCACCTTGAGCCCTTGGCGCTCAACCCATCGATCTTATGTGGTGGCTATCTAGGGCCCAGGAAGATTCAAAAACAAATGATTCTGATTGTACTAGTCCCTCATTCAGCCGGATAAAGGAGTTGAGCCAGAACCTGATACGCCATACATCGTGGTTGGCGTGCACATAATGGAGGTATGAGATGGCCACACAGTCCAAGCTCATTTTGGTGACGGGTGCCACGGGACAACAGGGGGGAGCCGTCGCGACCGCGCTGTTGACGAAAGGCCAGAAAATCCGTGTGATGAGTCGAACGCCTGAGAAGGCCTCGGCCCTTGCTCAAGCTGGTGCTGAAGTGGTCAAAGGGAATTTGACCAATCCATCAGATTTGCAGGCGGCGCTGCGAGGAGTGCATGGCGTGTTCGCCATGTCCACCCCTTTCGAGGCAGGGATGGACCAGGAAGTGCGCCAGGGCATCATGATGGCAGATGCTGCCAAGCAAGCAGGCATTGCGCATTATGTCTACACCTCTGTCGGGAGCGCGCATCGGAACACCGGGATTCCTCACTTCGAAACCAAATGGAAGGTGGAGCAGCATATCCGTCAGATCGGTCTGCCAGCGACCGTCCTGCGGCCCGTCTGGTTCATGGAGAATTTCACGACCTTCTCGAAACCTTCCGCGGAAGGGATCCTGATGATGCCCATGCGAGCGGATAAAAAGCTCGCGATGGTGGCCCTTAGGGATATCGGCGAGTTTGGCGCGGCGGCCTTCATGCGACCAAATGATTTTCTAGGGCAGGCCATCGATCTGGCGGGCGATGAACTGACGATGCCGGACGTCGCGGCGCACCTCTCGAAAGTCACTGGCCGGTCGATTCAGTTCCAGGGGCTCCCAATGGAGCAAGCCGAAGCGGCCATGGGGCACGACCTCGCCACAATGTTCCGCTGGTTCAACGAGGTCGGATACCAGATCAACGTTGCCGCCCTGAAGCAGACATTCGGGATTCCGCTCACCACGTTTGCAGAGTGGATTAAGACGGTCGACTGGGCGAGAGGGTGAATGATAGACAATAAGCAAAGGATCAAAAATTACGACAGAGTGCAGTGAGGGAGAACGACCAAAACCGGTTTTTCTGGACCTGCCAGTTGCTTCTTTCAGCCGATGGATCTTAAAGTATTTTCCTTTTTGACATCTGGAAGCTTTTTAATAGCCTTCTTCAGAGCCCAGCAGCATGGGCTCTTGGCAGTCAATAAAGAACCGTTCGAATTGAAGGGATCATGATGAGACGAACAACGAAATGCGCGCGACATTTTATCCAAGCGATTTGTATGATTGGATTGTTAATTGGTGCGAACATCGGTGTATTAGAGGCAGCCGAACTACGAGCAGGCATTTGGTCCGGTGGGGCCGCCATTGGATTCTTAGGCAGTACGCCGGACGGGACTGCCTTCGCCACCAATCTGCATGCCGACTACTTTCTGAATCGTCAACTTTCGGTCGGTCCACTGGCGCAATTTGCCGTGACGGGAGATTTGTTTCAGTTTGGCTTATCTGGACAGGTGAAGTATTGGCTCGACCTGCCGGGGATCGACAAGCGCTTGAAGGTAAACCTACAAGGTGGGCTCGGCTTTTTGCATGCCGACCTACACAGGTCCGATACCTCCTTCCTGATCCCGATCGGCGCAGGCTTGGACTTTGCCCTGAACCAGCAGGTGAGTCTCACATCCACCTTCTTGCTCAACTTCACCGATGTCGACACGGGACGAAGGACTGACGCGAACGTCATGCCGGGGCTGACATTTGGCATTCGTTTTTAGCAGAAAGGTCCAGAAGCACGCCGCGCTGTGCTCAAATTGTGCTCAAGCCTACCTCACTCCAGCTCATTCCAGCGTATTCCAGCCAAAGTTCGGGAATTCTGCGAAGCTTTGCCCCAGTAGGCCTGAGTGAGTCTGAGTTGGCTACAGCAGGGTGGCGGAAACGGTTTCCTAAACCGCGCGTCTCAGATTCAACCCGAAAACAATTCAAGGCAGGGCAACTCTGGCTGACTCAGCAAAAAAGTTCTGAAATCGTTCGCGCACTCACCCCATACTTTTTTCTCTTAATAATCAGTCTTCTACACGCCACCACTTTTTGCTTTCGAACTCCCTCTCAAGAATGGAACCAAAACCTGTTTCAGAATGCCTAGTATTGGTTCGATTTGGCCAGGGATTTGGCGTATTCTTTTCGCAGGTCCAAAAACAAAGACTTGTGGTCGGCTATGGAAGCGGCTGCTGCAAGAATTTCAGGATCTCGTCTTTGTTTCCTTCCACTAGCTTCGCCGCGGCAGTGGCCACCAAATCACGATCGCAACCGGATTTAAGCCATAGCCTGGTGACGACGTTCGCGAGGCGCTTCGTGACCATCGGTGGGTTCGTCAGCTTCACCTCCTCATTCTTGCAGGATTCTGGCAGATCACTCATATCTTCCTTCCACACCGCGTCAATGTGCCGCAGTTGAAGATATTTCATTCGTCTCTCGTCCGGCATCACTCCCTGCTCCGCCATCGTGCGGAAATAGAGTATCCGGTACGCTAACGCCCGTTCCTCCATGATTCCGGGAATTCTGGAAATGTCGTAGTTGAACAGCGTAAAGCCCTCTGGGAAATGATCCAGCCGATCAGATCCCACAGCGAAGGGAAATGAACTGTCGAATGCGATGATGAGTACCCGACGGACCGTCTTCTGCTGGAGCGCGTTTAACGCAACCATCGCCAACGACTCAAGCCCCATATTATCGGACAATCCCCCGTCCCCCGCATGCCAGTACTGGTCCTCTCCCTCAACCTTGAACGTGATCGGGCCGACCACCGGAGGGAACGACATGGACGCGGCAACCGCCCCGCCTAATTGAATGGGGCACAGGTCGAGGTTCAGCGCCTGAGGAGTCACTGACTGCAGCGACGCCCATTTCACTTGCATCACGTCGACGGATGCCTGCGACAGAGGGCGCGCACCGACCGATCGACTGACATCTTTCAATAAGTCATATTGGGTCTGCTCATGCGGCAACGTCGTGATCACGAAACGACGCCCGTCGTTGTACAAGGTGGTGTTGATGAGGAGTCTGGGAATCTCGCCGCCCGATTCCCGCTCGCGCACGTCCTTAAAGGTCATGTCATGCAAAAATTGACTGTTCAGATATTCAGCGAGAGACTTAGCCGTCCAGGCCGGATTGGCCCAGCGCAATCGCAGAAGGTTATGCCAGACGAGGGGTTTCTCATAATCCTGGTTCATGGTTTCTTTGTACTGCGCAAAGAACGTCTGGTACTCCGCGCTCAGTTCGCCTGAAGCAGTCAGCATCGGCACGTCCTTTCGCGGTTTCACAGAGGCAAAGTAGGACGTCGCCATGCTGCCGCC
>JAMQPH010000279.1 GCA_023717605.1 Pyrinomonadaceae bacterium
TACTCGGTAGCAAAGTCTCCCTGCTCGTAATAGCTACCGCGGTCACATCCTTCGTGTACTGTCTTGCCAAAGAGCCAGGTGGGACGTCCAGCTTCGTCGAGTGGAATCATCGGGGCCAGGCCGGCTGCGAGGTAGAGCAAATACAACACCGTTTCCATGAAGTTGTCGGGCTGTACTGGGCAACCTGGAACGTTAACAATCGGGATGCCTGCCGATGATTTCCAATCCCAACCAAGATAATCAGCTAGACCCATGCAGCCAGTTGGATTGCCTTCCATGGCGTGGATGCCGCCGTATGTAGCACAGGTTCCAATCGCAACGACCGCCAAAGCTTTCGGAGCCAGGCGGTCGATCCATTCATTGGTCGTGATGGGCTGCCCGGTCATGGCATCCTGACCCATCGCCGCCCAGTAGCCTTCGCCGCTGAGGTTCTCGTTAGGGATGGAGCCTTCAACAACTAAGACAAAAGGATCGATTAAGCCCTGCTCGGCCTGATAGAAATATTTCATGAAGTCGTCGCCGACTTCATACGCAAGTACGGGATTGTGCAGATGCACGGTTGGAAGTCCCGGAATTGCACCCATTACTACATCTTCAACGCTCGGCTGAGTCGCCGCAGTAATCGAAACCGAATCACCGTCACAACCCAGTCCCGCCGTAATCCACACTATATGAACATCCTTGACCGCCGGTGGCCGCTGCGTGATACGACCATACGGGGCAGTTTCTGCCGCCATGGGCTTCTCTCCTTTCCTAGTCGCGATAATGGTGCTTAAAGCAGCTGGAGTGTCCCTGGAAATGACTTACAACCTAAGATGCTACCGGCGAGCCCACAGTGCTACAGTCCGGTGTCTCCCGAAGCCTTATCCGTCTGCCTAAGCGAGCTACTACAGTACGTCTCACGTCAACGAAGTGAACTGAATTTACTTAACCGATGGGTGAACTTAGATTCCGGCAGCCAGGCACACAAATCCAGTCCGTGTTAGTGGCGTACCTGCCGGAGAGGCACCCACTCTGTTTAGGGAGGTAACAATTATGTGAGGCAGAGTGGGAGAGTGTCTATTCGTAGACCTACGTATTTAATATGGTGAAGATACGTATTTTTATTTTTCGGAATTGTGCCAGGCGGACTGAGCCTCGAGCTTACTAATCATCGATCGACACAATTCCGCGGCGTAGAGCGAATCGTATGAGTTCGGCTTGCGTGTGGAGGTCGAGTTTGTGCATGAGGTTTGAACGGTGAGTTTCAGCCGTGCGGGCACTGATGCCCAAACGTCCAGCAATTTCAGCGCTCGTGTGACCTTCGGCGGCTAGATGCAGTACTTCTTTTTCCCGAGAGGTCAACGTTTCGTAACGATCAATCGTCGTGGCTTTCGCCTTCTGTTGATAAACCTCGATGGCTCGATCGGATAGCGGCGGACTCAGATATCGGCGGCCGGCAGCAGCTTCACGAACTGCGTGTACCAGGTCATCTGAACTCGAGTCCTTTAGCACGTATGCAGATGCACCACTGCCAAGGGCTTCCAGGACGTAAGCCTCGTTCGAGTACATCGAAAGGATAACAACTTGAGTATTCGGCGAGCACTTCTTGATTTTAGGGGTTACGTCGAGGCCGTTCAGCCCGGGCATCATCAAGTCGAGCACCAGGATCCTGGGACTCAACAGCTCAACACGTTTGATCGCTTGTAATCCATCGCCGGCCTCGCCCACCACGCGAAAGTCCGGCTCGGCTTCGAGTAATGCTTTCAGGCCCTGGCGGACAACCTGATGATCATCAGCGAGAACAATTGTGGTTCCCGGCTCTGCCATTTGCTCACGCCTCCATAGATTGCTTTTCGCTCACTGAATGTACCGTGGGCATCGGCCTCTCAAGTATGCTCAATTCAGCGGTCAACCGCGTGCCTTGGCCCGGCCGCGAGTCGACAGTCAATTGTCCGTCCAGCAGAACAACCCGCTCACGCATGCCCGCTAAACCACTGGTGTCGCTCGCTATTAGTACGGACTCCATATCAAACCCTCTGCCAAGATCCTCAACCTCTATTAATAAGGTCTGCCGATGGGTCGAAAGTACTACTGTCGCCTCGGGCGCATCAGCATGGCGGGCGACGTTCGTCAATGCCTCCTGCACCAGGCGATAAGCCGCTGTTTCGACCTCCGGTGCAAATCTTCTTTTTTCTATTCCGCTGTGTTTGAAGATAACGCGCACCTGTGTTTGCGCTGTGTAGTGTTCAATATGCCACAAGAGTGTAGGCAGCAGACCCAAGTCATCCAGCATCGCCGGCCGTAGATCGAGAGACAGCTTCCGCACTCGCGCCATAAGATCATTAACCAGCGCTCGAGCCTGATCGAGGCTGGGGCCAACTTCTTGAGGGGGCAGGCGCGACCCGATCTCAAGACTTAGCTTGAGTCCGGTCAAAACCTGGCCGATCTCGTCGTGCAATTCCAGAGCAATCTTACGACGCTCCGCCTCCTGCACTTCCATTAACCTGCGCGACAGAAACTTCAGACGCTCGGCATACTCACGACCGGATGCTTCCGCACGCTTCAGATCGGAGATATCGAAAGCCACGCCGTGAATAAACCACGGCTGACCATCATCATTGCGAACCATTTTGGCTTCACAGTGAAACCAAACTACGCGGCCATCGCGAGCGAGAACACGATACAGCGATTTCAACGGTTGACCTGACAGAAACAACTGCGCCGCCTCAACGCTCCAGCGACCTTTGTCGTCCGGATGGATTTGCTGGTACCAACGAACCGGATCATT
>JAMQPH010000283.1 GCA_023717605.1 Pyrinomonadaceae bacterium
GCTTCGCCAACTTCATAGCCCGCCGCCTCGAGCGTCAGGCGCGTCATCTGGCGGATGTTCTCTTCGTCGTCAATTACTAGTACGCGTTTCCGCATTTGGGTTCCTTGTTTAGAGCTCTAGCTTTAGCTTGTCAGACTGGGCTAGCAACAACCTAAGGTCGAACTCTAAACCTCCGGCCTCAAACTGCACCATTACCGGCGACCGGCAGAGTGAAAGTGAAGGAAGTGCCCTGTCCAACTTCCGACTGCACGCTGATCTGACCGCCGTGAGCCTCCACAATCGATCTGGAAATAGCCAGACCCAGCCCGGCTCCACCAGTTGTCGCGCCCGGAACCTGCACAAACTTATCGAAGATATGCGTCAGGTATTCCTTTGGGACCCCGCTACCGGTATCAGAGACTGAGACCGCAACAAATTCTCCCCGGCGCTCTGCGCTAACCCCGATCTCGCCCTGCTTCGTATGGCGAATAGCATTAGTCACTAGATTGCCGACGACACGCTCAATTTGCGTGCGGTCCGCCATGACCGAAGGAAGATCCACCGGCGTCTCAACTCGCAGTTCCAGCCCTTTTGCTTCGACTTGGGCCCGCAAATCCTCTGCAGCCCTACCGATTACATCTCGCGCGCGCAGAGAGACGAGTTGCGGCTTGTCCTCACCCGCTTCAATCTTCGAGAGATCGAGCAGATCTTGCATCAACCTATCCAGACGCTCGCAGTCCTCACGGCAGGCTTGGAGCACTTCCGCTTGTTTGTCGTTTAACTCTCCCACCGCCCCTTCGAGCAGCAGGTGCACGCCCATCTGAACGCTCGTCAAAGGCGTGCGCAACTCGTGTGAAGCGGTCGCGATAAAATCAGATTTAAGCCGGTCGATCTCGCGTAGGTGGGTAATATCTTCGAGCAGCGTGACGGCGCCTACGATACGATTCTCGTTATCGCGCATGGGCGTAGTACGCAAACGAAATGCTCGCTCCGATCCATCGACAGCCAGCGGCAGCACCGAAGCCGCGCCTTCGCCGGCCACTGGACGCTGCGAGAGCAAAGCCTCGGCGACGGCGCTCGCAATACGACTGTCGCGCGCAACTTCTTCGACGTGCTTGCCTCGGTATTCCTCTTCCGGACCGAAGATTTCTTCGGCAGCCGGATTGAGCTTGGTGACTCGACCTTCCGCGTCCGTCACCAGCACGGGATCATAAAGCGAATCGATAGCTGCTTCCGTGGTCTGCTGCGCGACAACAAGCTCGCCCATGTCTGAGCGTCGCAGTTGGCGGATACGTTCGGCCATGCGGTTGTATTCGGCGGCCAGGATCCCGACTTCATCGCGCGAAGAGACTTGAACCTTGGCATCGAGATCACCGCCGGCGATCCGCGCAGTTGTAACGGTCAGCTGGCGCAAGGGCTCCACTATTTTGTTAGCCAGAAAGAAAGCGAGGCCTAGACCTGCAGCGACGAGCAGCCCGGCAACTACAAGCGTGAGATAGAACCAGCGTTGAGCAACGTCCGCCGCGGCCGCAGACTTGGCCAACATTGCAAGTTGGTTGAGTTGCAAGAGCTGCTGACACTCGGAACGCAATTGGTGGAACTGTGGTTCGAGACGAGTGAAATACTCATTGCTTTGGGCCGAGTTCTTCTCCTGGGCGTTGGAATTTAGCGTCGAAGCGCTACCCTGAGCGACGTTTACTCTGGCGAGAAAGGCGTCAAACATCTGGTAGTAAGAATCACGCTCGCGCCGAATCGTCTCGATGAGTTCAGTCTCGCCAGGCTCTGTGATGTTATTCGCGGCTTTCTGAAAGTTTGCGTCGAAACGTGCGCGATGTTCCCTCATCTGAGCCAGAGCACGTTCGCGGGCGCCGAGCAACGCAAAAACCGCAGCCGAGTCCTGGCGCTCAAGACTCTCTTTCATTTCCTGTGCTGCAACCACGGAGTCGTAGTTGTCAGAAATTATGCGTCGCGAGACGCCACCCATGTCGCGAAGACGTAGTGCACTCCACCCGCCCAACATCACCAGGGCGGCGATGAAGACCAGGTAAGAAACTATGAGCTTGGTACGAAGGTTCATAAGAAAAAGCAGAATTCAAGAAGTCAGAAGTCAGGAGCCAGAATGAAAGGCAGTCAGCGGTCCTCTTCTGACTCCTGACTTCTGACTCCTGACTCCTGATTCAACGGCACCACCTGCACGGTCGCATCCCTGACTTCATTCAGAAACCTGTTAATGACAGACCCGTGCATTAGAATGTCCCATCGCGAGCGAGCCGTCTGCCCGAAGATTACGTGGGTGATGCCCTTGGTCCGGGCGAACTTGATAAGCTCGTCGGCCACGCGGCGCCCACTGAGCTTGACCACCTTCGCCCCCAGTTCTTCCGCGAACCGGATGTTTTCCTGGAGAGCAGCGTAATCCGGAGGCTTGATCCGGCCCGGTTCTTCATTAGGCGTCTCGACATAGACTGCATACCAGTCACTCGCTAGTCGCCCGGCAATCCGGGAACCAATGCGCAGAAGTTTTTTTGCGCTTCCGCGAGAGGCCATACCCACCATCACCTTTTCGGGGATGACTGCCTGTTCCAGCCCTTCGCGCTCACGGTAGTCTTGCGATTTGGACGCTTGGTCCTGCGCCACTTGCCGCAACGAAAGCTCGCGTAATGCTGAAAGGTTTCCCTTTCGAAAGAAGTTGTTCAGCGACTGTTCAATCTTTTCCACGCCATAGATCTTGCCCTGGCGCAGTCGAGTTCTCAGTGTGTCAACTGAAACGTCAACGTTAACTACCTCATCGGCGCGCCGTAGCACATGATCCGGCACAGTTTCCCTCACGCGCACTCCGGTAGTGCGCGCCACCACATCATTCAATGATTCGAGATGCTGGATGTTGACGGCGGTAATGACGGAGATACCGGCGTTCAAGAGGTCAAGAACATCTTCGTAACGCTTGCGATTCCTGGAGCCGGGAACGTTCGTGTGCGCCAGTTCATCAACAATGGCAACCTTCGGATGACGCGCGATAACCGCTTCCACATCCATCTCTTCCAGCGTGACGTTGCGATACTCGATCCGTCGCATTGGCACGCGCTCGAGATCGCCGATCAAGGCCGCAGTTTCCGCGCGACCATGGGTTTCAACGACGGCGACCACAATGTCTACGCCCTGCCGCTTGAGCGCGTGCGCGTCTTCAAGCATTTGGTAGGTCTTGCCGACGCCGGCGGCCGCACCTATGTACACACGCAAACTCGCCCGCTCGCCCTGATTAAGTTTGGCGAGCAGCGATTCTGGTGACGGCCGATGATTATCGTCTCTCATTAAGTAATGGTCAGTTGTCAGTTGTCAGTGGTCCATTTTCCTCTTGAAAGCGGTAAGTTGCGACTTTCTCCACCCATACTCCAAGTTCTCAATTAAGTACTCATTAAGAAGTGCTCGATAATCGGGCCTAAAGCCAGGGCCGGAAAGTAACTCAGTCCTCCCACAATTAGCGCCGTGCCTACAACCAGCACGCCAAAAGTAAAAGTGTAGGCCGGCAGCGTGCCGAGACTGGCTGGCGTGCGTTTCTGCATGGCGAACGAGCCTGCCAGCGCGAGCGCCGGAATCGCTAGTCCGAACCTCCCGATCATCATCGCCACCGCAGTCGTCACATTGTAGAAAACGCTGTTCGCCGAAAGGCCGGCAAAGTTCTGCCCGTTGTTGGCAAACGACGAAGCATAAGCATACAAGATCTCAGTAAAGCCATGCGCGCCATCGTTCGTCGTAAGTCCGGCTAAACCCGGCTGCGTCACGATCGCCAGCGCTGTCATGAGGAGTACGGCCACGGGCGAGGCGAGGGTATACATCATGATGTATTTTATTTCTGTGACGCGGATCTTTTTACCAAGATACTCAGGCGTCCGACCGACCATCAACCCGGCCAGGAAGAGCCCGACCAACGCGATGAGAATGACGCTGTACAACCCGGTGCCCAGCCCGCCGAAAACGATTTCGCCCAGCAGCATATTGGCTAGCGGCACACCACCGCCAATCGGCGTGTAACTGTCGTGCATGGAGTTGTAAGAGCCTGTGGCGCCGTTGGAAGTGGTGATAGCTGTTAACACCGAACCACCGATACCGAAACGCACTTCTTTCCCTTCCAGGTTGGAGACTGAGGCAGCTTGAGGCGCCATGACCGCTTGATTTACTTCACGCGTAACGCGTGGGTTGCCGCGCTGTTCTACCCAACCACACGCCAGTAGGCCACAAGCGAAGAGAATAACCATCACCCACAGTAAGACCCAACTTTCGCGCAATCGGCCGGTCATTCTCCCGAAGGTGTTGACGAACGCAGCCGGCAACACGGCGATGAGCAGCATCTCGAAAAAGTTGGAAAAGGGGGTGGGGTTTTCAAATGGGTGCGCACCGTTGACGTTAAAGAATCCGCCGCCGTTCGTGCCTAGATTTTTAATGGACTCTAAGGCCGCCACTGGCCCCTGAGCAATTACCTGGCTGCCGCCCCCAGGCATCGTGGCTTGCGTATAGGCGTTGAAGTTCATTGGCACTCCTTGCCAGACGAGGACGATGCTCGCCACGACCGACAACGGAAGTAAAACCCAAAGCAGGCTGCGCACCAGATCAACCCAAAAGTTGCCGAGTTTATCAGTCTGCTCCCGCGCTAGTCCGCGAATAAAAGCGACACCGACGGCGAGGCCGGCAGCGCCAGCCAGAAAGTTTTGTGCTGCGAGTCCAACGAGCTGTGAAAAATAGCTCATCGTCGTTTCACCGCCATAGGCTTGCCACGTAGTTGTGGTTGCGAAACTGACCGAGGTATTCATCGCCAGATCGGGTGAGAGCGGCGTTGTTAGATATGAGGGCGCGTAGAAGGGGAACAGGTGCTGTAGCCGCAGTAGCAGATAAAGGAGGACGGTTCCGGCAAAACCAAAGAGCACAAAGGAAACAGCATACTGTTTCCAGTTCATCTCGAGCGTGGGATCAACACGCGCAAGCTTGTAAATCAGGCGTTCCAAGGGACGCAGCAGAAAGTCGAGCCAGGTTCGCTTTCCCTCGAAGACGCGCGTCATGTAGCCACCCACCGGCTTCACGAGAGCAATAACGACCAGGAGAAAAACTCCGTACTGTAACAGGCTCGGCCAATTCATACGCTAAAATCCGCATTACCGTGTGGCTAACCCTTCATTGCTTCGGAGCAGTATTGGCCCCGGTAGCCGGCATCGGCTTCTTGCTATCAAGATCAAGGTTGAGCTCCAACACGTTAACAGCGGGTTCGCCCAGAAAACCGAACTGCCGTCCCTGGGTGTGCGCGGCAACAATCTGACGCAATTGATCCTCAGCCAGGCCTCTCTCTTTGGCAACGCGCGGCACTTGAAACTCGGCAGCCGCCGGTGAAATGTGCGGATCGAGCCCAGAACCTGAAGTGGTCACCAGATCGATTGGGATGGGTTTCCCGGGATTCTCGGCTTGCAACTTCTCCACCTCACCTTTGACGCGGTCGATCAATTTTAGGTTAGTGGGTCCGAGATTCGAGCCCGAGGATGCGCCCGCATCGTAACCATTAGCGCCGGCGGCTGACGGACGAGAGCGAAAATACCCGGGGGACGAAAACGGCTGTCCAATAAGACGCGATCCGATGATTGTCCCGTCTGCGCCCCTGATTAGTGATCCGTTCGCCTGTTCAGGAAAAATGACCTGCGCCAGTCCTGTTACAACGAGGGGATAGATTAGCCCCAAGAGGATCGTGGTTACGATGGTCATCAGAATTGCTGTAGTTAAGTTTTTCATTGTTCTTAGTCCGTTGTCAGTTGTCCGTTGTCCTGGGTCTTCGGTCTTTGGTCTTTGGTCTTTGGTCTGATTTTGTACCGTTCGTGAGTCCTGCGTCTAACTTCGCATAAATCCGAAGACCCAAGGCCGAAGACCAAAGACCAACATTCTGTTAAGCCAATCCGATCGCAGTGATAACCACGTCAATCACCTTAATACCAATGAACGGCACAATCAGACCGCCCAATCCATAAATCAACAGATTCCGCCGCAGCAGAGACGCCGCGCTCATCGGCCGATACTTAACCCCTTTAAGAGCAAGCGGAATCAGCGCAATGATTATGAGCGCGTTGAAAATTACTGCCGAAAGGATTGCCGAAAACGCAGTTTCCAGTCCCATAATGTTCAACGCTGAAAGTGGCCCTTCCTGAGCACCCTTTACCGCATAGAGCGTGGCAAACATCGCCGGAATAATCGCAAAATACTTCGCGACGTCGTTGGCAATTGAAAACGTCGTCAAGGCGCCCCGAGTCATTAAGAGTTGCTTGCCGATTTCCACAATCTCGATCAACTTGGTCGGGTTTGAATCGAGGTCAACCATGTTACCGGCCTCTTTCGCCGCCTGGGTGCCGGTATTCATCGCCACACCAACATCCGCCTGGGCCAGCGCGGGCGCATCGTTGGTGCCATCTCCGGTCATCGCTACGAGCTTGCCGCCGGCTTGCTCTCGTTTGATAAGGGCCATCTTATCTTCCGGCGTCGCTTGGGCGAGAAAATCGTCGACCCCCGCTTCGCGCGCGATGGTCGCCGCCGTGAGCGGATTGTCACCGGTAATCATGACCGTCCTGATGCCCATTTGCCGCATCTGGTTGAAGCGCTCGATCATTCCTCCCTTAACTATGTCTTTCAAATGAATCACGCCCAGAGGGAGTCGATCTTCGGCCACAACCAAAGGTGTTCCGCCCGCTTTGGAAATCTCTTCGACGATCGCGGTAAGCGCCGCCGGGACATTCTTTCCAAACGAATTCACATACTTCTCAATTGCGTCAGCCGCCCCTTTGCGAACTTCGCGCCCGTCGAAGTCCACTCCGGACATCCGCGTTTGCGCCGTGAATGAGATGAAGTTGGCCTCGTGCGGCGCCAACTCTCGCCCTCGCAAGCCGTACTTCTCCTTGGCCAGCACAATGATCGACCGGCCTTCCGGTGTTTCATCAGCCAGCGAGGAGAGTTGCGCTGCTTCGGCTAATTCCTTTTCATCCACTCCGGGCAGGGGAACAAATGCCGTAGCCTGTCGATTGCCAAGGGTTATGGTGCCCGTCTTGTCGAGCAAGAGAGTATTCACATCGCCCGCCGCTTCCACCGCCCGTCCGGACATCGCCAGCACGTTGTGTTGTATCAGGCGATCCATGCCCGCGATGCCGATAGCCGACAGCAAACCACCGATCGTCGTAGGGATCAGACAAACCAAAAGTGAAACGAGAACGAAGATCGTTTGCGGAGCGCCTGAGTAGATCGCGAATGGCTGCAGCGTCACAACCGCCAACAGGAAAATGACTGTCAAGCCCGCCAGTAGAATGTTGAGTGCAATCTCGTTCGGCGTCTTCTGCCGTTCCGCGCCTTCAACCAGAGCGATCATCCGATCGATGAAAGTCTCACCCGGGTTTGAAGTAATACGTACCTTAATCTGATCGGAGAGAACACGCGTGCCCCCGGTAACAGCTGAGCGGTCGCCGCCGGCTTCGCGAATCACAGGGGCCGATTCGCCCGTAATGGCAGATTCGTCGACCGAAGCGACACCTTCGATGATCTCGCCGTCGCCGGGGATAAACTCACTCGCCACGACGACCACGACGTCGTCCTTACGGAGTTGCGGCGCGTTAACGACTTCGACGCCACCACTCGGCAACAGACGCTTCGCCGTCGTTTCGGTTTTCGCTTTACGCAGGTTATCGGCCTGAGCTTTGCCGCGGCCTTCGGCCATTGCTTCCGCGAAATTTGCAAAGAGCACTGTGAACCAGAGCCACAGCGTGATCTGTAACTCAAAGCCAGTGTTGGTGACATCCGGAACCGGCGCGATGATCCCGCGGATGAGCTGGATTGTCGTCAAGACGCTACCAACCTCGACGACGAACATCACCGGATTTTTCATCATCAAGCGCGGATTAAGTTTCTTAAACGAATCGACGATGGCGCGCTTAACGATTTTCGCGTTCCAGATTGCCTGCTTTTTTGTTGTTGTTTCAGCCATGGTTACTTTCTCAATTTTTGATTTTTGATTGGTGATTTTTGATTACGTTTTGCCGTCAATACTTGAGGCCTTGAAACTCGGTTCCTCCGAACCGCGCAATCAAAAATCGGAAATCGGAAAATCTAAAATGTTCGTCCTGCCTGCATCAGAAAATGTTCGACGATCGGTCCCAAACTTAACACCGGAAAGAACGTCAACGCACCCACAATTACAATCACGCTCACCAGCAGTGTTGCGAACAGCGGCGTGGTGACCGGAAACGTTCCCAAACTAGGCGGCACGGTCTTCTTCCCTGCCAGGTTTCCGGCAACCGCGAGCATCGGAATGATCATGAAGAACCGGCCCACCAACATCGCCGTGCCGATGGTCGAGTTGTACCAGAGCGTGTTAGCCGAAATTCCCGCGAACGCCGAACCGTTATTGCCGGTGCCGGAAGTAAAGGCGTAAAGAATTTCCGACAAGCCATGCGGCCCCACGTTATTCAGTTGCGATGTGCCAAACGTTGGCGACACCATTGAGATAGCTGTGAACACCAGAATCGTCAGCGGGAAGACCAGCACCACCAGCATCGCCATCTTCACGTCATAAGCTTCAATTTTCTTGCCCAGGGATTCCGGCGTTCGTCCGACCATCAAACCGGCAATGAACACGGCCAGCACGATGTAAATCAAAATGCCGTACATGCCTGCGCCAACACCGCCGAAGATCACTTCATCGGTCTGCATGTTGAACATCGGGACCAGACCGCCCAGCGGCGTGAGGCTGTCGTGCCACCCGTTGATGGCACCGCAGCTCGCGTCAGTGGTGACCGTCGCGAACAACGCCGTTGCAGAAATTCCGAAACGTGTCTCCTTGCCCTCCATGTTGCCGCCCGACTGCGTGGCGGTCGCGGCGGTTTCCACGCCCAGCTTCGCGATGGTCGGGTTGCCGGCCTGCTCGGCGGGATAGGCGACGAAGACGCCCATCAGGAACATCACCGCCATGGCCCAGAAGAGGGCCCAGCCTTGCCGCGTGTCCTTGACCATGTGGCCGAACGTGTAGGTGAGGCCGGCTCCGAGGGCGAACATGAAGGCTTC
>JAMQPH010000329.1 GCA_023717605.1 Pyrinomonadaceae bacterium
CAAGATCCAGTTTCATCGTGTACTCGAACTTGCCGTTGTATTCGCTGCCTTCACTTATCCCGCCGGAAGCAACGCCCTGATAAAACTGCGTGAGCTTGAATTCCAGATCGACTCCACCTTCCTTCCACCGTGATCGATCTCCTCCCCAGTCGCCCGTCATCTGTTCCCGTTTCCAGAAATCCGCTTCAGGCGTGGCCGCAGGTTTCGCAGCTTGAGCGGCGGCTTCCGCCTCGCTCTTGGATTTGTCGGCAGCCGATTCGCCTGATGCAGGCGAAGGCGACGGCGTGGGACTCTGGCCATAAATATTGGAATCCGCCACAACAAGGGCTGCAAATAGAAATGTTCCTAGGGCAAACGTCTTGGCCCTGATATTCATTCGTTTTTCTCCTCAACCAGAGGGTGGTCTGCTTGTTTCTTCCGGTAGTTACTTATCAACTCGCCGAGACTAAAGAGGTTGGTCACAACTTAAGTCTTCCCTGAGCCCATTTGCAACTACCTCTGAAACGGGTAAATCACTTTCCAGTCTTGTTTCATATCCACTACGACCCATTTGCGTGAGATGGCCTCGTCGAGAGCCTTATCCAACTTGCCGATGTGGGACTGACGGTCTTAAGCCCATTCGCGTTCGGCGTCAGTGTGATGGACCAGGCCCATGAAGCGCGCGCCGCTGCCCGCGGCGGTTTACTGCAACATCTGCTGATCACCATCGGAGTTCCCGAACGCGAAGATCGCCGGCGGCCAATGAATTTCTGAATGCCGTATGGTCCATAGACGACGCCACCACGCGCTTGTGTCCCCGTGCGCGGGTTATAGGCTGCCCATCTGCCAGCGTCGCCATATGGACCATAGACTGCCGCCGCCCGACCGTATGTCCCTGTGCAGGGGTAATACCAAGCGGCAAACCAATCAGAGGTTTAAAAGCGCCGGTCGCTCCTAATCTGAACAGGTCGCTCTCTGTGTTGCTGACCCAGAGTAACGATGTTCCGGCGACCGGCGCGTACACGGGCTGACCCTCAAGGAGAATCAGCTCGGCAGGCTCAACGCTTGCGAAAATGGAGGGAACGTAGCGTTGAGAGATCTGTTTTACCCGATCGCCCACCAATCCTCTCTGCTGTGTGAACCAAAGATATTGAGTGAGGTTTAACAGGTAAATCGCATAGATTTGGTAATCTACACGTATCCCTTAGAGCGGGGTTGCACTTTTCCGGTAGGCTTGATCAGGGTTGTGTGGTAGGCGGTCAGCAAACGGCGGTTTTTGGCGCGACGGAGGCTTCCAGCACCTCGATTCGATCCTTTGCTTTTCTGCGGGCTTCGCTCAGCGAAAATGCTTTCACGTGTTCGTGATGACCGGCCCAATTGAAGAAGCAAGCTTCCCAGCACTCTTCTTGCCGATAAACCAGAATCTCCCACTCAAGTAAGTAACATCCGGCCCATTGCGGTTGGCCGAGTTTTCCTTCACCGAGTTCAACAGTCGGCTCGCAAGGCTGGGGGTTGGATCTGAGAGACACGCTCGGTTTTGAGATCCTCTCGCTCATTGAATGTCTTCCATTGGTGGTCGCTTTTCGTTTCCGATACATACCTACTGCTTGCTTCTGACAATGCAGCGAAAGCCCAGATGGCAAGTAGCTGTGTCAACCGGCTGAGCCATGCGTGCCGCCGGTCGATACCGACGGCAATAATTGGGCGCGCACAGATAAGAGCCCCCTTTCATCACCTTGCGCGGAATTGGGATCTTTGGGGTAGCTGGGTCGTAGCTTTTCTCCTGGGCCCCGCCCCGTGGATTCATGCTCGCGCAACAACTCTGGGTCAGCTCGCTGTGCTCCTGATACCAATCAGTGGTCCATTCCCAGACGTTGCCGGCCATCTCGTACAATCCGTATCCGTTCGCTGGAAATGATCCAACGGGGGCAGTCCACTCGAATCCATCTGTGAGAAGATTTTCGTTGGGAAAGTCGCCTTGCCAGGTGTTGGTCATTACCTCGCCGTCTGGTTCGAATTCATCGCCCCAGACGAACTCTGCACCCTCTAAGCCACCACGCGCGGCAAACTCCCATTCAGCTTCCGTGGGTAAGTCCTTTCCAATCCATTTTGCGTAGGCCTCAGCGTCCTCGTAAGCGACATGGACCACTGGATGTTTGGCGAGCCCTTTTAATGAACTGCCTGGTCCTAACGGGTGTCGCCAACTTGCTCCGGGAACGTAAGTCCACCAGTTGTAGGGATTGCTCAAATCGACACGAAACGGCGGCTTTTTGAAAACAACCGAAGCGGGAATCAGAAGTTCCGGCTTTGCTCCCGGATAATCCTCGGCGTTGGGTGCGCGTTCCGCGAGCGTGACGTGGTCGGTCTGCTCGACGAAGCGCGAAAACTGCGCATTCGTGACCACGTATTGGTCCATCCAGAAACCATCCACAGTGACATTGTGAGCCGGCGCTTCTTCCGGGTAGTGGGAGTCTGATCCCATAAGAAACGTCCCTCCCGGTATCCACGCCAGGTTTTCGAATGGCGGCTTGCCGGGACGTCGTTCATTCGTCGTCTGAACACTTCCAGCAGGATTTGCGAGCATGCTCACAGGCCATTCCCTTCTGATTGACAAACCGGCTGAGCGTCCGGCGTCGCTGTTTCACTCTCGAGGTCAGCAGTAAAGCGATCTGTCTCCTGAGTGCCCCCGGTGGATGAATGGCCGCGCCTGGCCACTCCCTTTGAATCATTGCACTGAGGACAGGGAACAACGCTAACACGTTCCGCTGGAGGGTCAAAGATACAAGCGGTCAAAAAGGTCGGACAATCGCCTGAATTTGGTATTTGTTGGAAATGGTCGACTGTGAAGACTGCATCTTTAAGGTAGCCGGCTCAGGGTTGCATGGTATGTTAATCACTTTAACCCACCGAGTTTGACCTTCAGGCCCGTGGTCAAAATGAGATCGTTCTGTTTGAAACCGCTCGGTGGATTGGACAAATAGTGATCGCTCAAGGTTAGCTGCCAGCCAATTCTCCTGGTGACGTCTGTTACAACTGACGCGTCGAAGTTGATCCGATAATCGCCGGATCGAATCCACCAAGCAGATCAAGTTTCGTCCGTTCACTTGATCTAATCACCTTGTTCTTTCTTCAGCATACATTCGGCTCCGCAAAGAGCAGTTCCGGAACCGCGATGAGAAATCTCAGGGACTTCAAAAATCAAAGAAAAAAGACCTGGCTGTCTGGCTTGAGATGAGGAGGGGTGTGCGTCTCAGCCAAAACAGCCAGGGGTGCCCAAGCAATCAGCACCGCAAAGACAGATAGAGACCACCCGCTGCTTGAGTAGAATGCAGACCGCTGTAAGCGAACCCTCGCCCCAAGAGCGCTTCCTCGCAGGCCGCATCAGAACAGCGGGTGGTCTCGCCTGCACCGGGTCGATTGACTGCCCCGATTGTCAATCCCCCGCTGCCAGCACTGCTTCGACCTTCTTCATCTGATCGCTATCCAATGACGTGTAAACCACGGAGCCGCCTAAGTTTCGCAAGATACTGATTGATCCGTCCGGCTCAAACTGCTCGGCAAGCGTGATAATTGCCGACTCGCCGGGTCGCACCAGGGCGCCTACATCTCTGACAAATTGAGCCGGTATTCCAACCTCGATGACCCACCAATCTCGTCCCAACACCGCCGGAAAATTCTCTGCAATGTCACTGTCATTTCTGCTGGCAACTCTATTAGCGGCCCGGGTTAACGTTTCGGTGAACGGCTGAAAGAGCGTGGCCTTGATGAAGGCGCCCCAAAGCCGAGCCCAGCGTGATCCTTCCTCTCGCGAAAGATTGACGCTCTGCTGCACAATAAAATTCTGCCGGTCTTCCCATGAGACAGTGATAGCCTGGTTCAGGTCAAACAGGCGCATTCCCCGTTGCCGTAACTCTGTCAAGACCTGAGCAGCGCGGTATCTGCCTTGAAAGCCGACGACAATAAGCTCCACTGCCGTTCTCCTGTGATAAGGCAGAA
>JAMQPH010000340.1 GCA_023717605.1 Pyrinomonadaceae bacterium
TTGTCATCTAAAGAGCCGGGACGTTTACTCGTTTCGGCAATGACAAATGAGAAATGTCAAATGACATATGGAAAATGTTTTCGTTTTACCGCGCATCACCGAGTACATCAATAAAAATGTCCATCGTTCCTCCGCAGACCATTCCTTCTTCACTTGCCTCTTCGGCAGTTAGCGAGAAATGGTGCAGGGCTGATTTTCCAGATCGCATCGCTTCTCGAGCTTCCGACCAGACCTCAGCCTCGATGCATCCGCCACCAACTGTCCCGGCGACGTCGCCACTCGCGAGAAACAGCATCTTAGCGCCGCGCTGCTGCGGAGTTGAACCACGAGTGTTGGCTACGGTCGCAACCACTACCCGCTCGCCACGCTCGTTCGCGTCCCTGATCATTCGGTAAAGATGGCGTTGTGCAATCGTTCCCATAGTCGAAGAACTACTCCGGCTTCCGCCGATTGTTCGCCGGTTGCGATTCTTTTGAGTCGGACGAGGCGCTGTCCTGCGCTCGTCGCAACTCTAAACGACGGCGCAGGAGATCTACTTCCGCATCCGCCGTTGCCACTGCCGACTCCAACCGCACGCGGCTGGTCTCCAGAATTTTCATTTGTGCCAGGATTCGATTCCTATCGCTCTCAAGTTTCCGCCGGCGTGTCTCTCGTACTACTTCGGGGCGCGTGGAGCCGTAGGTCGCCATGTCTCGCTCAATATTCTCCGGTTTCATCAGATACTCGGTATCCTCCAATCGCGATTGCAAGTCTGCCAGTTTGCTCTCGACCTCGACTTGCTGCGACCTCAGATTCTCCGCGCGCTGTTCGGCCCGAGAAAGTCTCTCCATGTCCATCAACGCCTGGTCCGTTTCCTGTATCTGACCCAATTTGTCATTTAGCTTGTTGACTTGATTGGAGAGGCTGTTGATAGTCCGCTCCATGTTTTCCTCATCGGCTGCCGTTTTCGCCGTGGTCTTGCCTTTCTTTGGCTTGGTCTCTGCGGTTTGATTCATTTCGCCGGCCTGTGCATCCGGAGTTTCGTCCGCAGTGCTGATGATTTTGTCGCCGCTGTCAGTCGTTTGTTGCTCTTCTGCGGGCGTTATTGCCGGATTGGTAATAACTGGTGGGGCAACCCGGCGCGAGCGACGCTTCTTGCGCGTCTGGGCATCAGCGTCAATCAAACAGAAGCTGATACTCACCAAAAGAGCAACTAGAAACGCGGCTTTACGAGTAAACTGACTTTTCATTCGAAACTCCCTGTATACCGATGATGTCCTAAGATACGCCCTCTGAGCTGAACCGTTCAAGCTCGATGAGATGCGTGGTTTACACGTCATAATAACCCTGTTAGTTCCACAGCAAGTTGCTGAAAGAGTAACCAGCCAGTAAAACGAGCCCCGAAATGACACGAAGTAACTCGAAATAAGACATCTATTTCGCGCCGTTTAGTGTAGTTTCGTGGATCGTGCTTGGTTTTGAGCGCCCGGCCAGAACTGACGATGAGGTAATCCGGAACATCAAAATGGCTGGATCTGAAAACTCACTTTCATCGCCCGCGCGGAGTTCGTGAGCTCGTCGATGCTGATCGTGTTTGCGCCAGCCTCAGCGTAGGCGCGCACGTTTTGCAGGGTGATATCGCCCGAACACTCAATGCTCACTCCTGATGAGAGGTTCCTTGCCATAGCTCCCAGGCGCGCTACTTCCTCGGCGGACAATCGTTCAAGGATGAGTATGTCAGCCCCATTGCTAATTGCCTCTCGCAGATCGATCTCGCTCGAGACTTGAACCTTGATCTTGTGGAGTTGACCAAGTTTTGCCTTGGCGTTCTTAACAGCATCGGCCACCCCGCCCGCAATCGCCAGGTGGTTAGATGTGATCAATACGCCGTCATCCAGCCCGAGACGACTCCCACCCCCGCCACCGAGTAGCACGGCGTACCTCTCCAACATTCGCATCCCCGGCGTGTTGTACCGAGAATCGACTATCGCGGCGCCGGTGCCCTCAACTGCGCGGACAAATTGATTGGTCAGAGTGGCCACGGCGGAGAGTCGCTGCAACAGGTTCAAAGCAACCTGCTCACCTGCAAGCAGAACATCGGCGAACCCTACCATGCGCGCGATTACCTTGCCCTCCTCGATTTCCTCTCCATCGGAGACGAATGCTTCGAGCTGAGGCTGGGAGTCCAGGGAAATGAACACTTCTTCAGCCGCCTCCAGTCCCGCGACAATCATTTTTTCCCCGGCGACGAAGCGCCCGCGAGCACGCGTGTTGCGCGCTACTATCGCCTGGCTCGTAATATCACCTCGCCCCAGATCTTCGCGCAGGAAGACCGAAATTTGAGAATAAAGCGCGCCTTCGTCCAGCCAATTCATTGCAGGTTCTCGACTGTCTGTTTCAGTTGCGCCGAACGCTGCGCAATATCGGCGATGCGAGCGCGCACTTCGTTGACTTTCTCTTCCGGCGCTCGTTCGACGAAGTTTGCATTACTCAGCTGTGCCTCCAGCTTACTAGCCTCCGTCTGAAGTTTGTCCTGCTCCTTCCCCAACCTCTGGCGCTCTTGCTCAAAGTCGATCAGACCTTCGAGTGGAATAGCCACTTCTGCCCCGCCTACCAGTACAGCCCGGGCAGAGGCTCGCGGTGCATTCAGTCTATCGTTGATCGAAACGTCGGACGCCCGCGCCAATTTGGAGATCTGATCGACGCTAACAGAAAACACTTTCCTTAGCTTCTCATCGGGAGAGCCAATCAAGATTGGGACGCGTTCGCTCGGCTTGATGTTCATCTCCGAGCGGATATTGCGTACTCTTGAGATCAGGTCGATGACCGCTTGCATCTCCCACTCCGCCTCTTCATCGATCAACTCGGTCACGCATTCCGGATAAGCGGTGAGCATGATTGTCGGCGACGAGCCCGCGTAAGACCGGTGCAACAGCTTTGCGTCGGCGCCCGGCAGACGCTGCCACAACTCCTCGGTAATGTACGGCATGAAGGGATGCAGCAGCCGCAAGGCCTGCTCAAGTACGGCCAAGAGGCGCGTCCGAGCTTCGGCCCTTCGCGCTGTTGGCTCCTCAGCCGTGACCTCCGCCTTCGTCAGCTCAATGTACCAATCACAGAAATCATCCCAGAAAAAGTGGTAAAGCGTTTGCACGGCTTCGTGGAACTGATAACCCGAAAGCGCTTCATGCATATCGCGGGTGGTCTTGTTTAAGCGAGACAGTATCCAGCGATCGTGCAGGGCCAGTTTTTGCCCTCCAGCCCGAACACTCTCTGGATCAACAATCGCACCTTCTGAATTCATGAGACAGAAGCGGGCCGCATTCCAGATCTTGTTGGCGAAATTGCGATAGGACTCGACTTGCTTCTCGTTCCAGCGCATGTCGGTGCTACCCACGGAAGCCAGCATGATGCGGGTTGCGTCTACGCCGTACTTATCGAAAACCTCGAGCGGGTCAACACCATTCATCTTGGTCTTTGACATCCGCTGGCCGTCTTTGTCGAGAATGGTTCCGGTGACGAACACGTCGTCGAACGGACGATTGGTCATGAACTTCATTCCCATCATCACCATCCGCGAGACCCACAGAAATATTATGTCGCGAGCTGTCACCAGGACCGAGGTGGGATAAAACGTTTTCAGGTCCTCAGTTTCTTCGGGCCATCCCAGGGTCGAGAAAGGCCAGAGTGCGGATGAAAACCAGGTGTCCAGCACATCCTGGTCCTGGGTTAACTCCTCCGAACCGGCTTTAGCACAGGCTTCCTCATACGAACGAGCGACAACGACCTCACCGTCTTTCGTATACCACGCGGGAATTTGGTGTCCCCACCACAGTTGGCGCGAGATAGTCCAGTCGCGCAGGTTCTCCAGCCAATTGGTATAAACCTTCTCGTAAGGCACTTCGGGAACAAATCGAGGTTTCTTCTCACTGGCCATCAAGTCGAGCGCCAGGTCGCGGAGCTTATCCATCCGACAAAACCACTGCAACGAAATCAAAGGCTCAATCACGGTTTTGCATCGTTCGCATTTGGAGATCGAGAACTCGTAGTCATCAACCTTCTCCAGCAATCCCAGCTCCTCAAAATCCGCAACCACCTTCTGCCGGGCTTTGTATCGGTCCAGTCCCACGAAGTCTGAGCCGGCAGCCTCGGTCATCTTTGCGTGCGGGTCAATCACTACGACTTGCGCGAGACTGTGACGCAGGCCCATCTCGTAGTCGTTGGGATCATGAGCAGGCGTCACCTTAACCGCGCCTGTTCCAAATTGAGGATCGACAAACTCGTCCGCGACCACCGGAATTTCGCGGCCGGTGAGCGGAAGCAGCAGGGTCGCACCAACGAGGTTGCGATAACGTTCGTCATTCGGGTTTACGGCCACAGCCGTATCCCCAAGCATGGTCTCAGGCCGAGTGGTCGCCACAGTGACGCCGCCGTTGCCGTTCTTTGCAGGGTAGCGAAGGTAATAGAGCTTTCCCGGTTGTGGATCCTTTTGCACTTCGAGATCGGAAAGCACGGTCTGGTCGTTGGGACACCAGTTAACAATGCGATTTCCTCGATAGATCAAGCCTTCTTCGTAAAGACTCACAAACACTTCGGTGACAGCACGCGACAAATCCTCATTCATCGTAAACTTCTCGCGTGACCAATCGACCGACGCTCCTTCGCGCCGCATCTGATTAGTAATTTGGCCCCCCGACTCGCTCTTCCATTTCCACACACGTTCAACAAATTTCTCGCGTCCGAGATCGTAACGGGACACCCCTTCCTTCTTAAGTTCGCGCGACACCATTAACTGGGTTGAAATGCCGGCATGATCCATTCCCGGAAGCCACAAGGTGCGGAACCCACACATTCGCTTGTAGCGGGTGAGTACGTCCATTATTGTGTGTTGGAGTGCGTGGCCCATGTGCAGCGAACCGGTGACATTAGGTGGAGGAATCGCGATAGAGAAAACTGGCGCCTGCGGGTCGCGGTTGATCTCGGGAGCGAAGTAGCCTTCCTGCTCCCATCGCGCATAATGATGTTGTTCAGCTTGCCTGGGTTCGTATTGTTTAGGAATATCCATCATTGATCGTTAGTCCGTTGTCCGGTGTTCGATGCCGTAGTCGTACTATTATTTGGAGAAGCATTGTAGGGGAATACGCAACCCTTTTCATCCCGGTGGCGGGATGTTTTCAGAATCAAATGCGGTATTGCAGACCTCAGGCGAAACGATCCACGAAATTGCACCAATCACACCAGGAAAGACTCATTCGTGGGAAGACTTGTTCGTGTTAATTCGTGTGATTTCTTGGATCGTCTCTAGCCGTATCACTGACAATTGACAACGGACCACGGACAACTGACAACGGACAACTCCCAGAAACAAATCGAGCAGGCCGTTGCCGCCAACGCCTGCTCGTTCGTTCGTCGTTCTTCGCCCAGCTACTTGGGTCGCGACTGGCTCTCTTCCAGCTTGCGCTTGATCAGAAGTTCCGCGAGCTGCGGGACAACTTCCCAGGCAATCTCCTGGACCACTCGAGCGGAGAGTTGTTCCACTGCACGGCGGGCTATTGCGTCAATAACTTCCGGTGACAATTGATCAAGGCTCACCGGGCCGATAGGTCCAGTACTCGGTGCCACATCGCCAGGTTCATCCGTAACTCGTTCGAGCTTGCGCACGGTCCCCTTGGATTGCAATTCATCCGTGGTTGAATGCGGACTTTCACGCATCCATTCCTGGGTGTCCACAAACTTTTGATCCATCCCCGCAGAGGATCCCTCACTAGTCGACGGTAGTCCTTGCTGACGACGTGCAAGCTCGGATGTATCCATCCATGCACTCGAAAGTGATGACTCGCGCTGGGCGACTTCCAAAGCTGCATCACTCCGAGACAGCTGAGGCTCAACGAAGGAACGACTTTCCGAGACAGCCGCGGCCCCAACAGCCGGGACTGATTGAGGCTCGCCAAAATCTAAATCCAAAACAAAATCGTCGGAGGCAACGGCAGAGGTCCTGAGATCACCCAGGTCCAACAACACATCGCCCTGATCCAGGGTGCTGTCGTTTCGCAATTGATAACTAGGACTATCCATAATTTGACTCTCTCGGAAATTCGCTTGTTTCACATCCTTTGGAAGCTCCGTTTCCACCACCTTTGGAAGCTGCGTTTCCACCACCGGCGCATATGAGCGGTAGTCTGATTCCTGAACCACGGCTGCGGGCTCAAATGCAGGGTAGTCTGGATGCTGCTTAGCTAACGGCAACCGCTGAGTGTCAGCGGTGCTGATCTCCAGCTCCCCGGTGCTCAGCTTCTCAGGCTCGGCAGCTTCTTCGTGAACATGAGGTAATTCCGCAGTTGTCGCTTCGTCGGCGGCCTTGTTACCTACCAGTCCGCCAACTTTGTCTATCAAGCGTCGAATGGATTGAAATGGCTTGGTCAAGATATCGTCCGCGCCAACTCTGCGCGCCTCCACTTCGTCGAAGGGCTCAAAAGAGCCTACCAGAAGCATAACAGGAATATGCTTTAGCTTCGCATTTTGTTTGATGTACTCACAAACCTCATAACCGTTGGCTTTCGGCATGAAGACGTCCGCAAGCACAATATCGGGCGTAATTCCTTGCAGTTTTTCAATCGCTTCACGGCCATCACCCACCGTCACGACTTCGACGCCTTCGTCGGCAAACGTGAGTGCTACAACTTTCTGGATTGTGATTGAATCGTCGGCAAGTAGTAGTTTGCGCCCAGCTAACAAAGCCAAATTCCTTAGCTAAAGTCAGCGCCCACTGGTGGCGTCAGGAGCGGTTTCACAGTTGGCGCAAGGCATGTTGCGATGTTGCGTAGCGGCCCTGGAAGCGGGCCCGGTTAGAAACCTAACACCCACGGGAAGCCCAGTCAAGTGTTTTAGTTTCAAGGGCTTTGGCGTGACGATGGTCAGAGATGGCTAGATACTACAATATCATCGGCCGTGTTTTCTTTGCGGTCGGCTCCCAGGGAACGCAAAACGAAGGTATCGCGGTCTCCGCGGTATTGGTAGGGCTCACGCCAGGGGTCAAGGCGGATTACTCGAGATAGGAACCGAGGGCTCAGATAATCTACGAGAACTGCTTGTGATTCTGAAACAACATAGGATTGGCGCTCGCTTCTAAACCTGGCCAGAGCCCGAGCCATCGCATCCATTTCCTCACGAGCCTGCATCCTTTTGGCCTCATTTGCGGACGCAACCAGAATCTCAGGACTGACCCAGTCGTGATTGCCGGTCCGGAGAGCTGTCACCAACCAGCCGCCCTTATCGCGCGCAAAGCGGAGCTCTACTGTAATTAGGGACTCAACAACTGCTGAAGGACGCGAAGCTAGCGGCAATTCAAGCGTAGATACGTTTTTGATTCGAACGGCATCAGACGGAAGTTGGACACCTAAAACAGCGGCTAGCAGACAACGGGCGCGTTTTGTGCTGGGTTCGGTCGCAGGACGTCGGCTACTGAAGTCTGGACCATCACAGGCGCTGGATAATGTCTCGGTGTGTAGGGCGGCCACGGGTCCCAGCTCTTCCCACCTGTCCTGGCCGACGCGCAGCTCTGTTACTCGCCAGAGGCCTTGCGTATTTGTTGACAGCCGGAAGATGGCATTTATCTCTGCTGTGGCTTCAGCAGAAGAGTTGCTGGTTGAAGAGATTTTCTTGACCCACACGGCGCCACCGGGAAGCTCAATGCCGGCCATGCGGGTGATGAGTTTTCGGGCTTGCTTGGCGCTCAGGTCTGCTCTCACGTCGCCGGTGACCAGGAGTATCAGCAGACCCAGGCGTAGGAAAATAACAACGCGCATCTGAACTGTTGGCTGAAAAGTTAGTCGCTTTTGCCGATAAGCATTTGCAGCATGATCTGCAGTTGCGACGTAGTAAACGGCTTGGGCAAGAAGACGACTGCACCCGCGGAAAAGCTTTCCGACGATAATTTCGGATCCTGCTCTGCTGTCATCATCATCACTGGGATTCCCATCAGTCTTTTTTCCGTTTTCATGAAGCGCACCAGTTCAGGTCCCGAGATGTGCGGCATCACGACGTCGAATACGCCAGCTGTAAAGTTCTGATCGTTTTGCAGTATCTTGTAGGCCTCTCGCCCATCGCGAGCGGTCACCACCGTGTAGTTCTCCTTCTCCAGAATTGTCTTCACGAGACGGAGAATTGCCGGATCGTCGTCGGCAACGATAATCCGGCGACCTTTGCTGTCTGACCGTGCGGTTTTATCTTCACTAACCATTTGTTTTTAGACTTCCACAGCGCGGCTACTCTCGCCTGCGCTAGTTGATAGTTCAGCCGCTAACTTGATTGCGGCAAGCATGCTCGAATGTTCAGCCAGGCCCTTGCCTGCTATGTCGAAGGCCGTCCCATGATCGACGGAGGTGCGAATAAATGGCAAGCCCAGGGTAACGTTCACAGCCTCTCCAAAAGAAAGACACTTTACTGGGATCATGGCTTGATCATGATAACAGGCGATAACTGCGTCGAATTCACCCCGCGAAGCGCGTAAAAACACAGTGTCTGCGGGAAAGGGTCCCCGCACATTGACGTCATCAACTCCGTGACAGGCCTCGATAGCGGGAACAATCTCCGAAGCCTCCTCCATTCCAAACAGACCTCCTTCCGCGCCGTGCGGGTTCAATGCTGCTACCGCCAATCGCGGTCGTTCAATACCCCAGCGCCGGAGTTCACGATTTGCAAGATTGATGGTGCGAACAATGCGGTCACGCTCGACCAGTCTGATTGCTTCGGCCAGCGGAACATGAGTGGACAACAACACGATTCTGAGGTTTGCTGCTACGAAGGCCATCGCCGAATCTTCGCTTCCCGTCAGATGGGCGAGAAACTCAGTGTGACCAGGAAAGCTATACCCGCCGAGGAACAGCGCCCGCTTGTTAATTGGGGCCGTCGCAATCGCGTCAACACTACCCGCCGCACAAAGCTCGACGGCGGCTTCAATGTAACCCGCGGCAGCCTTTCCAGCCGCACCAGATTCGATGCCAGGTTCAATGAATCCGCCAATGTTATCGAGATGAAAAATGATGGGTTCCGCGAAGTGTTCGGGCAGTGGCTCTCCCTGCCGAATGATATCGTAGCCAGATTGCAAGTCGAGGGTCCGCGCCGTATGAGCCAGCAGTTGTGCATCACCGATAATTACCGGAGCACAAACCCGGAGGATCTCTTCCTCAGCAACGGCCTTAAGAACAACCTCTGGCCCGATCCCGGCAGGATCACCCATCGTGATGCCGATTCGCGGCAATGATCGTCTCGGTCGATAGCCGAGGTGGGACGAGCTATTGGCTAAGTGTCTCATCTGTTGAGACGACACGCGTAGAGGCTGGGGACGAAAGTTGAGTAGGGGTCAAACCGGTAAGTTCAACTTACTATTCCGCCGCTGGCTCTTCGCGTTCGTCGGCCTTGAACATGTATTTGATGTTGCGCTTCAGGACAAGAAGGTTTGGCGCCGACTGGCGGTTAACGTTTAACGCACCGCGATCATACCACTCGATCGTGCCTTCGATCTCTTCACCATCGAGCAGGACGATGACCATGAGAGTATGCGCGTCGATTTGCTTCTTGTAGTAGAAGATCTCCGCGTTGGTCTCGAGCGGAGGGGGAATCCGCTTACGTACTTGAACCGCGGCTTGCTGAGCGCCACGCTGCGAGGCTTCCCTTCCGCCACTATCGCCACTTGGACCGCGGTGGGGACTGCCATTTGTCCGTTCTCTGGGCTGAGGCGTCTCGCGTGCTTTTCCTTTTACTTCTGCGAGTGTGGTTCTAATGAGTTTACGATTCACCTGATTCTCCTCCAACGATCTAAGACGGGGTTTAAACCGATCGCGCCAGGCACATTAGTGGAAGGGATGAGCTGACTCGGATCGACAATCAATACTCTCGCAGGCTGCGGCCACTCAAGGAGAGGGAAAACTTACCCGTAATGGAAAGTCCTGCAAGGAATGTCGCCATGCTACACAACCATAGGGGAAAAAGCAAAGCAGAAAACCCAAAACTTTTGCGAGGAAACGCTTAACAAAGTGAAAGGAAGGCCACTGCCGGCCTTCCTTTCGTCGAACTATGGTTCAGCGCCTCTAACTAGTCGGCTTTTTTTCGTATGAAGGTCGGAACGTCAAGATCGTCTGCGCGTACGTGACTCATCATCGGCCGGGGCAAATCATCGGCTGGTCGCTGAGTGTAGCGGGGCGCGTTGGCCGGAAGCACCGAGGCAGATCCAGTGGTCGCAGCCGCAACTGATTCCTTATCAAAGCCAGTAGCAATCACCGTGATCTTCATCTCATCCCGCATGTCTTCATCGATCACAGCACCGAAGATAATGTTTGCGTCTTCGTCCGCAGACTCTCGAATGATGGAAGAGGCCGCGTTGACCTCGTAGAGAGTGAGATCCGGCCCCCCGGTGATATTAATAAGCACGCCCTTCGCACCTTGAATCGATGCTTCCTCAAGCAGCGGCGACGAGATTGCTTGCTGCGTCGCTTCGATGGCCCGGTTTTCGCCCGTGGCGCGACCTGCGCCCATCAAAGCCATGCCCATGCCTGACATGATCGATTTAACGTCTGCAAAATCGAGATTGATTAGGCCTGGAACCGTAATCAGATCACTGATTCCTTGCACTGCCTGACGCAAAACATCGTCAGCGATTCTAAACGAGTCCGACAGTGAGGCCCCCTTCTCGACCGTGTGCAGCAATCGTTCATTGGGGATAGTGATAACCGTGTCAACGCATTCCCGCAGCTCGCGCAGGCCGTGTTCAGCCTGCTGCATTCTGCGGCGACCTTCAAAATGAAATGGCTTGGTTACGACGGCAACAGTAAGGCAATTCAACTCAGTCGCCAGCGAGGCAATAATCGGAGCGCCCCCAGTGCCGGTGCCGCCACCGAGCCCGGTAGTAACAAAAACCATGTCGGCGCCTTCCAGTACCTCAATGATCTTGTCAGTATCTTCCAGCGCGGCTTCGCGTCCGACCCCCGGATCCGCACCCGCTCCCAGACCCTTGGTCAGGCGGCTGCCCAACTGGATCTTGATCGGAGCGCGCGAGCGTTTGAGCGCCTGCAAGTCGGTATTGGCAACGAGAAACTCGATTCCTTCTATGCCAGCTTCGATCATGCGGTTAACGGCATTGCCGCCGCCACCGCCGATTCCGATTACTTTTATCCGTGCACCAGTGATGGGTGGATCATCATCGATGAAAATATTAATGCCTGTTCCGGGTTTACTAACGTCCGGTGCCATAGTTATTTCCTCTCTCCCAAAGCGGGAAGGCGTCCAAGGGCCTTTTCGTCTATATTGGGTAACTCGCGCCATGGGCATCGATATCTTGCGGACAATATCTTGTGCAACCGGGGCGTGAGCATACAACAACTTGTCAAAAAATACTACTGAAACGATTTCGAAACCTCGAAACGAAATGTGTCAGCTTCCCTGTCGAACCTCTACGACTCATGCCTGCGCGCATCTCGGTAGCTTGTGCGCGGAAGGCTACCAACGACAATCCAGCAGCAGCAGCCCACGCCGGACTCTGCACATCCTCAACCAAACCTCCGAAGCGATCTCGTTCCGGGAAACCTAAACGTACGGGAGCATCAAAAACCTGTTCGGCAATCTCTGTCATGCCGCTCAACAGTGCCCCGCCACCAGTCAACACCACACCACTCGAGAGCTGACGTTCCCATCCCGAGTCCTTAATCTCATCGGCAACGTGCATCAGAACTTCTTCCGCGCGAGGTTGGAGAATATCGCAGAGAATCTGACGTGAAAGCTGACGCGGAGCACGTCCGCCGACCGAGGGAACTTCGACCAGCTCGCTCCGCTCCATTTCGCTTAGCGACGTGCTGCAAGCACATCCCACGGTGCGTTTGATCTTTTCCGCCTCGGGAATTGGAGTGCGCAATCCGAAAGCGATGTCGTTCGTGAAATGGGAACCGCCCAGAGGGAACACTGCCGTGTGTTGAACTGCCCCACGCTGATAGATCACCAGCCCGGTTGTTTCCGCTCCAACATCCACCAGTGCAGCTCCAAACTCCTTGTCGTCCTCGGTAAGAGAGGCTTCAGCGGCCGCGAGCTGCTACAGCACCATATCGGCGACCACCAAACCCGCACGATTAACGGCATTGATGGCATTTTGCCGCGCAGTCACGGGGCTGGTGACAATGTGGACTTTGACGGCAAGCCGCGCCCCAATCATTCCCACGGGGTCGTTAATTCCATCCTGATCGTCGACGATGAACTCCTGGGGCAAGCGGTCAACTATCTCGCGGCCGGCCGGAAGTTGAATGGCACAGGCTGAGTCGATCGCGCGTCGCACGTCTTCATGTGTGATTTCTCGGTCGCGCCCGGACACCGCTACAATTGCCTGACCATTGAAACCGAGAATGTGGGAGCCGGCGAGATTTATGGTTACCTCCTCCGCTTCGATACCACTCATTCTTTCAGCTTCTTCGACAGCCCTCTTGATCGCGTCCACCGCAGCATCAGGATTCACAATCACACCTTTGCGAAGTCCGCGCGCCTCGGCCTCTCCGATTCCCACGATATCCAACAGCCCGCCCTCCCCTGGTTCACCGGCGATGCAGGTGACCCTGCTCGTTCCGATGTCCAGGCCGATAGTGTGTTGGGTGCGCTTAGCCATCTACCTTTTGCTCCTTAAGATGAGCCCCGGGTTCAGCAATCATTGGGTAGGTCGGGCTCGCCTTGGTCGCTCTCCTCCATTCGTTTCATCGCGACTGGGCTTAGCTTTGCGTTTCGTTTCCGAGTTGTTCTGCGGGGTCGCATTAGCCGCGGCCCTTTGGTTGTTGCGTTCGGGCCTGGCCGCATCTGGGGACTTGGTCTCACCAACCGAAGGACCGCTTGCAGAGCCGGCGTTATCACTGATAGCCTGAGCCCCAGACAAGAACCCAACTATCGCTCGCCTGCCTTGAGTTAGATCTACGTAACTTATGAACTGGCCTCGAGGTGTTAGGCGGTGTGTATCCAAAACACTGAGTGCATCCCTCAATCGTTTGCCAAAGTCCTGGGAACCGAGTCGCACCTCAATCTTTGAATCGTCCCCGGCGAGTTGTGCTCTCACGTCGCGAATGTCGATGACGTTCACCTCACTCACACGCTCGGACAGTCCAGCGGCGGTCCATTCACGTTGCAACTCAAGAAACCTCTTTACTCGATCCATGTTCTCCTTTCGTATGGTGTCTCCTGGCTCTTCGTTCCAACCTCGCAGGAAAAATACCGGCATCTGATCAGTGGGCAGCATATCTCCCAGCAGCACCGCATCTTCATCAACCCAGAGAAACCTGCCCGCGGCTGTCCGTACTACGGCGCGTGGTTGTCGCTCTTCAAGACGAACACGAATGCCGTTGGGCAACACACGGGAAACCATCGCCACCCGAACCCACGGAAGGCGCTCGAGGCGGGTGCTTATCTCCTCGAGGTCGGCCCGCCAAACTCCCGTCTTGGCAACCTCGCGCACTATCAGCGCTTGAACGTCTGCAGCCGACGCGCGGTAATCACCCTGTATCTCTACTTTGCGAATCTGAAAGAAGCTGGCTGCAGAGGCAGCACGATATCCGGCAAAGATGAGTCCGCCGATAACTATCGCGAGAGTCGCCTTTAGAATGAATGGAACGTAATTAGCGAATGAACGGATGCGGCTGCTAAGGGTCTGGCCCATTCCCTCGCGGTCACGCCGCTGCGGTCGCTGCCCAACTCCGCCCGCGCGGCGCTTCGCCGCCATTCCGCTCCGATTGCCAACCTTCTGGGGAATCACTTGTTCTCTCACAATTACTACTCCTTACTCCGCGGCGTCGGGGTCCTCTTTGTGCGGTTCGTTTGCCCGCCACAGTTCCACTTCATACTCCAGGTCAATTCCCTGTTCGCGCTTAACTCGTTCCCGGATTTCCTCAGCCAGCGCCAGCGCATCTTCGGCCCGCGCATTTTCCCCCTCGGTGACGATGAAATTTGCATGGATTGGAGAGACCACTGCGGTTCCGCGTCGCGCGCCCTTCATTCCCATCTGATCGATGATCTTCCCGGTGCCCACAATGCTCTCCGGCGGATTCTTGAAGAAGCAACCAGCCGATCTGCCGCCATGTGGTTGGGTTGCCATCCTTTTGCTCTTGGCGTCTTCCATTCGAGCCTGGATTTTTTCCGGATCGTCAGGCTGTAGGCGCAAGGTGGCACCCAAGAGCAATTCTCCTTCGGCAAAGGAAGTGTGACGATAGTTCCATTGGACCGCGCTTCCCGGGATTTCAACCACCTGACCCTCACGAGCCACTCTTACAGTCTCAGTTACTTTTCCGATCTCGTGTTCGTAAGCCCCGGCGTTCATCCAAAGGGCGCCGCCAACTGTTCCGGGAATTCCCCCGAGGCCCTCAATGCCTGCAAGACCTTGCCTGGCTACGTCGACGCATAGGCGCGGTAAGGAATAACCCGCGCTGACCTGAACCAACTCACCGTCAAACCGCACTTCGCCTTTCAAATCTTTCAAACTCAAAACCACGTAATGATGCTCGCCATCATCAGCAAGGACGTTGCTGCCCGAACCGAGCGCCCGCCAACCAATGCCCGCTTCCTCCAGGGCATGAACTATTGCAGCTGCTTGTGCCTCAGTTTGTGGAGAGATAACCCAATCGATAGATCCGCCCACTCTCAGACTGGTCAGTTCAGCGAAGCGCCGCCCTCGTTCGGCGCGCACTCCGAGCCGCGCGGCAATTTCTTCAATGGCCTCATCTCTCTGCTGGATCTCTGATTTGTCCATTGGTTCTGACATCAAATCAAACCGCCCTGGCGTCGCCTCGTTCGCGTAAGAGTTCAAGGAGCTGTTCGCTTACACGGCTGACAGTACCCGCCCCGAGTGTAAGCACGAGATCGCCTGGCTGAACGTGATCCCGCAAAGCTATCGCCGCATTCTCGAGAGCCCCGATGTGCCGGGCGTCCTTGTGGCCGAAACGTTTAATCGCTTCCGTCAGTGCCTCTGCGGTGATCCCCTCGATCGGTTCCTCACTGGCGGCATAGATGTCGGAGATGAACAACGAATCAGCGTTATTAAATGAGCGCGCAAACTCTTCCATTAGATCGTGAGTACGGCTGTAGCGATGCGGTTGGAAAAGCACGACGATCCGCCGTCCGCCGGATCCAATCTTTGCTGCCGCCAGGGTTGCTTTGATTTCGGTTGGGTGATGGCCGTAGTCGTCAATTACCAGCACTCCTCCCACCTCACCCTTCGACTGAAAGCGTCTTCCCGCGCCGCCGAAGCTGCCCAGCGCCTCAGCAATCTGCTCGAAGGGAACGTCTAGTTCAAAGCCAACCGCAGTGGCCGCCAGCGAGTTGTAAACGTTGTGCAGACCGGGCACGCGCAAGCTAATTTCGCCGACAGGATTACCGCTTCGCCACACAGTGAATTTCGATCCAAAGCTGTGATCGTAACGAATGCCATGGGCCGAGATATCGGCCTGGGCGCTCAACCCGTAGGTCAACCGGCGGCGTTCGACATGAGGAATGATTGCTTGCACGTTAGGATCGTCGAGGCAGAGCACCGAAGCTCCATAGAAAGGTACTTTGTTTACAAAACTAGTGAAGCAGGTGCGCACGTCGTCCATGTCGTGGTAGTAGTCCATGTGTTCCCGGTCAATATTTGTGACCACAGCAATAGTCGGCGTAAGCATGAGAAAAGAGCGATCGCTTTCATCGGCTTCAACAACCATTAGATCGCTTTTGCCTAGATGTGCATTCGACCCAAACGCGCCGACAACTCCGCCCACGACGATCGTTGGATCAAGACCCGCATGTCCGAGCACAGTTGCGACCATCGACGTGGTTGTGGTTTTCCCATGCGAGCCGGCCACGGCCACCGAATGAGGCTTCAGTCGCATCAATTCGGCGAGCATCTCTGCCCGGGGAATCACCGGAATGGAGCGACGATGGGCCTCTACGATTTCCGGATTGTCATCACGTACCGCTGTCGAGCGCACCACGACTTGCGCATCGCCGATATTCTCCCCGCTGTGGCCCTCGGCAAAGGCTACGCCCATATGCTGTAAGCGGTCAGTCACGTTCGATCTCTTCTGATCGGATCCGGATACTCGGAAGCCGAGATTAACCAGCACTTCTGCAATCCCGGACATACCTATGCCGCCGATGCCCACGAAATGTACGTGCTGAATTTGTCTAAACATGGCTTTCAATCAACTCTTCAATCAAATCAACCGCGGCAGCCGCTGCGTCGCCGCGAGCCAGTTTGCGACTGGCTGCTTCCATCCTCCTGATCTCGTCGGGAGATTCCACAAGTTTTTCTATCTCCTGGGCCAGTCTCGCAGCGCTCAATTCCTGCTGCAGGATCATTCTGGCGGCTCCCTCTGCTTCGAGTGCCTCGGCGTTTTTTCTCTGGTGGTCATCGGCTGCCAAAGGAAACGGAATCATGATGGCCGCCTTGCCCGCCGCCACAAGTTCTGCTGTGGTTGTCGCGCCGGCCCGACAAATCACAACATCCGCGTTGCCAAACGACACCACCATATCGTCGATGTAGCGCCTCACATCCGCTCGCTCGGCCCAACCAGCATCCACATACGCCGTACGTACCATTTCAAAATCTGCTTCGCCCGTTTGATGAGTGATTCGTAAGGCGCTTCGTACACTCTCCAATAGCGGCAGAGCTGCAACCATCGCTTCGTTGATTGCATGTGCCCCCTGCGATCCGCCAAAAACCAGCACTGATAAGCGACCTGCTTCTCGCTCTCTTGGAGGTATCTCAAAGAACTCGCGCCTTACCGGGTTGCCGGTCACCACTCCTTTGCCCCGAAAAAAACCAAGCGACTTTTCAAACGAGACGGCTGCTTTGTCAACAAATCGGGCCAGCGTGCGATTGGTCCAGCCGGGTAAAGCGTTTGACTCCATGACCAGCGTGGGCACGTTCAGGATTGCCGCTGTCAACACCACCGGCCCGGAGACATACCCTCCGGCACCTATTACAATGTCAGGCCGAAAGTCCCTGATGATCCGTTTGGCCGCGAGAAAACTGCGGGGGAGCATGGCTACCCCACGCAGCCGCGCGATGGCGCCCACACTCTTCAAGCCGGCACTTTCAATGATCGATAGTTCAAAACCGGCTTTCGGCACTAATTTCGTTTCGAGCCCGCGTGCTGTACCTACAAATCTGACTTCTGACTGCGGGTCGCGTCGAAGAATCTCCTTCGCCACGGCAATACCGGGATAAATATGGCCGCCGGTTCCCGCCGCGGCGATCAGTGCGCGCATCGTGCTTTACCCGAAGCGCGACGAAACTATTCGCCTGCCTGTAGCGCGCCGTTGCTTTAGTTCCCGGCCCGCGCGGGTCATTAATGATCTCAGCACTCCGCTTTCGAACGAACCGGAGGTTTGCTGAGAAATATTGAGCAGTATGCCCACGGCTGCGAGCGTGGGCACCAAAGATGATCCGCCGTAGGAAATGAATGGTAGCGGAATACCTTTTGTCGGAACCAGTGACAGAACCACGCTGATATTGAAGAGCGCTTGCATAACAATTCCAGTTACCAAACCTAAGGCCAACAACATCCCGAATCGGTCCGGCGCCAGCAGTGATATGCGCATGCCGCGCCAGAGAAAGAGAGCAAAGACTGCAACCACAGCGACCGCTCCTACCAGTCCCAATTCTTCACCCACCACAGCGTAGATAAAGTCAGAGTGAGCAAAGGGCAGGAACAGCATCTTCTGCTTGCCCTGAGCGAATCCCAAACCATTTGGTCCGCCTGAGCCCACCGCAATGAGCGACTGCACCACCTGGAATCCGCTTCCCTGCGGATCCGCCCACGGATCCAGAAAAATGATCAGACGCCGAATTCGAAACGGAACAAAGATGAGCAGCCCCGCGACAACTACCAGCGCCGGCGCCGCCACAATCGCCAGGTGCTTTAGCCGAGCGCCGGCGGTGTAGACAATGACCACAAAAATCACACCGAGCATCATGGCAGTACCGAGGTCGGGCTCGATCACGATCAGACCGGCCAGCGCGCACGTAACAATCGCGCACGGCACAAAGGTGCTCCAGAACTGCCCTTCCTCCCCAGCTCGCCTCTCAAGAAAGTAAGCAAGGAAGATCACCAGTGCCGGCTTGGAAAGTTCTGACGGTTGAATCGAGAGACTGGGAAGCTTGATCCAGCGATGGGCGCCGTTGGTGGCGGGGAATGCGAACACCGCCAACAACAGGACCGTCGTCACCGCCAGTAAACCGTAGACGACCCGACGATTTCTCAAATGATTGTAGTTGACCTGCATAGTCGCCAACATCACCACGAAGCCGATAGTCGTCCAGATTCCTTGCTTAAGGACGTAATGGAACTGATTGCCGGTTTCACGCTGGGCCATCACCGCCGAGGCACTGTAGACCATGACTACGCCGAAAAGCGCGAGGCCAACAGTAGCGGCAAACAACCATTTGTCTGGATATAGTTTTCTAGCCATTGCTAATTTGATGTTTCGAGTTTCGAGTTTCGAGTTCTGCCTTGCGGTCTTGGCCAGAACTCGAAACTCGAAACTCCAAACTCGAAACTTCGCTTTTGAAGACTTTCCCCCGGTGCTCGAAGCTCTCAAACATATCGAAGCTTGCACACGCCGGTGCGAGCAAGACGATGTCGCCAGGCTGCGCCGCTTGAAACGACAGCTTGACGGCCTCTTGCATGTCAACGGCTCGCTGACCAGGTGCGTACTCGCCGAGTTCCCTGGCGATCGTTTCCGCGTCTTCACCAATCAAGACGAGTTGTCGCACCTTCTCGCGAATGAGATCCGCGAGTGGAGCGTAGGGCGCGTTCTTCCCCCGACCACCGAGAATTAAAACAACCTTGCCGGCATCGTCCTGGAAAGCTTCAAGAGCCTTCACCGTCGCATCGACGCTGGTGGCCTTTGAGTCGTTGTAGAACTTAACTCCCCTAATCTCAGCAACCAGCTCCAGTCGGTGCTCCACAGACTCAAAGCGACTTACCGTTTTGCGCATCGATTCAGGACTGGCGCCGCACGCAAGCCCCGCCGACAACGCCGCCAGCACGTTCTCAACATTGTGAAGCCCGCGGAGTTTCATCTCGTCACGCTTCATGAGTACCCGTTCACCATCACTCGTCCGAGAAACCAACTCTTGCCCGCGCAGGAAGAGCCCTTCCTGAAGCTCGTGTCGCACGCTGAAGGTCTCGACATGAGCACGCAAACCGCTGCCCCAGGACGAAACCACTTCGTCTTCGCCATTGAGTACGGCCACGTCGCCTGGCTCCTGGTTCATAAAAATCCGGTGCTTGGCCGCAGCGTAATCTGTAAATGCTTCGTAGCGATCCATATGATTTGGCGTAACGTTCAGGACCACTGCGATCGAGGGATGAAATTCCTTGATCGTCTCCAACTGATAGCTCGATAGTTCCACCACCGTCCATCCGTCATCTCTGGAGGTGTCAACCAGGGTTATCAAGGGCGTGCCGATGTTTCCGCCAACCTGCACCGGTAGTCCCGCATCTTTCAGCAATTCACCAATCAATGCGGTCGTCGTGGTCTTACCGTTAGTTCCGGTGATGGCTACCATTCGACCCCTCAAGAACCGCGAAGCCAACTCCACTTCACCGATGACTTCAGCGCCAGCCCTCTCCGCATACCTGACCGGAATGTTTTTGACCGGCACACCTGGGCTAATCACCACGAGGTCGATATTGTCGAGCAGCCAACTGGGCGCCTCACCGGGAAGACAACCTACTCCGTGATCTTTGAGGGCGACAGCATCAGGGCTCCACTTTTCAATTGGCTTACTATCGTTGAGGGCGACAGTCGCTCCGTGTGCGGCCAGAAACTTCGCGCAGGCAACTCCGCTACGCGCTGCGCCCATCACCAGGACTTTCTTGCCCGCCAGTTTCAAAGGATTGCCAATTGCCGATTGCCGATTGCCAATTTTGTGATTCGCGAGGGGCATATTGATTCCCATACTTGACTCCGCAGGGGGGCAAACGACTGTTGAAAATCGCAAATTGGCAATTGGCAATCGGCAATCGGCAATGTGTTACCTCAGCTTCAACGTCGAGAGACTCAAGAGCGCAAAAAGTATTGCCAGGATCAAAAATCGAAAGACGATTTTTGATTCCTTCCAGTCCTGCATCTCGAAATGATGGTGCAGTGGGGTCATCTTAAAGAGTCGCCTGCCGGTGCCGGTGGTTCTCTTGGTCATTTTGAAAACACCAACCTGGAGCATCACCGACAAGGCTTCAAGCACAAAAACGCCACCCACCATAACCAGCATGAATTCCTGTTTCGTCAGGATACTGACCGTTCCAATTGCTCCTCCGATCGCCAGACTTCCTACGTCTCCCATGAAGACTTCCGCAGGCGGGGCGTTGTACCAAAGGAAGCCAAGACTGGCGCCAGCCATCGCACCACAAAACACAGTCAACTCCGCAGCTTCAGGTCGGTGTGTTAGTTCCAGGTATGTCGCCCAGCGCTTATCGCTGCTCAGGTAGGTGAAACCAGTCATCGCCGCCATGGCAATGAAGGTCACGCTAATTGCGAGTCCGTCGAGGCCATCGGTCAAGTTCACTGCGTTTGACCAGCCCAGCAGGACGATCACAATCAAAATTAGGTAGAGATAAGGACCTATGAAACTCACCCCAAAGGGCTCCGCCGTGTCCTTCAGGAAGGGAATGCTTACGTTCCACGAATAGTCGCTGGCCAGGTATTTGGTGGAAATGAAAAGAACTATCCAAACACCGATGGCAATCAGGAGTTGGGCCAGCAACTTCTGTTTTCCGGTAAGACCCAGGCTTCGCTGTTTGGCCATCTTTGCGTAGTCATCAAGAAAGCCAATCGTGGCAAACAAAAGAGTCGCGATTATGATCGTCCAGATATAGATGTTAGTTAGACGTGCCCAGAGCAGAGTTGAGATAAGCACGGAGCCAACAATTAATACGCCCCCCATGGTGGGAGTGCCTCGCTTCGCCTTGTGTCCTTGCGGACCTTCTTCGCGAATCTGTTGTCCGACGTTCCATCTCCGTAGCGCCTCAATGAACTTACCGCCAAACAAGAGGGAAAGCAGCAGGGCTGTGATCGTGGCATAAGCAGTGCGGAAAGTGACGTACTGAAAAACGTTCAGCGCCTTGATTAGAAACCAATCCTTCTCCTTGAAATGGTTGAAGAGCAGTTCGTATAAAAAGTAGTAGATCATCTTCGGCGTTCTATTCGCGGATCAGGAATCGATCATCTTCCAAACTAAACCAAGCCGGATGTTTGTGCTTTCAGACGCTTTCACCGGCGACCACCAGTTCAAACCGTCCGCGAAGCGCATTGACTATCTTGTCAGTAGCTACTCCGCGTGAACCTTTGACCAGGATCAGATCCCCTTCCTTCACTTCGTCTAACAGAGCAGTCGCGGCCTCCTGCGAGCTGTCAAAAAACCGAGTTGCCGTTAAGCCCGCTGCTCTTGCACCGGCGATCATGTCTTCGGCCAGGCCTCGAACACCCCACAGGAGGTCTACGCCGGCGCGGGCGATCTCCTGTCCGGCTTCCCGATGCAGCCTTACTTCGTCAGGTCCAAGCTCCAACATCTCCCCAGCTATTACAATCCGGCGCTTCCTGACCTCCCCCGCTTCGGCAATGGTCTGAACCATGCTTATCAAAGAACGTGGATTCGAGTTGTAGGAATCGTCCACAACGGTGAATCCAGCGACGAAGTCGAGCGTTTCGCCGCGCATGCCTGGCGGCTTTGCCTGTCGCAAAGCGTCCGCGATTTGGTGCGGCTGAACCTCCAGACATGTCGCCACTGCGCTGGCTGCTAGCGCGTTCATCAAGTTGTGACGGCCGCTCATTGGCAATGCCGCCGACGCCACACCCAGAGGTGTCGTCAGCCGAAACCTTACCTCACCTAAATGCGCGGTCTCGATCTCAGTGGCGGTCACATCTGATTCGCGATCGATGCCAAAGGTGATCACGGGGCCACGGTGCTTGTCGCGCATTCTGATCACCCACTCGTCATCAGCGTTCAAAACAGCAGTTCCACCAGGCTTGAGTCCCTCAATCAGCTCAGCCTTTGCCGCCGCAATGTTCTCGATACTTCCCAGGTATTCAAGGTGCACCGGAGCTACCATCAACTCTACCCCGATGTCGGGTGGAGTAATGTCACACAGTCGTCGGATTTCGTGCGTTGGTGAAGACATCCCCATCTCCAACACTGCTAAGTCGAATTGCTCCGGCGACCTGCCGTGACGAACCATTTGTAATACCGAGAGCGGTAACCCCAGGCCGTTATTATAGTTTCGCTCGCTCTTCAAAATGCGCCGTCCCGTGGCACCGAGCACATGCGCCGTCAATTCTTTCGCCGTTGTTTTCCCCGCGCTGCCGGTGATCGCTACGACGGTCTTCCCCCAGGCTGAATAGACCCGATGAGCCAGCGTCTGCAACGCCGCAATTGCATCGTCAACCAATAGCAATCGATCTGCCAGCGCCCGGAGACGCTCATCGGCACGAACCCGGTCGGCACGGGCGACGGCAGCGAGGGCCCCGCGGCCCAGAGCGTCGGCAATGAATTCATGTGCATCGGCAAACGCCCCATTAAAACCCGCGCGGGCGTAATCTTGCTGCGATAACGCAAAAAAGAGTTCGCCCGCGTTGATCGACCTCGAATCGATGGAAAAGTCTGCAATTTCTTTGTCAAACAACTCGGCGCTTACCAGTGCGGCATCGGCGCCCATCATTATCGACGCTTCTCTGACATTCACGTTATTCCAACCTCGTCCAGCCTTTCCGCTCTTGCCTCTATGACCTCCTGACGTGTCGACATCTCGGTGCCAGCCTCAACCTTGCCAGTGAGTGAAATCCCGACCGGCTCAACCGTTTCGATCGGACCCTTTTGATTAGCACGAATCATACGCAACCGCTTCCTACAGGCTTCCACTCTAAAGCTTACTCCATTTTCAGAACTGTCTCTGCTCAAGCTGCGATGGGGGATCATCTTCGGCTCCCAGAAGGTTCAGATTTGTTGAGCGAATCCTCATGATGAGACAAACTTTACTCGCTAGCGGCACCTCAGTTGGACCGGGCGAAGTCAACAGAGACTACCTGGCCTGATCCGACCTCTGTGCCCGGCGCGGGACTCTGGCGTATTACGTGGCCATCACCCCGAGCCTCAACCTGCAGTCCCAGCTGTGCGCATGCGCGAGCTACGTCCCGAACACTTCGGCCGAGCAAATCAGGCATCAAGGCTCCCTTGCTACTGGCCACCGCGTAAACGATCTCTCCGCCCCTTCCGTCGCGATGGGCAACGCTAGGCAAAGTGGCCTTGCGCGCGTCTTCAACTCGTGTTCGCTCTTCCTGAGCTTTCGCTGCCTCGACACTCTGCAATGCCTTCCCCGACTGAGCCACCTGATCAGACTCCGATTTGAGCTTCGTATCGGGAGCGATACCAAGGTCCGGCAAAATCTGCTCGGCTATTTCACGGAAGACCGGCGCGGCTACGTCGCCACCGTGATAGGCGCCGGCCGGTTCGTCAATCACAACGATAATCACTACCGCCGGGTTTTCCACCGGAGCGAAACCGACAAACGATGCAACATGCTTCGTTCTCGAATACGTCCTTGTCTTCGGATCAATCTTCTGAGCCGTGCCCGTCTTGCCTGCGGCGCTGTAACCGTCCAGTCGGGCCTGTTTGGCGGTTCCACTCAGGGTTACTTCCTCGAGCATCCGGCGCAAAGCACGAGCCGTCTCTGGAGTAACCACCCGCCGCTCCTCAGGATTTGAACGATATACGCTTGTTCCCGAGGATGTTCGGATTTCGCGAACCAGATGCGGAGCGACACGCACACCGTCGTTTGCCAGGACCCCAAAGGCCGCAGCCATCTGAAGCGGAGTTACGCCAATCTCCTGACCGATAGCAATGGATCCAATCGACGACGCTTGCCAGCGCGCCACCGGCCGCAGCAAGCCCGGCGTTTCGCCCGGGAGCTCGATGCCGGTGCGCGAACCAAAACCAAAACGAGTGATGAATTCATGCATGGTGGGGTCACCCACACGCAGGCCAAGCTTGATGGCCGCTACATTGCTCGACTTTGCAAGTGCCTCCGCGATCGTCAACGTGCCAAACGCCTTATGATCGCGAATGGTTCTCCCGGCGATGGTAATTGCGCCCATCTGGCAATCGATGCGATCCTCGGGCCTGGCCAGACCCTTTTCGATGGCCGCAGAGAAAGAAACGATTTTGAATGTGGATCCCGGTTCGTAAATATTTTGCAGTGCCCAGTTGGATCTTGCTTCTGGAAAGACAGCTCCGACGTCGTTAGGGTCGAAAGTGGGGGCATTGGCGAGTGCCAGGATTTCTCCAGAACGAGGATCGAGAACAATCGCTGTCGCCGACTTTGCGCGACTTCTCTTAACTGCGGCCAAGAGTGCTTGTTCGGCCCGATACTGAACCGATTGATCAATCGTGAGAACTATCGTTTGCCCGGGCTTTGAGGGAAGCTCGAAACTCTCGTAGGCACCGCCAGTTGAATCCCTCTCTACGAAGAGTTTTCCAGCTTCACCGCTAACCTTTTCGTTATAGACCTGTTCCACTCCACCCAGTCCGGCGCCATCAAGTCCGACAAAGCCCAGCACATGTGCAGCCAGTGAACCGTTGGGGTAGAAGCGTTTCGGTTCTGTCCGAAAATGAACGCCGGGCAAGGCCAGGCCGCGGATCTTTTCTGCCTGATCGGTAGACAACCGCCGCGCGAGCCATAGAAATCTGCGACCACTATTCTTTGCCTGCTCAAGGTCGCCGACCAGACTCTTTTCGTCCAGGTTGAGCACGGAAGCCACCCGAGTGGCAACCCAGGCGATGTCGCCGGGCGTTTCAAGTTCTTCCGGATCGACGAAGATGGATACGGTTTGAATGCTGCGTGCAAGCTCACGATCGTGCCGGTCGAGAAGTTGTCCACGTTCGGGTCCTGTCTCCAGGGCAAATTGCTGCTGCCTTTGCGCGCGTTCAACCAGCCTGTCGTGGTCGGAAATCTGCAAGTAGACCAGACGGAGACTGATCACCAGCATCCAACAGACGATAATCGCCGCGACAAAAAGCGCGCGGCGTATTGAAGCGTCGGGGCGAGTTTTTGATTCAGCGGAAAGGCTTGCCAACATTTCCCGAAATGGATCCCTTCTAACAAATACCGCCAGGGAACAGCATCAACCGACGTCGCCGAGGATGGCGTAGTTTTAGCCGGACTGCTAACGATTGAGCGAAGCGGCAGGATTAACAAGAACCGTAGCCAGGGGAGGCCGTCTCTGTTCGTTCGCCCTCTGAGTTCCAACCTGACCGGCCTTCAACGGCTTCAGTCCTAACTGACGCGCCGCAAATTCCAACCGAGCCGGAGCTGATACTTGTTCCTTCTCAAGCAGGAGTTGCTGTTGCTCAGCCAGTAGCTGCTGCCGTTCTTTGCGCAAACTCTCGCTCTGGTACCCAAATTGAATCCCCGCAAAATGCTGCCGCGCAGCCAATACAAAGCCGAACGCCAACACAAGGCCACAGCCAAGCAGCAGTACCAGACGGGACAGCGCGCGAACGTCACGCTCACGACGGACACGCGTGTTTCGCTGTTCAGAAGGAAGTCTTTGCATTTGTGGGCTCCAGCTTTCGGGGCTAGACATTATCGGACGAGTGGAAAACTCTTGGGACACTCGTCATGTTTAAGAGAGTTTCCGGCAAGCCCGCAACTTTGCGCTACGCGCACGCGGATTCCGCTCTACCTCGGTATCATCAGGAACAACCGGACGCCTTGTTAGGATTTCAACTGCTCGCCGGGCGCCACATGAGCAAACAGGAACTCGTGGCGGGCACTGGCAGTATCCGGAGAGCCGGCGGAGTTCCTGCTTGATAATTCGATCCTCTAGCGAATGGAAACTAATCGCTACGAATCGTCCGTCCGGTTGTAAAAGATCTATCGCTGAGGCAACAAATTGATCCAGCCCCTCGAGCTCGCGATTGACTGCTATACGCAAGGCCTGGAAGGTTCGCGTTGCCGGATGGATAGCCCTGGATTTGCCATAGCCGACGGCGCGTTGCACTAGCTCAGCCAGGGTTTTGGTTGTTTGAATCGGCTCCCCTCGCTCGCGACTTTCAACGATCCACTTGGCAATGCGGCGCGAGCGCCGCTCCTCGCCATACTCAAAAAGAATTCTTGCTATCTCTCCCTCCGGCTGCTGAAGCAGCAACTCGGC
>JAMQPH010000362.1 GCA_023717605.1 Pyrinomonadaceae bacterium
TTCACGGCACACACTTGATGATGGCTTCGCTGCTGTATGGTGCAGGTCTCCGACTGATGGAGTGTGTACGCCTGCGGGTTAAAGATCTCGATTTCCAATACAAACAGATCACCGTGCGGGACGGCAAGGGTGAACGGGACCGGCGCACCATCTTGCCGCAACCTTTAATCGAGCCGCTTCAGCGACATCTTGCCCGGGTAAAGTTGCAGCACGACGATGATGTCCGTGTTGGTCACGGAGCCGTTTACCTCCCTTACGCTTTAGAACGCAAGTACCCGTCAGCACCTACTGATTGGCTATGGCAGTATGTCTTCCCCTCGACTAAGCTCTCGAAAGATCCGCGCACGGGTGTGATGCGGCGGCACCACAGTTCCGAGGATAGATTCCAGCGTGTGGTTGCGCGAGCGATCAGGCAGGCGGGCATCACAAAGCGGGCGAGTTGCCATACCTTGCGTCACTCATTCGCCACGCACCTGTTGGAAGCGGCTATGACATCCGCACGATTCAGGAATTGCTCGGGCATGCTGATCTGGCGACGACGATGATCTATACGCACGTTCTTAATAAAGGCGGTAAGGGTGTAGAGAGTCCGCTCGAACTCTAGAGGACTCAAGCGTCTGATGTTATCAGTACTCACTACTCGTAGCTGAGGGCGTCTACTGCGTCTTGGCGGGCGGCGCGCAGGGCAGGGTAAAGAGCACCGAGGCTGCCGCCAAGAAGGCCCACCAGAAGAGAAATGAGAATCCAGCGGGGTTCGATTTCAACTGTCAAAGTCGTCACGCGCATCACCGCAAAGCGGGCAGCAAAAGTCAGCAGTACACCTACGGTCACACCCAGCAGGCTAACCAGGATTGCTTCCTTTTCGATCACCCAGGCGATCGATGTTTTCGACATCCCCAACGCTTTGAGAATGCCAATCTGGCGAGTTCTCTCAGTGACCGTCGTGTACATTGCGAGCAGGATTACCAGCATACTGATCGATGCCGCAACTCCGACGACCACTTTGATGAAGACGTTTAGGGCCGGCACGCCCGACGCGTAGAGTTCGGGCAAGTCGCGTGTGAAAATGATCTGATCATCCGGAAAGTTTTCTCGAATACGCGCGGCCACTTCTTCCTGTTTTGCCGGGTCAGTACATGCGATCAGAATCGCTGATGCCTTTCCCTCAACGCCTTCCTGGTCCTGCATCGTGGATAGGGGGATTTTGATGCGACCGCCTCCCGGGGGTTCGTAAACACCGACAATCGTGAAAGGCCGTTCAAAGATCTGCACGGTGGATCCGACCGTCGCGTTTCTCTGTTGTTGCCACACGGGATCGACGATCGCTTGATCACCTGCCGTTAAAGGCGAGCCCTCGCGGATCTTAAGGTCCGTAAGCTGGGAGTAACTTTCAAAATCAATACCGTCGATAAGACGCGTCCCGAATCCCCGGTCGCTGCTATCAAGCTTCTGGCCCAGGGGTGTAGCGGCACGCACACCCTCGATCTTGCTTATTTCAACCGCGCGCGAAACCGGCAGGCCGAAAGACGAACTCCCCAGCCCGAGCGATCCCGGCGCTCGCACCATTATTTCGGCGCCAATATTCGCCTCGCGTTTGCCGCGTTCGTGCAGGACTCCGTGGGCCAACCCGACTGTAAAGACAATTAACAGAACGCCCACGGCGGTGCCCAGGATACTGACCGCGGTGCGCGCAGGGCGATGTGCGATGTTTGAGAGAACCAGACTGTCCATGAGTTTTCGTAGATAGGGACTGCGATCAAGGAGCCGCGCCCAGGCATTGGGGGCCGTTCGCCAGGTTAGAACCAGGAGCCCGATTGAGGTCCAGAAAACGATTCCTGCTTTGCGTACCAGCGCCAGAGCCACACCGGTAGCGGCTGCAAAACCGAGGGCCCGCAAAATAACTTCTGTGCCGCCTTCATAGACTCCAATTGTGCCCGGCACAAAAGCGAATGCGAAGTTGATGACTTTGGTCAGCGACTCTATTACGTATGCCTGAGCTACTCGAGCATCATAGCCCAGCATGCCGAGTGTCACGTAAACCTCAACCACACTGGACACGTGCGCCAATAAGTCGCAAGCGATCATCCCGAAGAACGCCGCCGGATGATGTTTGTAAAAATCGTAAACCTTCGACTCGAGATGGTGAATGTGATGACGACGTTTAATCAGGACCTTGGGACTGAGACGAAGTTGGGCCAGTCGATCGATCGCCCAGGTCAAAAGCATGATCCGTCGCTTGGCAGCTAGTCCCGCAGCAACGATGCCCAGCGCTGCAACACCCGCTATTCCGATCAAGACGTAATAGACGGGAGGCGGAAGCTGATAAGTGAACAGCATCACGCAGGCACCACTTAAAACGAAAAACACGACCGAGAGGTTGTAGATCAGATTGTCTACGACTAGTGCCGGAACGCCATAGGTTAGCGGGATGCGTTTCCGTAGCAGCGCAACCTTCGTTGCTTCGCCCAGCAAGGGACCGGTGAAGGTGAGAAAACTGATAGCCTCTCCACCCAGCCGAGCGGCGAAGGCTTGCGGGAAGCTAATGCGCCGGTGTTCGGTAGGTACCGCGGCCCGCATGGCGATAGTACGAAAGATGTGGCGAAGACCGCTTATGCCGAGGAGGAGAAAGAAACCGAAGCCAATTCGGAGCAGGGCGTCGAAGATAGGTTGAACGCCAACCTGATTTACGACAAAAACCAGCAGTCCAATGCCGAGGAGGAAGGCGAAAACCTGCAGCCAGATGAAGGAACTACGTGAACGACCTGAGACGGAGGGCTCGGATTCATCGACGAGATCTTCTAACTCGTCATTTTGCCAATCGCTGGCTCGTTCTTCTCCGGATTTGATCAAGGAGATGTGCCTACTCCAGTCACGGCGATTTTCGGCGTTCCCGGCGCGCCCGGAAGGATCTCCCTAACAACGCGTCCAGGGAACCTGCGAAAACCTTTATCCCACAAAACAGGAAGGGGATGGCTATCATCCCGTAAATTTCCCGTTAACGCCAGTAGGGTAGGGACGAAACTCAAACTGTCGTACGGTTCCTCAACCACTGAGGCGCGCGGTAGATTAGTCTTCTCACCGCCGGCGAGCATAAATGTTGAATGGGTCGAGATGCGGAAGAATGAGCCATGGTTGCCGCCCGGATTGAAACCTCTCACATCGAAGTTCCAATGATCGTTGGCCACCAACAGAAGATCGGTTTCGATCAATTCGCGTTGCCGTTTGAGCAGGCGTCGGGCCAGACGTTCATCCGAGGAGATTCCCGGTTCGTCGGGTGCAAGTCTTTCAATCGGATGACGGGCAAGCTCCTCGTAGAGCCCGATCAAACCGTTGGAATAACTGGTTTTGTGTAGTGCGCGAAGCCATTCAACGTCGGTGTGCCACTCGTTTAGCCAGGCATCCCGATCTCCCTCGGGGATGGCGAGTTGATCGTCCTCAAAAATGTGTAACGGTAAACCCGGTTGCCAGCGCACGACCTCGAATTGAAGTCGGCCTTCCGCGTCCTGCGTCAGGTTCTTTATCGGCACGTAGCGGAAACTCAGACCGCCTTGCTGATCTTCACGAGCCAGGATCAGCGCCTGTTTGTCCCGCCCGCAATTTACCCAAACGACGTCAGGATTGAGCCCTCGCTCCGGCAGCAGAGGCAGCACGAGCTGCGACGAGATGCGAGTGGCAATCATGTCAATTGGCCGGTTGCCTACACCGGGCTGAACGTTGTTCCTTACCGATACATCCTGAAGCAAAGAGAAGTAATCGACCCGGACAAAGCTCCGTTCCATATTCAGCGAGCCGTCAGACTTGAGGACCAATCCGGCGGGAGCGATGCCCACGATGTAGTTTTGCAACTGGTGAATGCTGTTACGTTCGCCCATTGCGTTCTTTGCGATCAGATCGGCTATCTTGAGTTTCCCAGGGGCGAACTCTTCCCGCCTGAGCGCTAACAGGTTAGTCAGTGTGCGAGCGTACTCCGCATAGCGCTTCTCATGGCCCAGCCATCGGTCGAGCTGCGAGAAAATGCGTTTCACTTCGTCGTCGCGTCCGGCTGCCAGATCCTCTTTGGAAAACTTCTTTGGCTGCGTGGCCCAAAGCTGGCTTTGCTGTTCTATTCGCCGGTTCAACACGACCAGCTCTTCCTTCAATTCATCAAGACCGGTTTGCCAGGTCACACGCCTTCGGTCGAGCGTATTGAAAAAAGCGTCAATCAAGGCCTTGCGGAGCGGCGGTGACAGATCTTTACGCTGGAGTTGGATCAACAGTATCTGCAGCAAATTGAGGTCACTATCGCGCAAGTGAATCGAAGCTCGTTCGTTTCCGTCGAAATCAAGTAGCGCCGTCGGATAATCGGTGCTTTGGCCTTTCAGGTAATAGGAGTCTTTGGTAGTCGAAGTGATTAGCGGAACCAGCGGATAGACGCTCTTGATGGAGTAGTCGAGTAGTAGCCTGCGCTTAGTAACGACATGATGTCCTCCACCGGCCGGACTGCCCAGTAGTTTAACAAGATTGTAACCCTGGCTATAGACGCGTTCATCGGTATTGAAGCCATGGTCAGAAACCAGGATTAACGCCGTCTCATCGGCTATTGAGGTCTTTTGAATTGCAGTCCAGATCTTACCAATCCTGGAATCGATCTGTTTCAGGACAAACGTGTGCGACTCGCGATCATTATTGTGGTGAGCCACGTGGTCGAAATCCGTCATCATGAGCTCTGCATAGCGTACCTTGGGGTCACCGATTTTCTCGATGACATCCTTAAGCAATTGGTCGGGAAATGCGTTGCGGAGATCCAGTCCCATGGTCCATTCATCAAATAGTTCCTTAGGTCCCCGCTTGAAGTTGTTTTCCAGGCTCTTCTGAAAAGTGATTAGGCGTCCACCGCGTTGAAACAGACCCATGCCCACATAACGCTCCTGGTGAGGGTAGACGTCGGAAAGCATCGGAGTTGACAATGAATCGAGCACCTCGACCGCCGGCATGTCCACTCGGACACCGCCTATTCGGGCTATGAAGAAGGGAATGAAGTTTAGATAGTCGTAGCTATGAAGGGTGTATCGATCAAATTCAACGTTGCCCTTGATCTGGAGATGCTGCCCCGTCTCGAGCAAAGACCATGAAGGCGCGGACAGACTCAGACCGCGGACGTAGAAATTGGCGAGCCGAGTACCTCGTTGATAAAAGACATGTTCGATCCAGGGAAGTTGGCTCTTGCCCGTTCGCGGGTCACGTTCGCGCACCAGACTATCAACGTAACCTGGAGGCAGGCCATCGCACTTGATAACCACAATACGCTTGGCCTGTCCGAGACCAGGCACGGCCGCGAAAAGAGCCAGGGCTATCGTCGCAAGAAGAAGTGAAAAATGCCTGAGCTGGTGTTTACAGAGCCAATACATGCTTAACGTTGTTCGACTCTGTTTGCGCCAGGCTTACCAGCCGACGAGACCAAAGGATCTGCGGTGCCGGCACTGTTCAAATAGGAAACGACCACCGCTGTCCAGGTAGGATCGAGGCGCCTGTCCTCGGAGAGGCGCAGCAGTTCGTCTTTGGCCCTGCGCGTGTTCATCCGCGAAAGACTATCCAGACACCTTCGGCGTGTATCATTGTCTTCCGTTAGCGCAAAGATTCTAGCTGCAGCGCTGGCGGCGTTCGAATCAGCTTCGGCGGCATGCTCGGCCAGGAACTGCAGCGAGCGATTTACCTCATCGAGATTCCATGCAATTTCGACTTGAGGTGACGACTTGCCGATTTTTCGCAGTAAGCGTGTGTGGTATGACAGACGGCGGGTAATGTCCAGCCTCGCCTCCAGATCCTGGCTTGCCTTTTCTCGGTGCGTATATTTCCCAAACGAGACAATATTAGCCACGCGCAGGAACACCTGGGCTGTTCGGCCATGCTCGAGAGGCACCATCTCGGCGCGGCGATCTCTGTCGAGCTTAGCGGGCAGCCCGTCAGCCCGCTGGGCATAAGCCATCAGCGCTTCGTACTGGCCTTTCGCAAGTTTGGCTTCAACAGCAAGGTCGTTTTCCATAGGGTTCAGCGAAACCTTTTCCAGTCGGCCGTCTATCTGAGCACGAAGCTGCGGGTTCAGAGAGTCGTTCAAGGAGAGGAGTAGTTTTAGTTGTGAGTACGTTCGCAGCCGCGAGGGCTGGTTGATGTCCATGCCACGTCTGCCGGTAACGAAGTCGAACACTGATCGGCCGAGGAAATACGACAAATCGCCAAAAGGGGAGAGTGCCAGCACGTTCTTGGTCACATCCTCCAAAACGCGTCGGGACATCTCGCGCTTTTTAGGATTCAGAGTGTCGCGGAAATCGACGAGCAGCATCGGAATCTTAGGATTGTCGAGACCATAAAGAGCCAGCGGAATCATTTCCACCATTCGCGCGCCGGCTGTTTCCGCAGGAACCGATCGGCCCTCAGCATCAAAGTAATGGGTCTCTGAATAACCCTTCCAGTTCAGTAGCCGCTTGTCTGTCCAGGGATCGGCGATGTTCAGAAATCGGCCGTTATAAGGATGGCCTTGCCTCGAGGCAAGATCAGTCTTTGCGACCCACAACATTGCGTGGGTGGCGCTACCGTCCGGCATTTCCAACGGTTCGAAATGAAGCGATTCGGCTTCCGCGCGCTGGCGTAGTAGTTCCCAGTTATGGCCGCGCTGATCACGAACGCCGGTTAGTTTCTTCTCGTAGTACCGCTGCAGATGCAAGTCATCGACGAGGCCGCCGAAGGCTGTATCCGCAAGCAAGAGACGGCCTTGAATGTCAGCCATTTCAGTATCTGAGAAAGCGGCTGGGCCCTTCATTGCCTGATACAGCGACAGCACTGAAAGCGCTCGAATGATGTGCGACCTGCGATAGTCGGCAATGTTGCGACGGTAGGATTCGGTCGAAGCCCTAGCTGCCGCGCCGTACGGATCAATCAGGACATTCTTCAAAGCGATCCAGAAAACCTTCTCCCAGACTTGGCGTTCGGGAGCAGCCAAATCCATCACCGGCGGAGGCGCCTTGTTGGATGCCGTCTTTTTGTTTCCCACCCTCGTGTAAAGAAAAGGAATGGCGCCGGCAACTCGCTGTTTGATCGTGGGTCGCGTGTAAGTTAGTGGCCAAAGATAACGGAGGCGATCGTTCTCGGGATCCAAATCACCGAGCGTATCGCGCAAGACTGTTACCAGAGGAACCCATTTTTGATCTGCTTCCCTTTGCAAGCCCTCCATCCGAGCATGGATTGTTATCAGTTCAGCACCACCCATAACAGGCACTCTCTCAAGTCGAAACAGACCTGGGGTAGCATTGGATTCTGAAGCGACTTCGCCCTGGCCCGTAGAAGTTTGGGCGGACGAAGCAATTTGGGCCAGCGGGGAAAATAAGAGAAGTAGCGAAAGAAAGACGTAGCCGAGGTGGCTAGTACTTCCGGGACCTCTTAGAGGATGAGGTCTGATCGTTTGGTACTTCCTGGTGATTTTCAACCTGGTTTGAATTCCTTCTGATGATGCAATCTTGCTGCGCCGGGCAGCTCTAAAAGTTGCCACATCCTCAGTAATTAATGACCGTCCAGTGGTATTCAGCAACCGTTATGCCGCCGACCTTGAGTCCGACCAATATAGCATTAGTCTATATTTGCGTCGCCACGTTTTGTTGATCCCTATGGCCCAAAGACTGCAACAACGAGTGTTATTTGCGACAGGGCCGCTTTCTTGGATCCCGAACAGACGCATCGGCAGGAATGGCAGTACTGGTTCATTTTTAATGTTCATAAAGCTTTAACTTTGTACCCAATTCTCAAGATTGATTATTGCGGGAGAAAGATCAGTTTAGAACTGGCAAAAGTAACAGGTTTTAAAACACGGATCTTGAAACTGGTAATCCTGAAATCTAAGCAGATTTGGCCGGAACCGAGAGGCTGAATGAACTCTGAATTTCTGGATGCTATTCCCGTGATCTTCGAGGTTTTGAGATGTCAGAACAAACTATTCCGGTGCCTGAGCGGCGTGAGCATTCTGCTGGGAGGCAACAGCTTCGGCCTCTTTGCCGTCCTTGACAGCAGGGGCCTTCCATCCGGCGCGTTCGAGAAGCGCTACCCCATAACGAATTGGAACCGCGAAGTTTGACGCTTCATTTTCGGTGAAGACTGCGAAATTTACGCCAATCACACGTCCCGAAGGCCCAAAGAGCGGCGCGCCAGATCCCCCTTCCGCCGTGCGGGCGTCGTAAGCAATGCGCCGGACGTCAAGATCCGTGATATTTCCCTGCGTGGTAAGGGGTTGAATCCGTCTGTTTTGCGCGAGGTACCCGAGAAGGGAATCCAAAGAGCCATAGCGTTGCTGGATGCCGCGAGATTCAGCGTCATCGAGCAAGGCCAGCAAGCGGTCAGGCCCCGAGGGGTAGCCCATCATCACCACCGTCTTACCAACCTCGACCGCCTTTTCATCTTGTTCCAGTGGAAGCACCGGAATTTGAGCAGGGATCTCCTTCATGTCGAGCGAACAGACGGCGAGGTCGTCTCGCTGACCGGCCAGATTAAACTTTAGTCCAATTGGTTGTGGGTAATCAGGAAAATAAGCGTTGAGCTTTTTGAGTCGCGGCTGCCCCCTGACGCTACTGCCCAGGCTTTGAGCACGATCGTCAGCTCTCCAAGGTTGAGCGATATGCCGGTTCGTCACTACGAATCCATTACCTACATAAAATCCGCTACCGACGAACTCAAATTCTGCTATCGCTGCTTTGCCTTCGGGGGTCAGTGTCTGGGGGTCACCGCTACTTTGAACGGTACCTCCGCTTTCATTCATCTGCGCTTCCGGATAGCGCAACGGGCGGCCGGTCTCCGCTTCCACGAAGTAGAAAGAACCGGCTATCAAGCAGACGCCGC
>JAMQPH010000364.1 GCA_023717605.1 Pyrinomonadaceae bacterium
TTCGCCGCGGCAGCAAGTGACATCTATGACTGAAAAGCGGTTGATCTGATCTGATTGCCTATATGCCCGACCGAGTTTTACGATAGTCGGGTTTTGAGCAGTTTCGATAATGTTGAGAGCTAGCATCCGCTGGCTACGGCAAGCGGTTCTGTGACTTGAGTGCTCCTATCCGCGCAGCTACAACACCCACCCGCTACCGCGCGGTGGTACTGACTTCATGACACTAGGTTGAGTACTTGCTAAGATCCTCCCCACCACTCGGTGATCGGATTTCGGATTGTTGATGCAACGGCACTATTTTTCGATGACTCCCACACTCATAGACCTCAGCCACACCGTCGAGCACGGCATGATCACCTACAAAGGGCTGCCGGCGCCGGTCATCTCCGATCATCTGACCCGCGAAGCATCTCGAGCGGTTTACGCCTCGGGAACCGAGTTTCACATCGGCAAGATTGAAATGGTGGCAAACACTGGCACGTACCTCGATAGTCCGTACCATCGCTATGCCGAGGGAAAAGACCTTGCTGCGCTCCCGTTGGAATCATTGGCGTATCTGGAAGGCATCGTCGTGCGGCACGTCAGCGGTGCTGAACGTGAACTTGAGCGGGCGAGGTTTCCGAACCTGGAGATGGCGGCGGAGAGTCTGGTCGAGGATCGGGCTATAAGCGCAGTCATCTTGGAACAGTTGGAAGTAAAAGGTAAGGCCGTTCTCTTTCACACAGCCTGGGACATGCGCTGGAGAACTGAAGACTATTCAAATGGCATGCATCCGTTTCTCACAGCGGACGCGGCAGCGTTCTTGGCAGAAGCGGGAGCCGCGCTCGTCGGTATCGATTCTTACAACATTGACGATTCGGCTGATGGTCAACGACCGGCCCATTCAATTCTTCTGGGCGCAGGAATACCCGTCGTTGAACATTTGTGCGGGTTGCGCGAACTCCCAAATACTGGCTTTCAGTTCTTTGCTGTGCCGGTAAAAGTGAGGAACTTCGGAACCTTTCCGGTACGCGCTTTCGCCATGGTGCCGGGCGAATGACATCCCCTTAACGTTAAGAGCTCGCGAAGGGTTCGCCGACTAGTTGTTGAGCGCTAGACGGTCTGCGCTTTCTCAAAATCGCCGCCGAAATGAGACTAATAATCAACCCGATCGGGAACGGCTCTACGAAGGCAATGGCCGCAAGAATCAAGGGGTTGTCCAACCACGCCTTCATTCCGCTCAATTCCTGCATCTTTGCGTCGATTAGCTGTTGGCTGGCTCCCGAAGCTCGTAACTGCTCTACCATGTAGTTGGTATATTTTTCCATATAATCGGGCATCAGGTTGTAGTAAACGATCTCCCAGGTGACCACGTAAAACGCACACGAAATGAGCGTGATGAGAAGACCGACACTCAGCGCCCTGCCAAAAGTGATCTGGCCACCGCCTACATTTTCGCGATAAGAGCGGACCCCAAAAAACACCAGTAGAAAGGAAAGCACGATTCCGGTGTAACCAACCACCATTCCTTTGTCAAAACCGATCCGGTCATGGAGAACCGCGTGAACTAGAATTAGGACGGACGACACAACACCGGAAATCAGTCCGAAGGTCAAAACAGTTTTCTTCATTGGAATCTCTCCTCAGCTAACAGGATTTGGCGAACAGGTGTGAAACTACTGTCCTCCGGCCCTTCGTGTCGTCATACTTTGGCATGATTTCTTGGGTTCACGCGGAAAATACTACTTTCGTGTGAGTGTTAAGAAAGCTCTCAACAGACTTGGAGCGCTTTGAGTTGCCACAGCAATTAACTTGTCCACTTTACGGACGCTCTTTCATCATCTCGACACCTTCGTGATCGTGATCCATTTGTCCCGTTGTCTCGACAAGTCTGTAGCCATGCCCCCGGTAAAAATTCACCGCACCCGGTGCGGAGTGCACTCTTAATGAATCAAGCCCCGCCTCCCATCCGATGCTTTCCAGTCGACGCAGGAGCTCCGACCCCAATCCGGCCCCCTGGTGTTGGGGAAGAAGATACAGCCACTTCACTTGGTCCGCGGCACGTACATCAATGCCGCCGAAGCCGACAATCCGGCCTTCTTCGGTGGCGACGACCAAACCGCCGCGCTCTATTAAGCGATCCCAACGCGCCTCGTCGTGATTAGCCTGAGATCCAACCACCACTTCGTAAATTCGCTGAATGGCTTCCTTGTCTTCAGATTTGCCAATACGAATTTCCGACATGATGCGCCTTTGGTGCAACGCCACATATTTCGATAGTTGAAGCGGTGAACGCTAAGGTTTTCCTGCCTCCTGCGTCTGCCACCTGCCTACTGTCCCTACGGAATGAGTCCGAGTTCCTTGCCAATCTGCACCGCCTGCGTCCTTCGTTTGGCGCTCAGTTTGTCAAACAAGCGGCTGGAGTGCGTCTTCACCGTGTTCTCACTTACAAAGAGTTTTTCGGCGATCTCACGATTGCTCATGCCCTGTGCGATTAATTCGAGTATCTCCAGCTCGCGCCTGGTGATCGATAGCTCGCGCAACCTCACTTGGTTGACAGCGAATGGCTGGGTCGTTAGGACCGCAACTTCCTTAATGACGACCACTTCTTCTTTCCTCGTGAGCTTGAGACCGAGCCAGATACCCAGGATGGCAAACACCAGTGCGATCAAGCCACCGTAAATCTCTACTGAATGCTCTAATACGAGAAAGCGATACTCGATAAGTCTAAGTGCGACAATCAGCAGCCCGCCGCACAGACCATAGACAAGACCATAGATAACCAGCTTTTTCATATGCGGAATCGGAATGGCAGTCACGAGCTACTCACCCCGAGGAATTGCAGCACAGCTCGATTGAACTCTTTCGGCTTGTCCAGGTTGATGAAGTGCGTACCTCCCGGAATGATAACTGTTCTGGCACTGTTAATGCCGCGGCCGACCTTGTCAGTCAAAGCTATGTAGGCAGGGTTGTCTTTGTCGCCTCGGATGATCAGGGTTGGCGTATGAATCTCAGATAGCCTCGCACTCGCCGGTGGCTGAACCGGTTGCCAGAGCGAATAGAGTGGAAACCCATTCTCGAAAACGTCGCGATTCTCCAAATAGATCGTCCTTATCTTCTCGCGGGCCGCTGTGTTTTCTTTGGTGATCACAAACGGAGCGTCAAGGATCAACGGAATCACCTGCTCGAGTCCCTGCTTTTTTGTCATGTCTGCGAGCATTGAACGTCCCTGCATGTTTGCCTGGGCTTTCGCATCGTCACTCAATCCAGACGCAGCCAGAATCAAGTGATCGACGAAGTCGGGGTGCCCGAGAGTGAAATCAATCGCGATAGCGCCGCCAACAGATAGGGCAACCACATGTGCTCGCTTTACCCCCAGAAATTCTAGGAGGCCGTGTAGGTCATCGCCATGTGAGAAAGGCCCTGTGGGTCGTGACGACTTGCCAATCCCACGTACATCGTAACGAATAGCTTCTCCGACCAGTTCTACACTGATTTGGGGTAGTTGGTTAGTTTTACCGTTCAAACTTTAGTTCGTGGTCCACGAAGCGGCAACCTGAAGGTTGAGCTCCAAACTTCCGGAATCAAGCTGACCAACTGCCGGATTTCGGAGCCAGCCGGTAAGCACCTGCGCGTTGTTGAGTGATTAGCGGCTATTCGAGGATGGCTTCGCGAACTTGCTTCTCCTGATCTACACGAAACTGACGCAGCCTTTCGCGCAGTTCGGGCCGGCTATTGGCCAGTATCGCCACTGCGAAAAGCGCCGCATTGGTGGCTCCGGGTTTTCCAATCGCAAGAGTCCCGACCGGAACGCCCGCAGGCATCTGCACGGTGGAGAGCAGGGAATCCATGCCGTTCAGTGCGTCACTCTTCATCGGCACACCCAGAACCGGCAGGGTTGTATGCGCGGCAATCACGCCAGCCAGATGAGCTGCACCACCGGCAGCGGCGATAATCACTTCGGTGCCGCGAGCCTGCGCATTTGAGGCAAAAGCTGAGGCCAACTCGGGCGTCCGGTGCGCGGATATCACGCGACACTCATGCGGGACGCCGAAACGCGTCAGCATCTCGTCTGTATGACGCATCGTCTCCCAGTCGGACTTGCTTCCCATGATGACCGCCACGAGAGATTTCGAATTTCGGATTTCGGATTTCGGATTTCGCTTCTTTGCCATTGCCGCTGCCCCTCCACCCTAAAATATTCAAGCTGACCAACCTAAAAATCCGCAATCCGCAATCCGCAATCCGAAATTCACGCGCCTTGATCCAGGGAATACCCACGTTCGCCATCGAAGGTGTAAAGGTTTTCAGTTTTGATAAAGTCGAAGCCCGCGCGTGCTACACGCTCAAGCAGGGAAACGATCTGTCGGTGTGTAACCGTGCCGCCGTTAAGTTCAGATAGGAAGCGACAGCGCCAATGATCTGAGCAGAAAGTTTCTGAGTGGCCACCGGGCCACACCTTCACGCCGCGATTGCTCATCATCTCGAGCTTCAGACCATTTCCGTTCAAACCGACAAGCGAGTTGCCCAGATCGTTTGCCGTGGCGGCAGACCAGTCGAGAAACACATCCACACCGACCAGGTCCTTCTCCGCCCGCGTCTGCGCGGGAGAAGCCTGCTTCTTTTCAGTTGCCTCGCTTTCGGCCGGCTTGTATTTCGCTGCCTTGAGAGTTTGCGGGGTCAGCCCAACGCGCTCGACAACTGCATCGGCAAATTCCTTCGTGCCCACTTTCTCGCGACTGACACCTTCTTTGTAAACATCGTAGGTGTGAATACCATCTTCGAGCGTTCGCAGCCAGGCATTATGGACCCGCTCCGCGACGCTGGTTTCGCCGATGTGGACCAGCATCATCACGGCGCCCAGCAACAGACCCGATGGATTGGCCAGATTCTGTCCGGCGCGCCGTGGGGCAGAGCCGTGAATCGCTTCAAACATCGCTACGTGCTCGCCAATATTCGCTGAACCTGCGAGGCCGACCGAACCGGCGATCTGCGCCGCCACGTCCGAAAGCACATCGCCATAGAGGTTCGGCATTACTAAGACATCGAAAGCTTCAGGTGTGTCTGCAAGTTTGGCAGCCCCGATGTCTACGATCCAGTGTTCGTTTTCAAGATCCGGATACTCCGCTGCGATCTCAGTGAACACCTTATGAAAAAGGCCGTCCGTGAGCTTCATAATGTTGTCTTTGGTGAAGCAGGTGACCTTCTGGCGATTGTTTCGGCGCGCGTATTCGAAGGCGTAGCGCACGATCTTTTCCGAGCCGGGGCGTGAAATCAGTTTTAAACACTGGACCACCTGCTGGGTCTGCCGGTGCTCGATACCGGCATACAGATCCTCTTCGTTCTCACGAACTATGACCACATCCATCTGCGGATGTTTGGTCTCGACAAACGGGTGGTAGGAGACGCAGGGCCGCACGTTGGCATAGAGGCCGAGGGTCTTGCGCACCGTGACATTCAAACTTTTGTAGCCGCCGCCCTGGGGCGTGGTGATCGGAGCCTTGAGAAAAACCTTTGTGCGGCGCAGCGATTCCCAGGCACTGGGCTCAATGCCTGAGCTGTTGCCGGCGAGATAAACCTTCTCGCCGATGTCTATTGTTTCAATATCGAGTTCGGCCCCGGCCCCCTGTAGGATATGAAGCGTAGCGGCCATGATCTCGGGCCCGATGCCGTCGCCATGGGCGACAGTGATAGGAACACGTTTAGGCATATTTCAGCTTAAGCCTTTCGTTCGGCGCGGTCGGTTTGGAATACAGAGAAGCAAGCAATATAAGCTAAAACTGCAGAGGCAGGCAATCAGAGGAAATGGCAAATTCGCGGGGCTTGAGCCGTCCTTTTGGGAACGCCTGTTTTCTCTTGCGCTGGCAACCTCTTCTCGTATATTTTTGGATTTAGTTTCCTACTCTCGCGCAGCGACGGTGACTGCGCCTGTCCGCGACCGTAAAGCGACGACGTTCGGCTGAAGAGAGAGTGAGGCAGTTGTCAACTTGTCGGAAGCCGCTCTCTGTAAGTGTTAGAGCATCGGGTCCGTCGCGTTTCGCCTAAGGGTCAACTCCCCGCCTGACTTTGCGATTCCACTTTACCCGCGCTTCGCCCTATCTGAAGGATAAGAATTAGTCATGGCTACAAAACTCTATGTCGGCAATCTCTCGTTCCGTACTACGAGCGAGGAACTGAAAGAGGCTTTCTCAGCAGCAGGTACCGTGGAGTCAGCTTCCGTAATCGAAGACCGCGAAACCGGACGTTCACGCGGTTTTGCCTTTGTCGAAATGGCCACCCCCGAAGAAGCGGCGGCGGCGATTGAGCAGTTTAATGGCAAGGACTTTGGCGGTCGTAATTTGACAGTCAATGAAGCTAAGCCGAGAGCGGACCGCGGTGGCCGAGGCAATTACGGTGGCGACCGTGGAGGTTATCGCGGTGGCGGCGGTGGTGATCGCGGCGGAGATCGCTACGAACGCGAGCCTCGGTGGTAAACCCTTGGGGGAAGAGGGGAAATGGGAAAGAGGTAATTAGGGAGAGCCCGAGGCTATTAGTTGTATTCCTTCCTATTCCCCGTTTACCCTTTTCCCCTCTTCCCCCCTTCGCTTTTTATTTCCTCGCTGCGGGCGTGAGCTTCAATTTCAAGCGCTCGGTACCGCGCACGATTTCCACTTCATATTCCTGACCGGCTCTCATTTCGCCTAACGCGGCCGTGTAATCGTAGACATTGTGCACGTCGCGCCCAGCCATCTTCACAATCCTGTCGCCGGCTTTAAGTCCCGCCAGTGCCGCCGGGGAATCATCACGCACTCCGTCCAACAATAAACCGTCACTCGAGTCAGCGTAGTTAGGTATGGTGCCTAAGTAAACGCGAAAACCGGCCGAGCGTCCCGTGGCGACGCTTTTCGCTACCTGGTATGCGGGCCGTTTGTCGCTCGCATCGACCTCACGGATGATGCGGGCCACCATTGCGAGTATGCGGACTTCGTCGTCGTAATTAATCTTCTCCGCAGTATCAGACGGTTTGTGATAGTCGACATGTGTCCCGGTCCAGAAGAAGAGGACGGGGATCTGCTTGGCGTAGAACGAGGAATGATCGCTCGGGCCAAAGCCATCTTCGTTCAAGGTGAGCAGAAACTGTTTGCTGACGTCGCTGCCGACAACCGTCCGGCCATTGGCCCCAACCACCATCGGCAGGCTGCTTGAAGGATGGGCCGTAGAACTCGGAGAGACAGTCATGCCCTGTAAAACGTCGGCCTGCTCGATCATCGCTGTCCACTCCGGCGCGGTACCCACGCCTCCGATCACGAGTTTCCGGTCCTTCATTCTGCCGATCATATCCATGTTGATCATGGCGACGGTGTTGGCGAGCGGGATCACCGGATGGTTGACGTAGTAGTTTGAACCGAGGAGTCCTTCTTCCTCACCACTGAAAGCCGCGAAGATGATCGTTCGACGCGGTTTGGGACGCTGGGTTGAAAAAAGACGTGCCAGTTCGATCAAGCCCGCAGTGCCGGAGGCATTGTCATCTGCGCCGTGATGCACTTCGCCTTCGCGTTGGGCGAGGCTGCCAGCGCCGCCACGACCCAGATGATCATAGTGGGCGCCAATCACGATGGCTTCGTTCTTCAGATTTGGATCCGAACCTTCGAGAATGCCGATGACGTTTGCGGCAGCGACCTCCCGGCGATTTATGTCTGCTTGAAGAGTTAGCTTCACGGAATCAAGCAGCCTGGCTTCAAGGGTCTTGTCCCGCCCACTGGTCGGACCCAACTTTTTAGACGTAGCAATCATTTCGCGGACTGCAGTTTCAAGTTCGGAAATTGAATTTACCAGTCCGCCGGCCTTCAGAATTCGTTCCGCGCTTTGTCTTGAGACAGCAACTACCGGTAAGCCCGCATCGCTGGTGTTGTGGTCGTAACGAAGTCGCGACAGAGGGTCGTCTTTGAAATTCGCCTCGCGCCCGATGACGATCAATCCTTTCGCTCCAGCGTTGCGCGCCGCAATTGCTTTGAAACGCAAATCTTCGTAGCGACTAAACGTGCCGTGCGGATTATCTCCGTCGGGTGTGCCGAAGAATGCCACCGCAATGTATCCGGCGACTCGTGAACCGGCGTAATCGTCATAGTTCAACTCCGGAGCAGTGATACCGTAGTTCACGAAAGCAAGCGGCGCATCAACGACACGGCCGTTTGAGGAGAACCCCAAGGGCATCCAGTCGTCGCCGGCGCGAAAGTCAAGAACGGCAGTCGCGGTTCCGGCACCTCCGGCTGGCTGGATTGACGTTTGCGGAATCAACTGCATCACGTTGTTCTTGCCGAGTTCAACGCCGGCGACATACGGAAATCGCTGCAGGAATCTGGATTGGCCTTCGCCTCTGGTGCGCGGCGTGCGGGCAGACGGAGCACCGGGCTTCAGTCCCAGGCGGACAAACTCCCCAGCTATGAACTGGGCCGCGCCGTCCGCGCCAGGTGTTCCCGTGCGCCGGCCTTCGAGTGCATCGGAGGCAAGATATGTAACATGGGAACGCAGTCGCTCCGCGCTGGGCGTAATTTGGGACGCCGGTTGCTGTGCAAGTGCCGCGACCGATATCGCGATGCTAAGAAGGGGAGATAAAAATCTACGACTGAATAGTGTGTTGTTCATATTAACTACCTAGCTTATACCTGCGTCCCATGTTGTGAGGCTACTAAGCTTGAGCGGGGGTAAACCACCCTTCCCGACCTCGAGCCATCCAGCGTGAACACCCTGCTGCTAACTTGAGAGCTTACAACTGATATCTATCCGATACCTGGTACCTGACACCCGGCATCTGCTTTACTCCACCCAATCAGCAATGAATACATTCGTCTCGCCGCGAGCCTTCGCGTTGCGGTTTGAAGCAAATACAATTTGCTTTCCGTTAGGCGAAAACATTGGAAAACCATCAAAGGTGTCGTTGAATGTGATGCGCTCGAGCCCTGAACCGTCGATGTTGATTTTGTAGAGATCGAAATCCCGCCCTTTGGGGTCATTCAAGTTTGACGAAAAGATGATTCGTTTACCGTCCGGGAAGAAATAAGGGGCGAAATTCGCTTTACCGTTACGAGTGACTTGCCGCTTGTTAGAACCGTCGGCATTCATGACCCACAGCTCAAGCGTGCTGGGACGGATCAGGTTGTCTTTGAGCAGGCTTTGATAATCAGTCTTGTCCTTTTCGGTTTGCGGGTGATGCGCGCGATAGACGATCTGCTTGCCGTCCGGTGAAAAGAACGGTCCCCCATCGTACCCGAGTTCATTGGTTAAGCGGCGAACATTTCGGCCGTTTGCATCCATCGTGTAAATATCGAGATCGCCATCTCGCATTGAGGTGAAAACTATCTTCTTACCGTTCGTCGATATCGTCGCCTCGGCATCGTAGCCGGTAGTTTTGGTTAGTTGCTGGATCTCCGTACCGTTTGGGCGGGCAATGAAAATGTCATAGCTGGGGTAGATGGCCCACACATAGCCTTTGGAAAAGTCAGGGCGCGGCGGGCAGGCGGTTCCGCCCAGATGAGTCGACGAGTAGAGGACGCGGCCCAGGTTGGGAAAGAAATAGGAGCACGTCGTGCGTCCGGTGCCGGTCGAAATCATTTTTGCGGTCGAGCCATCTACATTCATCGTATAAATCTGGTCACACTCGCGGCCGTCGCGCGTGGACTGAAAAATGAGCTTTCGACCGTCCGCTGAAAAATAGGCTTCGGCGTTTTCACCACCAAAGGTTAGCTGCTTGATGTTACGCAGGTGCTCCTCGGTTTGAGGGGCGGCCGGCGGTTGCACCGCCGTTGAGTGGGCAAGTGTCACCAGAGTGACCGACAGACTTCCGATCGCAAACAAGCAAGCCAATGATTTCACTGGTAAGAGTCCTGTTCTAAAGAGTTAGTTCAACTCACTGAATTTATGCATGCGCGGCAGTGGACGCAACCCGATCGTCGGTCTTGGCGATTGTGCTCGACTTGCGCCACCGAATAACCAGCAGCACCAGCGCTGTGATACCGATGAGAATGCTGAGCAACTGAGATGTGGAGAGACCAGTTAAGGATGTCAAACCCAGAAGATCGTTGCGCTTGTTGTCGCGAACGAACTCAATCAAGAAACGGATGACCGAGTAGATCAGGGCGTAAGAGAGTATTACTTGTCCGTTAAATTGTTTGTGCTTGTGCAGCCACAGCAAAAAGAGGAACACGATCAGCATTGCGAACGACTCGTAGAGCTGCGTCGGGTGAAGATGTACGTCAATAGGGACACCGGTAATCTGGTGACCCAACTCCGTGAACTTCACTCCCCAGGGCAAGGAAGTGGGAATTCCCCAGCAGCAGCCTGCCGCAAAACAACCCTGGCGTCCGAAGAAATTTCCGATGGCGATTCCGGGTGCGCAGGCGTCGGCGGTTTTCCACCAGGGCAGGTTGTAACGACGCATTAGAAAGTAGCCGGCGAGAATGGCGCCAATCAGCCCACCATAGAAAACTCCGCCCGAACGGAGGAAGTCGAGCGAAAGCAACTGCATCGGGTTCTCCCGATACTCGGGCTCGACAATGAGCATCAGGAGCTTCGAGCCGACAAGTGAGGCCAGGAGCATCCAGAGGCTCAAGTCGTATATCTTTTCGCGAGGTAATCCATCGTGCGCGGCGAGTTTGACCGTGATCAGGATGGCGCAGAGAAAAGCGAGCGCGAGAAACACGCCGTAGGTGTTAATGGGAAAGTTGCCGATGCGAAACAGTTCTGGATACATAAAAAACTTGTCAGTAGTTCTTTGTTCTTTGTCCTTTGTGCTTAGTACTTTGTATGTCTTCTCGCATCCTGAGAGCACAAAGAACAAAGAACAAAGAACAACTGACTACTAACTAACCACAGTCCTCTTCTCTCTTCGCCCTTCAAGAATCAAATCGTAGGCTAACAGGCCAGCTCCCACGCAGATGCTGGCATCTGCGACGTTGAACGTGGGCCAATGATACGAGCCGGCGTGCGCCGAGATAAAATCGATAACATAGCCGAGTCGCACACGATCAGTCAGGTTTCCGGTAATGCCTGCCAGCAGCAACGCGCACGCACCCAGGATACGATCGTCATTGCGCGGCGTCCGCAAGAAGTAGTAGAGCACAGCGACGGACGCGGCGAGCGCCAGAACGACAAAGAACCAGCGCCCAAAAGACCCGCCTTCCTGTAACTGGCCAAAAGCGATGCCTCTATTCTCGGTATAAACAAAATCCAGGAAGCCATTGATTACGGTACGAACATCACCGAAACGAAGCGCACGCACTGCCCAGGCCTTGCTTGCCTGGTCAGCCATGTAGATGCCAAACGCGGCAAGCAGGTAGCCCGCGCGCCAGCCAAAGCGGGTCGATGCATTTTCTATGGGCCGAGTT